>CACLWL010000006.1 GCA_902610655.1 uncultured Pelagibacteraceae bacterium
TGGAGCTATTTCTTTACTTAAAGGTTTTACCAACACTTGTCCTAAAGCCCAAATAGCAGATCCTAATATTGTAAGAAATATACCTAAAAATTTTCCCTCTAAATTAGGAGAGCCTGTTAAAATGTAAACTCCAACAAATGCAATTGTAATTCCAATTAAACTTCTTATGGTAGGTTTTTCTTTAAGCATGAAGTAAGCAAATAAAACTCCAAATGGAACCTCTGTTTGAACCAGTAGTACAGCTGCAGAAGCATCGATTAAATTTAAACCAGTGTAAGTAACGCTATACTGTAAAGTATTTGCAATTAAAGAAGCTATAAAAATTTGCTTAAGATAACCTTTTGGAATTGGGAACCACCAAATTAAAATTGATGCTGCAAAAGTAAATCTCAAACCCATCAAAAGTATAGGTGGAAAATGTTCCATTGCTGGTTTAGCAATTACAAAACCAAAACCTAAGAAAATTGGAACTAGAGATGCAATTAAGGTATCTCTAAAAGTCAAAGATTAAATTTTCTTTTTAAGTGTCTTAATTTACCCTCTGTACTATCGAAATCTAAATAACAACCTTGCAAAAATCTATTTCCTTCATTTGCATCAAATTCTGTTCTACCATGTAATAATCTATAATTATCCATCATTAAAATATCTTTTGGCTGCAGTTTAAATTCAATTCTATATTTATAAGAATTATACATAGTAGATAATTTCTTTCTCGCTTTATAATATAAATCTAATTCATTTTTTTCTAAAATCGGAACAAAATCTAATCTTGGACTAAATCTAACCTGTTTAAATTTATTATTTTCATCTAATTGTATTAATTCAGCCCAATGCTCTAAAACAACATCTTTGTCTATAAATTTAAATTTAACTTTAATTTTAGTTAAAATATCAAAGAATTCTGAATTTTCTTTTTTTAAATCCTCGGTCACAGTATATCCATCTACTAACGTTGAGTGACCACCAGAAACTTCGTTGATAATACAATGTAATAACTGAATACATGGTACAGGATTTCTATAAGGATTATCTGTATGTGGCGCTAAGGCAAGAGACGTATAAGCTAAATCATTAGGACTTGGAATTGACTTAACATTAAAATGCTCACCAAAATTTGTTCGTCTTACACTTCCAATTTTATTTGCAAATTTTACTAGGAAATTATCTTCAGTCGGGACATCTTCAATAATTACAAATCCATATTTATAAAAAGACAATAATAAATCATACATTTCTTGTGTTTCAAAAAGATCATCAGAATATTTATATTTTTTAAAATCTTTAAAAGACGAATTCCATTTAATTTTTTCTATGCCATGAATGACTTTATCTTCTTTTGAAAATTCTTCTGCAATCTTTTCAATATTTAGTTTAGAATTAACACCATCATTAAAATCAATCTCTAATAAGTCATTATTAATTCGAGCACTTTTGATTGCAATTTCAACATTTAAGGAAGTTGGATCAAAAAGTCTTTGTTGTGTTTTTTTATCTAAGTATTTTTCACCATTGGCTCTTTCACGTAACCAAAATGGATGTATCTCCTGTACAGATGAGCCATTTTTATAGAAAATCTTGTTATTATTCAGTTCTATTTTCATAGTATATTCGAGGATTATTTAAAATTTGTCTTTAATCAAGATAAATAAAATAGTAAGTGACTATTTATGCCAGAGATAAATTCAAAGAAAATTAAAGTATTTTCAAGCTTTTTAAACAGCTTAGCTAAGGACTTAACACGACTTTATTATAAGAAGCTTAACAAGCCCTTTAAGGTAAATAATAAACTTAAAGGCAAAGGTTATGACCCGGTAACATCTGCAGATAAGGCATTTGAAAAATTTATAAGAGCTAAAATACAAAAGAAATTTCCAAATCATCAAATAATTGGAGAAGAATTTGGACACAAAAAGGTTAAAAGTGATTTCGCTTGGATTATAGATCCAATAGACGGAACAAGATCTTTTGTGATAGGAAATCCAACTTGGAGCAATTTGATCTCATTAAATTATAAAGGAGATCCAATTGTAGGTTTAGCAAATTTTCCTAAATTAAAAAAATACTACTATAACGTTTCTAACAAAGCAGCATATGTCGTTGATAATGGAAAAAAATCAAAGTTAAGTATCAATAAAAAAGCAACATTTAAAAATATGAAAGTGTCTGCAGCTTTTCATGGCTATTTATCCTTAAACAAACAAAAGAAAATTCCAAAAATTTTAAAGATGATGCAGTTTCCTTGTTCTGATGCATTAAGTTATGCTCATTTATGCGAGGGAAGATTAGATGTTGTTATTCAATGTATGAATAAAATCTGGGATATTCATCCATTAATTCCAATAATTAAAGCCTCAGGCGGAATCGCTTCTACTTGGCGTAATGAAAATGTAAATAAAGCTGGAAACGTTTTAATTTCTGCTAATAAATCTATACATAAAAAAATGTTGAGGCTTTTAAAACCTACACTACAATAGTTGATCATGAAAAAAGCTGCACTGATAATAATTTGCTATTTTATCTCGATTTTTATTTCAAATTTCGTAGTAGCTCGAGAACTAAATGTGAGATGGTTTGATGGAAGAATTCCTGGTGGTAACAAAGCACATGACACTTTGACTTGTGAATCAAGCCAAACTGAGGCAGAACTTGAAAAAGATAGAACTGAAGATCCGCATGATGTTGCATGGAGTGATGATGGCTCAACAGTTTTTACAGTTAATTTAACTCGTAATAAGTTAGAAAACCATTCTTTAAGCATGAACAAAGTTGCTGTACCTTTTAAAGTAACTTCAGATCTAATGGCTAGTCAAGGTGCAGATGTAACGTGTGATGCTATTGATGCAATAGATATTAATGCTTTGTCAGGTGGTAACGTAACTGATGCTACAGAAAACATAGTAATAAAAGATGATGGAAAAATATTTTATATTTTAGACATAAATGGCCAATTAGGAAAGTTTAATGCTGCTACAGCTTTTGATGTTGATGGAATGACATTCGAAGACAAACTTTCATTTGGAGATGATATAGATAGTGTAGCATTTAATAAAGAAGGAACAAAACTTTTTACACTTTCTAGTACTGAGGACACTCCTACTTTAACTACTTTTGAATTACCCGCAACCCATGATTTTAGTTCATCAACTCAAATTCATCAAGTAGATCTGAGTAGTTTAGGTATTGAAGTGGAAACTACTACTCCAAATGGTGAATTTGCAAGAGATATAGAATTTAGTGATGATGGTTTTGCAATGTTTGTATTGATTGAAAATGTAACACAAGTTGGCACTAATAATTTTCCTTTTTCTTTTATTTATCAATTTAGATTGGATGAAAGTTTCGATGTTTCTACCGCAACAAAAGTTGGTAGATGGAATGTAGAAGGATTTGGTAATGAAAATCAAAATACTAGGAAGAATGGTCTTCCTAAGGGTTTTAGTTTTTCTCCTGATGGCATGATGTTATTTATAGTGCAGAGGTTAGGGGGAGGTGGTGTAGATGAAGTAAATCGTTTTGATTTAGAATGTCCTTATGGATTGGTAGAATGTACATCTGCAACAACTTCTACCTTTGGAACAACGGTGGAGCTTACAAAGCAAAATATAAGTTTAAATACGACTACTATTTTCAAAAGATTTGAGTGGATCAAGAGAAATAGAGACGAAGAGAACTTAACCGCTCATAATTTAAATTTTAATTATAAAAATACTTTAATAGATACTTTAGCAAATAAATTTGAACCGGTTGCAAGAAAAAATATTGCCTCATTAATTAGCAAAACTAAAAATGAAGATAAAAAATCTAAATGGTCTACTTGGAGTCTTGTAGATGTATATGTAGGTTTGTACGGCCAGCATGGAAGTGAAAGACCAAAAGATGTTCTGGTAAAAGGAATAACATTGGGGGCAGATAGAAAATATGGTGACGATAAGTTTTTTGGATTAGCTCTTAGATATGGAGATAGCAGTAGTGAAATTAAAAAATCTAAACAAGATGTAACCATGGAGTCGCTTACTTTAAATTTATATGGAATTGCTCCAACCCAACATAATCAATATGTCAACGCTGTTTTAGGTGTTAGTTTTTTAAGTATTGATCATATTTATCAATCTAAATTATCAGGTGAAAGAACTGGAGGACAAATTTTTGGAACACTAAATTATCGAACTAGAAGTAAAGCGGGCAGACTTAATATGACTCCAACTGCAAAACTGACATATGGCATTACTCACTTGTCAGAATTTACAGATTATATAAATAATCCAAGTGATCCTGTAGCTAAAAATTTAACTTACAAGAATACTGATTTTGCAACCGGTGAACTTGCTGCAGGATTTTTATTTGAAATGGATGAATATGTTACCGACATGGGAACAATTCAACCAATGGGAGGATTAGAACTTCTCTATGATTTAAGTGAGGACATTGATTATAAATATATTTATCACGGCGAAACTAATGTTGTGACAGATACAATTCGAAAATATTCAAACCAGGATCTAAAATATAATATTGGTTTCGAAGCTGTGTATTTAAATGGTTTTACTATTTCATCAAGTTTTGAAAAAATTATTAGTTTCAATGACAGAAAAGGTACTAATAGCTCTAGAGAAATATTTATATTGAAATTTAGTAGATCAAAAGAAGACGATGGCGAGTTTGCATTTAATTATAATCCTGTAAATGCCCACGAATCTAGCTTAAGTTATAATAAAAATTTCAATGGTTTTGATTTTTCAATTAATCACAATCATATATTTGATAACTCGCTCGAGTACGATACAAATATAGAAGTTTCTAGTACTTTTTAGTATATTTCTCAAAAATTAAAGATGAAAAATATCAGGTTTATTTTTACAGTTTTTATTGGTCTGCTTATCCATTTTAAAGTTTATGCAGGGCCAGTATTTGTAAGCGATAGGGGTGTAAGCACTGAAATGAATACACCAACAGGAATACTTTTTAATCCATCTGGTTCTAAAATGTATGTAACTGGTTTTAGTGGAGATAATGGTCGTATAGCTCAGTATTCTTTAAGTACTCCTTTTAGTATAAGTTCAGCTTCACTTGATGAAAATAAAAGCATTGCATCAGTATTAAAAAGACCACAAGATATAAAATTTAATTCAGATGGGACTAAAGTTTTTGTAATTTCAACCAAATCTCAAGATGGTGATATAGATTCAATAGCTGCTTGGTCATTGGCCATACCTTATGACATAACTTCATTAAATGTAAGTGATGATACGGAAACCCCTTTTGATAACACTGATCCCAGAGCAGTTGATTTTAATACTGATGGAACAAAGATGTTTATAGTAGAGACGAACTTAAATAGAATAGCAGAATATAAACTTTCAACTCCTTATGATCCTAATAGCAAAGATAATGGAGTAGGTATAAGTATTACGAATGTTACTAATCAAAGATTCCAAGGTTTTGGGTTCAGTTCTGATGGATATAAAATGTTTTTAGTAAAGGCTGACCATACTGCAAACAATGCTAACAACGTAATTGAAGAATATAACTTATCAGTTCCTTTTAATATTAAAACAGCAGTTATTAATAGTGAAGTCTATAACTCTATACCAGACCAGGAAATTGAAGAGTCTATTGGCGGAATAACTTTTAATTTTAATCAAGGTGCAAATAAACTCTATTATGTAGATTTTAGAGACGGTGACTTAGCTCGAGAGTTTGATTTACCTTGTGCTTATGGAATTATTTCTTGTATGAATCCAACATCTAATAGCGACGATGTTGGTTCAGTAGAAGCACAATCTAGTTCAACCAAAAAACTTATTCAACATACATCCTATCCAGTTCTAAATCGTATGGAATGGCTTAGAAGAAATAAAGATAATGTTAATTTAACTAATCAAAATTTAAAATTACAATTTTCAAATGAAATTTTAGCCTCATTATCAAACTTATTAATGCCATCTAGTTTAACTAATGACAATACATCCTCAAATCAATCTATATCAACAAATTGGTCGTATTGGAGTGAAGGAACGATTAGTATTGGTAAAGTAGGAGACTCACTTTCTTCCTCAGCAAAAAGTATAAATACTAGCGCTATTACAATCGGCGCTGATAAAAAAGTAGATCAAGATAGAATTCATGGTTTTGCCTTAAGATTTGGTAATGATGATGTGAAGGTTGGAAAACTTGGTAGCGCTTTAGATATGAATTCTTTAAGTTTAACCATATATGAAACTCGTCCAACAAGTGACAATATGTTTATGGATATTCTTCTTGGCGTAAGTGCGATCAAAACTGATCTCATAAATAATAGTGGTACTGTATCAACTAATGGAAAAAGAAATGGACAGCAAGTATTCTCCTCTATTAAATTTAGAGAAACTTTTACAAAAGAAAAAATTAATTTTACACCTAATATTAAATTAGATTTAGGATTAACAACTCTTTCTGATTACAAAGAAAAAGGAGCAGAAGGTTTAAATTTACGATTTGGTAGACAAAATATAGGAACAATCGTAAGCTCATTAGGTTCAACGATAGATAATACAATTAATATAAATAATGGAATTTTAAAACCTAAGATCCAGTTACAATATAATGCTGACTTAAGTCCATCATCTAGGCAAGTATTCGAGTACGCTTCAAATGGAACTACTTATGTTATTGATAATATCAATAGTTCGACGCATAGTTTTAATGGTAGTTTTGGTTTTGATTTAATAACAGATAATGGTCTTTCAATAACTTCGAATTATGAAAGAAGTCAAAATAAAGATGCTGGTCATACAGATGCTTTTTATTTTGCTGGAAAATTATCAACTAGAAAAGATGAAACATACACTTTAAGTTTAGATGGAATTCAAAACTTTAATACAAAATTAGATTACAACAGAAGCATAAATGGTTTTGATATTACATTTTCTTCAAATTATAACTTAACGAGTCTCATTCCTGACTATGGAGCAAACATAGAAGTTTCAACCAATTTTTAGTATAATAATTATAAATGGAGGTAAAATGTCGATATTTAAATTAGTGAGTGAGCAGAAAGTAAAAGGAAAAGTTAAAAAAGTTTTTGATGATATCAAGCAAACTCGGAATATAAAAAAAATTCCTAATTTTTGGCGAGCAATAGCAAATAATCCTGAGACACTGGAGAGAACTTGGAATAATTTAAAACAAATTATGAAAAAGGGTGAGCTTGATCCAGTTACAAAAGAATTGATTTATGTTGCGGTTTCAATAACAAATAGTTGTGAATATTGTATTAGATCTCATACCGCGGCTGCTAAAAAAAAGGGAGCGTCCGATCAAATGATTAAAGAGATGATTGATGTTGTTGGAATAGCCAATCAAAATAATAAATTGGTTGAGTCTTATCAAGTAGAGGTAGATAAAATTTATAGGTAGTTTTAGATAACTACTTCGAAGCCTTCAAAGTTTGGTGCGCCGATATAAAGATCTTTATGTTGACCAGCATTTTTATGAGCTAGCCTAAAAGCTTCGGACTTTGTCCAATCTATAAACGCTTCTTTTGACATCCAAATACTATGGGAAGCGTATAAAGTATGATCTTCATTTACATTTCCTTTAACCAAATGAAATTCTTTAAAACCATTTACGTCTTTTAAATGAGTATCCCTATTTTTCCAAACATCTTCAAATTCTTTTTCTTTTCCTTTAACAATTTTAAATCTGTTCATTGCAATAAACATAAAAATTAAGATAAAGTTGATCTTCCCCCATCAACACCAATAACTTGTCCTGTAACCCAAGAACTTTCGTCAGTTATTAAAAACTTTGCAAGCGAAGCACTGTCAGCACCTTCGCCAACTCTTTTAAGAGGGTGGGCTTTCGCTATACCTTCTGCTAGCACTGTATTCTTTAACATAGGATCTGCAATTTTTGATTTTGATAAACTTGGCGCAATACAATTTACCCTTACATTTGGAGCAAGTTCGGAGGCAAGACTTACAGTTAAACCTTCAACAGCTGCTTTTGCAGAAGCTATTATTCCGTGATTAGCAAAACCTCTTCTGACAGCAACAGTTGAAAATAAAACAACTGATCCTTTACTTTTTTTTAAAGTATCTTGATACCCTTTAACTATTTCCAAAGCTGAGTAACAATTTAATTTCATACATTGATTAAATTCATCTTCTTTAATCATTCTAAGTGGCTTAAGCACTATTGATCCCACACAATACGCAATACCTTTCACGTCAGGCACATCTGCCTTAACTTTATCTAAAAAACCATTTTCAAGTACATCAGCAACTGTATATGAACAACCTAATTGTTCTGAAAGATTTTTAACTTCACTTTCATCTCTTGCAACTAAATGAACTTCTTTCCCAGAATCTTTTAGTTGTTTTGACAAACTTGAACCGATCGAACCTGTCGCACCAAAAATTAAATATTTTTCTGACATATATTTTTTTTAAAGCTATATTAGCAATATGAAGTTATTTTTTATACTTGGAAATCAGTTATTTCCACCAAAATATCTAGACCGCTTCAAAAATGATCACTTATTCTTCATGTCTGAGGATCACGAATTATGCACATATGAAAAGCACCATAAATTGAAAATTCTATTGTTTTTATCATCTATGAGATCACATGCAGATAATTTGAAAAAAAATAAATTTAAAGTTGAATATACTAATATTGAAACAAGCGATTTTAAAAAGGATTATTTAGATAAAGTTAAGAAGGTAATCAAATCAAAAAAAATTAAAGAAATCACAAGTTTTGAAATTGAAGACAAATTCTTTGAAAAAAAAGTACAGAGTTTTGTAAAAAAAAATGACTTAATTTGGAATAAAATTAAATCACCAATGTTTTTAAATTCTAGAGAAGAATTTAATGACTATCTATCTAAAAATAAAAGACCTTTTATGGCGACCTTTTATAAAGGTACAAGACAAAAACTTAATATTTTAATGAATAAAGATGGAGCACCTGAAGGAGGTAAATGGAGCTTTGATGAAGATAATAGAAAGAAACTTCCTAAAAATACAAAAGTACCAAAGTTTCCAATTATTTCAGAAACAAAACATACTAAAAATTTGAAACCTATCATTGAGAAAATATTTAAGGACCATCCAGGGAGTACACAAAATTTTTGGTTTGCAACTGAATACAATGATGTTGTGAAACTTTTAAATTTTTTTTTAAAAGAAAAATCAAATTTATTTGGTGACTATGAAGATGCAGTTGACCAAGGAAACAATATTCTATTTCATAGCGCCCTAAGTCCATACATCAACCTTGGTCTAATAACTCCTGAATTTATTATCTCAAAAACTTTAGAGTTCCATAAAAAAAATAAAATAAGGCTTAATTCGTTGGAAGGTTATGTAAGACAAGTAATTGGGTGGAGAGAATTTATGAGGGGCGTTTATCAAAAGTATAGTGATGAAATGGAAACAAGAAATTTCTTTAAACAAAACAGAAAAATGAAAAATTCGTGGTATGAAGGAACAACGGGTCTACCACCTTTGGATTATGCAATTAAAAATGCATTAAATCATGGCTGGTCACATCATATTGAAAGGTTAATGATACTTTCAAATATAATGAACCTTTGTGAAGTAAAACCAAAGATTGTTTATAAATGGTTTATGGAAATGTTTGTAGACTCGTCTGATTGGGTAATGGTACCAAATGTTTATGGAATGGGTTTATTTAGCGACGGAGGTATCTTTGCAACCAAACCTTATATCTGTGGATCTAGTTATTTTATGAAAATGATGGATTTTAAAAAAGGTGATTGGTGTAATACAATGGATGGATTGTATTGGAGATTTATAAATAGAAATAGAACTTTCTTTTTAAAAAATCCAAGACTATCAATGATGGTAAGAATTTTTGATAAAATGAAACCTGACAGAAAAAAATTAATATTGTCAGAGGCTGAAAAATTTATAAATAAAAACACATATGGCAATTAAAGTTTTTTTTAATAATTCGTGTAATGTTTGTAGACTAGAGATAAATCACTACAAAAAGATTGCCGATAGTAATTTGGAATGGATCGATATTACAAATAATGAAGATGCAATTTCATTAACCTCAAAAACGCAAGCAGAGCTTTTGAGAAGACTTCATGTTATTCAAGATGGCAAAGTAATTGGTGGAGCAAAAGCATTCTTAATTATTTGGTCTAATATTCCAAAATATAATTTTTTGTATAAAATTTTGAGCATTAAACCATTATTTGTATTATTTCATTACGTGTATGAAATTGTTGCATATTTTTTATTTTTAAAAAATAAACATCAGTTAAAATGAAAAAAACTCATTTACCTTCTAAATTATGTGCCGTTTGTAAAAGACCTTTTAATTGGAGGAAAAAATGGAAACTTAATTGGGAAAAAGTTAAGTATTGTTCAAAGAAATGTTCTAGTAAAAAAATATGAAAATAAACATAACTAAATATTTAAAAAAAATTATATTTTTATGTTGTTTAATATTACCAAATAAACTTTATGCTGATTTTTTTGAGGATTTAACAAGTCAGATCGTTGATAACCCAAAAAGACTTAGTTATGGTGTTTCTGTGACTGATGTAAATCAAGATGGAAACTTTGATTTTGTGGTTACCGGTTTTGGCTATTTTAATTTGGCTCTATCATATGAAGATGGAAAGTTAATAAATATAGTAGATGAAAAAATATTCTCAGATGAGTTTAGGAGAACAATTGGTGTAGCAGCATGTGATATAGATAAAGATGGATTTGAAGAAATATACTTTCTTAATACTGATACATATAGTGGGACAAAAAAATATTCAGATAGGCTCATAGATTTTGAGGGGGATAATTTTGTAGATTTATTTGAAATTGAAAAAAATAAAACGGATCTAAATTTAACTGCTGGTAGGTCTGTTGTATGTGTTGATAGAAATGGAGATGGAGCTTACGGTGTATATGTTGCTAATTATGGAGGGCCTACAAGGTTTTATGAATATGAAGATCAAAAAATTGTCGATAAATCAGTTCAATTAAATTTAGCAAAAGTTACAGGTGGTAGAGCCGTTGTAGCAGGTCATATCATTTCTAATAAAATGGATATTTTTGCTGCTAACGAACGAGGTGCAAATTTTCTTTATAAAAATAACAACGGTAAATTTTTAGATGTTGCATATGAATATAGAGTTGAAGATGTCCTTCAAAATGGCAGAGGAACAGCTCTATCTGATATATATTACAGAGGAAGATTAGATATTTTAAATGGAAATTGGGGCGGATTTCATAGAGCATATGTCTTAAAAGATGACGTATTTGAGGATATTGCAAAACCAACATTTGATGATCCTACAAGAATTAGAACAATTATCTCTGCTGATTTAGACAATGATGGATATGATGAGGTTTTCATGAACAATATAGGCGAACCAAATAAACTCTTTAAAATTATGGACAACGGCGTTTTAGAGCAATTATCATTAGATATTGGATTAGAGCCAGATGGTTATGGTACTGGAGCTGCAGTTGCAGACATAGATAATGATGGTGTATTGGAACTATTAGTTTCCCATGGAGAAAGTAGAGATCAACCATTATCTCTTTATAAAGCAAAAGTTGATGCTAACCATAAATATTTAAGAGTAAAACCTTTAAACAAATATGGAGCTCCCGCCAGAGGGGCAACCGTAACCCTTATTTCAAATTTAAGAAAACATTCCAAAACAATAGATGCTGGATCAGGTTATTTGTGCCAGATGGAGCCAGTTGCTCATTATGGAATTAGAAAAAATGAAAAAGACATAAGAGTTCAAATTAAATGGACAAATGGAAAAACTAAAACAATTTCAGTTAAAAATTTAAATAAGACTATTACTTTAAGGCAAAAATAATTATTGCAAAGGTTGAAGAACTCTATTTATAAAATGAATTACTCCGTTTGAAACTTCAACATCAGCTGTTACAACCTCAGCCTCATTTATATAAACTATACCATTTACTTTTTTAATAGTGATTTCCTCTCCATTAATTGCTTTGAGTTTAATTTCACCATCTATTTCTGATGAGGTTATTTTTTTTGTAAAAACGTGTCGGCCTAATATTTTTACAAGTTTATTTTTGTTCTCCTCTCTTAATAAACCATAATATGTTTGTGCGCTAATGGCTGCAAATGCATCATCTAAAGGTGCAAATACAGTAAATGGTCCATTTCCTTTTAGATTTTCAATTAAACCAGTTTTAGTGAGAGTTTCATTTAATTTATTAAATTTTCCTGTTTCGTTAAGTTTATCAATAACATTTCCAAATGCTACTGATGGTACAAGTACCATTATAAGCAAGCTTAATAATTTAAATAATTTATTCATAAGACTTAAATAGCTATAAATTTAAATTTTGAAAGGATAATTAAGTGCGACAAATGTTAAAATAAAAATGCTTCTAAACAGTAAAATATAATGTATTTAAGATAAATGACTTTTTGTTCTGTATCATTATTTGCACTAATCGCTGCGGCATTAGCTATTTTTATTTTTAGAAAACCCTCAAAAGCAGAGTTAAATAAATTTAAAAAAGAAGACCAAGAAAGATTTAATTGGTCAAAAATGGGTTTTTAATCATTTTAATTGAAAACTAAATGAGACTTTTACGTAATTTCAAAAAATTAATATTAATTTTTTTAATTACTTTAACTTTTTCAAATATCTCTATTTCTGAAGAAAAAAATTACTATAAAGATTTAGTTACTGATTGGTCCAGGATTTTTCCTGATAATAATAGAAACGCTGCAGGCCCTAAATTTTTTAAATATATAATTGATAAAGACATCTCTTACAAAGATTTTGTTGAATATAATAAGTTATATTGTGCTGTATCTGGATCGCTGATTGATCCTAACAGCACTCCTGAGTTTGTAAATATAAATGAGGAAAAAACAGGAAAAAAAATATGTGGAAATTATTACAGATGCTGCGTTCCTTGTTCATGTGATTTAATGAAATATACAACAGTAAAAAAAATGAAACATAAGTTTAAAGATGTAACCAAAGAATTTTATGTTCTTACGATTGATAACCCTTGCTCAAAAAAAGATTTTCCTGAGAGAGTAACAAAAAAATATTTTTGTGATGGTAATAATATTGCAAAAGACCAAGTTTATAATCTTGATGGCAGAATGGTAATAGGTTTATTTCATAATACTAAGCTTTGTAATGATAATGATATTAAAATTGTTAAAGCCCATCCTGTAACTGGTGAATATTGTGATATCAGAAACAATACACCATTAGAAGAATTACAAGCTGGCATGGGAGATATATTTATTAAACTTGCTAGATAAATTTAGTAATTATTTTTGGTATATATCCTTTAAAATTAAAAAAACCTTTATTGCAGAAACTCCAAGAAAATTGGTCTAACTCTCTATAAAGAAATTTATAATCACTTAATTCTGATAAAATATAATCTAAATTCTCACCAATACTCGGATACAAAATATAATAATCATCTTTGATATCTTTTAATTTATCAATAGTAAGAATTTCACAATCAATTGATAAAGTTCTAATTCTTTCAAGCTGGTCATTTAGTAAATCAGTTTTAAACTTTATTACCTTATCGCTAAGTTTAATTTGTCTAAATTTATTAGGATTGTTAATTAAAACTATCTTATTAAATTTGTATTTTTTCAAATCTGCAATTTCGAAAGATAAATTGTTTTCAAATATGACAAGAGTTTTATCATTTTCTATCACAGGATTAACAAAATCTTTTTTAATTATTGGATAGGTTTTTTCAGATACTTTTGGAGGTACATTTTCGTTTAGTTTGATATTTTGAAATCTATTATTTGTAAATTTTTTAATATTCCATTCGGAGGCTAAATAATGTTTCCCTTGTGTTTGTATACCAGCGACCCATCTCCAACCCAATGTATTTGATGCAGCATCTCCATCATAAAGGTATTTTAAAAAAAACTCAGCTCCTAATTGCCAAGGTAAATCAAGTGTGAAAATCCAAATACTAGCAAACCACATTCTTGTATGATTGTGTAAATAATTATACGTTTTTAATTCTTTAACCCACTGATCAAAGCATTCAATATTAGTTTTACCCTCTATTGCCTCTAAATATTTTGGATCGTCTTCATATTCTTCTCTTATAATTTTTAAGTTAATTATATAATCACTCCAAACTGATGATCTTAGCTCTAACCAACCTTTCCAATAAACCCGCCATAAAACTTCTTGAATAAATTTTTCTATTTTTACAAATGAATGTTTTTTTAATGAAAGACTCATTACCTCAATTTCTGATAATACTCCATGAGTTATATAAGGGGATAAACAAGAAATATTTCTTCTTTGATCCGGTCCAAAATCAAAATTTCTAAGCTTTGAATACTCTGATAAATTATTATTAATAAAATTAATTAATTTTTTACAAGCAAAATCTCTATTTGGTTCAAACATTTAAGACTGATATTAGAAATTAATTAATTTCCTTTTTTTCTTGGATCCTTAAGACTTTGAAGCACTCCAGCTAATCCAGATAATTTTATGCTGATATAAACTATATAAACTAAAGTTGCACCAAGAGCCATTGTTGAAAAAAATACAAATATCGCAGTTAAGAATTTTTCGGTGAACCAATTTTCAACATCTGAATTTGACAAATATAATATATTCCAAAAGGCTAAAAATATTAGTTCATAAGTAATTATTACTTTATACATTTCAGTTGCTTATATTATCTACAAATCGTTTTGCAATAGGTCCTACCAACAATGAGACAATAATTGCAATAGGTAGACCTACAGACCATGCCTTTAAAAACCTCATAAAATACTCATTATCATAACCCGTATTGATGAAAGTAATAATAAGCGTCATTAAAAGACTCATTCCAAAGCCCATTATCAAAATATAAATTAAATTGGAGTATTTTTTAGGAATCATGATGAAGTTTTACCAAGTAAATTAACAATTAAAACGCCTGAAATAATTAATACCATTCCCAAAATAGTATAAAGATCTGGAAATTGATTAAATTTTAAAATTCCAATTACAATTGTAGCTATAATGCATAGACCTGCAAAAGAAGCGTAAGTAATACCAACAGGAATAGTTTTCATAACCAAAGACAATGTATACATACATCCAACAATTGTAATTGCAGTCATTAAACTTGGTATTAACAATGTAAAACCTTGAGCACTCTTAGCAAATCCATTTGCAGCAGTACCTAGCGCAACAGCAATAATAAGAATTATATAAGGCAAAATATTACTCATTCAGAAATTATAAATGAAATATTAAAAAATAAAAATAAATTATCCATAGGAAACAAGTTGCCATAGTAACAAAAATTATAGTTATACCTGTTGCAGTTTCATTCTTGTATTTTTTATTAACCTTGTTTCTCCAACTTTTTGGGTATAATGGAATTGTAAGTGCGTATATGATTAGAAAAAAGTCAAGCGCAGTAATAACTATACAGAGAAAAAGTAATTGATCCATTATTTATCATATACTTTCTTTTTTAATTAATTCTTTTAATTTTTCGATCATTACCAAAGGTGTCTCCATGGCAGGATAAACTTTATGTGCCTCTACATAACTATCAATAGCTTTTTGATAATTTTTTAAACCTGTTTGCACAAGCCCTTGGCCCGATAAAGCTCCAAAGTGTCTCTTTTCTAAACTTAAAACCATATCAATATCATTCTGTGATAATTCTAAGTTACCCATAAGATATAAAACTGTAGCACGTTTATTCCATGCTTCAGCCCAGTTGGGATCCAGTTCAATTGCTTTTGAAAAAACGTTATGTGCACTAGTAAGTTGGTTTTGAGACATATATTCGGAACCTTTTGCCAACAAACTAGTCAAGCTATCTTGAGTTGGATGCGTAGTCCATAGCTTCCAAATTTTTCCCTCAATTTTTCTTGCAGACATAGGGTTACTTGTTTTTTTTAATTTTTCAAATAAACCGTCTAGTTCTGCTACAGTTTCGCTTTGTGCAAAAGAAATCGAAGAAAAAACAAAAAAAATTAAAAATAATTTTTTCACTTATTTTGACATAGGGGTTGCACCAGTTTCTAAACTTATAATTTTTCCATCTTTATATTTGTAAACTGCCATTACTGCCTCGACATTTCCATCATCAAAAGTCACGATTGCGTGGTGCACACCAACTTCATTGTTTTCATAAACTATTCTTGATTTATCTTGTTTAATATCACCACTCATAGCCCATTTAATTACATCTGCCTTACCTAGAGTATTTCCAGATTTATGCATTGTGAATTTAAAATCATCATGCAAAATTGTATTCAGAGCAGATTCATCTTTATTCTTCATAGCATTACTATAGTTTTCCATTATTGACATCTTCATTCTCCTTTTTATTAGTAGTTGTAGATTTTATCCGCTAGACCATAACATAAAGCAGCGCTCAATGTTGTAAATATAAGAGGGGCAATTATTCCCTCTCTTGATCTCTCGGGTTGTTTTATTCCAGTTTTATCAATTAGAATTGAGTATGAGTTAACAATAAATATACACAAGTTTTGTAAGAATACTAAGTTAAAAAAAGATCCCGCTCCTACAACTCCATTAGTTCTTACAAAGAGTATATATAATGCCATCAAAACCCAGCCAGCCATGAAGGCTCCAACAAATCTTACTAATGGAAAGGCTGTGTCGTCTAATTGATATTTTGTACAAAATTTTCTTGTGCCAAAGATTGTTTGAAATGAATAAATACCTATTCCCGCAAAGTGAATTATATAGATCAGTAAATAGTAAATATTGTTAAATTTTTCTATCATCTCAAACTCCTTTAATTATTATTAAATTTCCCTCAGTGTTGTTTAACCTTAAATCTATGATTTGTTTGTATTCATCGGAATTATACCACTCTAGGGCTTTTTCGTAACTTGGAAATTTTATCACTACATTTCTTCCAAACTTCCATTCACCCTCTAATGATTTGAATTCCCCAGCTCTTACAAGATATTCACCACCAAATTTTTTAACAGTCGTTGGGACTTTATCGGCATATTCTTTGTACCCTTCTTTACTTTTCAAATCGATTTGAGCAATAACGTAACCAGCCATTACTTGCCAGGTTTTATAACCGTATTTGCAGCATTCGCAGCATTTTGGAATGCTTTATTATAATCAATAACTTCATGCACCATTAAATCGTCCATTAGTCCAGAATTTTTAAAGGCAATTTTTAAAGCAAGAGCCTGATCGTATTCTCCTTCTACGCATGAGATTACATCAAACCTTCCTCTAACCCACTCATAACTAATCAGTTTTAACCCCGCAGCCTCAGTTACTTTTTTTGTAGAGGCGTATCTATCAGCTGAAGGATCACTCTGCATTCTTTTCATTAACTCTCCACTTATTTTACCAATTAAATAAAACTTAGCCATTTAGCCTCCTTTTTAATATAAAGTTTGCACAACCTTTTCTACTCTTCCTTTTCCATCTGGAATGGTTTTTTCTAAAAAAGCATGGCAACCATCAGTTGATTCTTTATTATATTTAGAACCATAATGTTTATCTACTGCCTTATTAGTCCCTTCATCCCAATCTTTCTCTTTAATACCAATTTCTAAAGCATAAGTTTTCCAAACTTTAACTGATGAAATAGACTTTTCTTTCATACTGTACTCAAATGTCTCTCCTGAAGGTAAAAAGTAATTAGCCATATATATACCAACACAATCCCATGCTTTTTCCATATCTTTTTTACTTAAATCTCCTGCATTAGCAGAGCTAATAAAAACGATGCTAAATAAAACTAAAAATAATTTTTTCATATTTAAACCTCTACTTTAGATAATTCCCATAATTGTACATTATCTACACATTCTGCATAAATCGCTTTAGCTTTTGGATTATTTCCTGCAACAAATTCTTTCATTCCTGCCTCATTATGAACTGAAACCTTAAACAGAATACCACTTTTATCTGGTTTCATAGCTCCAATTGTTTTCTCTGGATAAGCAACACTTTTCCTTACTTCCATACCTTCATCAGACTGCATCCATCCCATAAAAGTTTCTAGTTTACCTTCTTTAAGATTAACTAAAGCTAACATTTCTTTTTCCATTTTTTTCCTTTCATTTTTTTTTAATATTTATTCACCCCACATACCACCAAACTCATATGCGATAACTGGTTCATCTCCAACTACCCAAGCATCATGACCTGGTTTCACTGAATAAGCACTTCCAGCTGAATAAGTAATTTCACTACCATCATCGTGCTTTGCACAGACTGTACCTTTAACAATAATACCAAGATGTTTTGCTTGACAACTATCAGCTTTAGAATCTATTTTTGGTTTAACATCTTTTGACCATTTCCATCCCGGCTGGAGTTTAATTTGAATAACTCTTTGACCTCCAACATTTACATGACCCATTATAGCATTTGCGAATTGTTTAAACACTTGATCGGGCTTATCAAAGCTTTTAACTTCTAGACTGCTCATTTCTACCTCTCTTTTTTTAAAGTGATTTATTTTTTCATAGCATTAAACATACTAAGGGTGTCATCAAAAGTCATCATGGTAACTGTTTTGCCCTGGTCATTAACTTCAAAATAATGTCCAAATATAGTATCCATGTTGTCAGCTTTAGCGTGTACTCGCACAAATACTTTATTCCCTTCGCTTATCATATCCACAATTTTCAAATTGAAATTTGGCCACGTACTTGGGATTTTAGACATGGTTGCCATCATAGCTTGTTTCCCTTTATGAACTCCTGACAGTGGATGCACGCCTTCTTTTCCCGGAAATGTCCATACAATATTATCATCAATCAAATCATTAAAAAATGTTTCCATGTCACCTGTATTAAAAAGCTCATATGCTTTTCTTGTTTGTTCTTTAACATCCATTATTAACTCCTTATTTTTTCATTGCATTTGCCATACTTAAAGTATCGTCAAATGTAATAAATTTTATCAACTTTCCATCTTGAACCTCATGATAATGACCAAAGATTGTATTTTCCATTCCATCAGCTGATGCATCAACTTTTACAAAAACTTTATTACCCTCGCTAATCATCCAATCAGGTTTAACATGAAAATTAGACCATATCCCTGGAATTTTAGACAATGCTTTTACATAATTTTCCTTACCTTTGTGAACACCTGATAGTGGATGCACACCCTCCTTGCCAGGAAAAGTCCATTCAATGTCATCATGAATAAGAGACATTAAACCTTCCATGTCACCTTTTCCAAAACATTCGTAACCTTTTTTTACTATATCTTTTGCTTCCATATTTATTCTCCTAACTTTATTAATTTACATTTTTGAAAAGTCCATAACCTGCGAACATTCTTCAGAAGTAGTATCAAAAAAATTGTTCATATCTCCTAACTGATCAATAATGGCTTGAGGACTTTCTGCTTGCCATTTACAATACATGTTCATTGAATCGCCTGCACACATCATAGTCATGTGACACACAGCTTTTTCTCCATTTACTCCTTTTTTTAAATCTTCAGGAGAAGTTGAACCGACAACCTCATGAAATTTTTTTTTCATTTCTTCTGATTTAAAAACGTGTGTTGCTAAATAATCTTTCATTATGCTTCCTTTCAAAAATATAATTAAACTTAATATATTCAGAAAATGTATAGATTTTATTACAATGCAGGTATGCGGTCTTATATCCAGTTAGGAAATGGTAAGCCTTTTTCTTGAAGAAATTTCTTATTAAACAGCTTGGAGTTGTATTTATCTGATCGATCGCAAAGAATTGTTACAATAGTTTTTCCAGGTCCTAACTTTTTACCCAATCTTATAGCTCCAGCTATATTTACTCCGCAGCTTGTACCTAAACTTAAACCTTCATTTTGGATTAGATCGTATAAGATTGGTAGTGACTCTTGATCACTTATAGAAAATGCACCATCAATTTTAGCTTCTGCAAAATTTGCTGTTACTCTGCTTGAACCAATTCCTTCTGTGATTGAATTACCATCGCCTTTAAGTTCTCCATTTTCTATATAATTATATAAAGAAGATCCAGCAGGGTCTGATAAATAAATTTTTACATCTTTACTTTTTTCTTTTAAATAACTACTTACTCCGGCAATTGTTCCACCAGTGCCTGATGCACAAACAAAAGCATCAACCTTACCTTCAGTTTGATTCCAAATTTCAGGTCCAGTAGATTCGTAATGTCCTTTTGAATTTGCAGTATTATCAAACTGGTTAGCCCAAACCACCCCATGATTGTTTGAACTTTTTAATTCATCAGCAAGTCTTCCAGCAACTTTTACATAATTGCCATCGTCTTTATATGGTTTAGGTGGTACTAATCTTAAATCTGCACCAATATTCTTAAGCATATCTTTTTTTTCTTGTGTTTGGTTGTCATTCATAACTATGACCGTTTTATATCCTACTGAATTTCCAATTAGACATAATCCTATTCCAGTATTACCAGCTGTCCCTTCAACTATTGTTCCACCTTTAGATATAAGTTTTTTTTCTTCTGCATCCTTAATTAAAGCTAAGGCTGCTCTATCTTTTACTGATCCACCGGGGTTCAAATATTCTGCTTTACCGTAAATATTACAACCAGTTATTTCTGATGCTGCTTTTAATTTAACTAAAGGAGTATTTCCAATCCCTGAAATAAAATTATTCTGAAAATTCTTCATTTTTTTCGTCGTTGTTTATACCATATGGTTTAAATTCTTCAGTTGCTGTTCCAACATTTTTAGCTGGTATACCTATCATAATTCCATTTTCAGGAACGTTTTTTGTTACGACAGCATTTGCTCCAATTTTAGCATTTTTTCCGATTGTAATTGGTCCTAACACTTGAGCTCCAGAGCCAACTACAACATTATCTTGAAGAGTAGGGTGTCTTTTGACTTCTCTTTGGTCGTTGGAATTTATACTTGGTGAAATTCCACCAAGCGTTACCATATGATAAATTGTGACGTTATCTCCAATGTCTGAAGTCTCTCCTATTACAACTCCCATACCATGATCAATAAATAAATTTTTACCAATCCTTGCTTTAGGATGTATTTCTATTCCAGTCATAAATCTTGAAAATTGTGAAATTATTCTCGCTATTAAATCGAATTTTGCAATTGCAAAAAAATTTGCAATCTTATGCATAAACACAGCTTTTACACCTGGATAAGTTAAAATTACAGCTAATTTTGATTTAGCTGCTGGATCTCTTTCAATAATAGACTCTAAAAATTCGTTCATAAAATTTTATTTTTTAGGATTAGCTAAAAACTACTTCTAGCAACAGCAAGAAGTGTCTTCTGGTTTACATAAACACTCTCTGCCGCTCTCGCAAGCGCAAGCGTCATTAGAGCAGTTCGCACATATGCATTTAGGGTTATTGCATGCCATAAGAAAGATATAAATATTTATTGATTAATTACAATACTTTAATTTATCGCTGATTATAACTGTTCTAAAGTAAGACCTTTTACGTTTGCAGGGACTGCAACATCCATCATTTTAGGATTTGCTAGATTTAGATTTTCCATTATTTCTGCGTATTGTTCTTTTGAACCAACTTGAAGCCTTGGATTATTGTTTTTTTCTTTTTCAATTGTTGAAAATTTTTTACCATTGTAATCGTGCGCAGGATAAACAAGTGTATTTTCAGGCAACTTTAATAGTTTATTAAATAAGGAATCATAGGCATCATATGAACTACCATTTTGAAAGTCTGTTCTTCCAGTTCCATTAATCAGCAAAGTATCGCCTGTAAAAACTCTATCTTTCATTAAGTAACTATAAGAACAGTCAGTATGACCAGGGGTGTACATTGCCTTAAGTTCGATATTTTCAATATTTATTTTTTCATTATCTTTAATTTTTAAATCAATTACTTCTGATTTTGAATTTTCACCCATTATTCTTGTACAGCTAGTTCTTTTATTAAGTTCGTTTAGTGCAGTAATGTGATCCACATGAATATGGGTGTCAATTACTTTTACTAATTTTAACTTTAATTTTTCTAAAATTTTTAAATATTCATCAGTGTGCTCAATTACTGGATCAATAATTAAAGCTTCTCTACCTTCACCGCTAGATATTACGTAAGTGTAAGTTGAGGATTTAGTATCAAAAAGTTGTTCAAAAATCATAAGGTAATAATATTGATATATTATTTACCTTAAATTATTTTTCAAGTGCTTTATGATTTGGTTTTGCCCATTCTTTTCCTTTAAACATTACATTCCATTGTAACCAAGGAAACAGTTTTGATTTCATTTGCCAGTACAAAGAACTCGGTTTTGTTGGATCGAAAGGAAAGCTTGGTGTGACCTTTCCTGCATAACAAAATTCTGCTAGCATTACTTTTCCATACGCAACAGTTAAAGGACATGCACCATAACCATCATAATGTCTGTAACTTTCAGAGGATTTTTTATAATCTTTAACAATATTATGTGCAACAATAGGAGCTTGTTTTCTAACTGCAGCTCCAGTTTTAGCATTTGGAGCATTCATGACATCTCCTAGACTATAAACATTTTCATATTTTGTGTGTCTTAATGTGCCAATTTTATGATCAACATCAACCCAACCACCAGCATCAGCAAGTGGACTATTTTTTACAAAATCTGGTGATGTTTGAGGAGGTGTTACATGAATAAAATCAAACTTTTTGGTAACTTCTTTTGAATTACCATCTTTATCTGATTGTTTAAACACAGCTTCTTTTGATTGTCCATCAACAGATATTAAATTATGTTGAAAACTTCTTTTTATTCCATAAGAGTCGCAAATTTCATTTAAAGGTCCTTGAAAATGTGGCACACCAAATATAACTGGCTTAGCACATAAAAATTCTAAATTACTATCATTCAACTTTCCTTTTTTCTTTAAATGATCTGCTGCTAAATAAGCTATTTTTTGTGGAGCTCCTGCACACTTAATTGGCATTGGCGGTTCAGTAAACAATAAAGTTCCACCGTCTAATTGTTTTAAACAGTCCCAAGTATAAGTAGCCATCTCAGCTGAATAATTTGTACAAACTTTATTTTTTCCTAAATTCTCTTTTAAACCTGCAACACCGTCATAGTTTAATTTTAAACCAGGACAAACTACAAGATAATCATATGAGTATGTCCCTCCATTAGTTTTTAATGAATTTGAATCTGGTAGAAATTCTTCTGCATATTCTTTTATCCATTTTACATAGCTTGGCATTACTGAGGACATTGGTTTTATTGTATCATTTACATTGTAAGCTCCAGCTCCAACCAAAGTCCAAGCAGCTTGATATAAAGATTTTTCTGAGGGCTCTACAATTGATATTGTTAAATCTGATTTTAAACTATTAATTCTTGAGGCAACAGCAATTCCTGCGCATCCTCCACCAACTATTAAAACATTTGAATGATTAGATTTTTCCATTACAAAATATAGCATTAAAATTAATCATATAATATACATCCTATAAGTTGAGTGTTAATTTGAATATTGTTGAAATAAAGGCCTAATAGTTTATAATCATTCTAAATAACAAATTAATTGAAGGATAAATATCATGACACTAAAAATTAATAGTCTTGCTCCAGACTTCAAAGCTAAAACTCAAGAAGGTGACATATCTTTTCATGAGTGGTTAGGTGATAGCTGGGGAGTTTTGTTTTCTCATCCAAAAGATTTTACACCAGTATGTACAACCGAACTAGGTTCATTAGCTAAAATGAAACCTGAATTTGATGCAAGAAATGTTAAGGTTCTTGGATTAAGTGTTGATCCAGTTTCAGACCATGTAAAATGGTTAGAAGACATAAAAGATGTTTGCGGAATGAAACCATCTTATCCAATAATTGCAGATGAAACTTTAGCGGTAGCTAAACTTTATAATATGTTGGAAGGTGACGCTGGGGTTACATCTATGGGAAGAACTGCTGTCGATAATGAAACTGTGAGAACAGTTTATATTATAAGACCTGATAAAAGAATTGGACTTTTTCTAACTTATCCAATGACAACTGGAAGAAATTTTGCTGAAATATTAAGAGCAATTGACTCTATGCAAAGAACTGCAAAACATAAAATTGCTACTCCAGCTGACTGGAAACCAGGCGAAGACGTTATTATTGTTCCTAAAGTTACTAACGAGGAAGCAAAAAAAATATACCCAGATGGATGGGAAACAGTTAAACCTTACTTAAGAAAAGTTCCAGATCCAAATAAATAAATAAAATATCTAAGACCAACAGCTAATAAAAAAGTTGTTGGTCTTAATTAATTATTTCAAGTACATCACTTTCGTCGATAATTCTCATAAATTTTTTATGATGAATGTAATAGTCTCTAAATTTTAAGTTTTTAAAATTTTCTATTTTATCGATTAGTAAATCTTTATTTTTTCTTTTTAGAATTAACCCTAAGCCTTGATCAGCTTCAATAGTATAAGTATCTATGTCTATCCTCGTTCTTGATTTTACTATAGATTTCCACACGTCACCGTTCCAACTAGAATGAGTTTGTGGGATAGTTTGATGCCATATTTTAGCTGGTAAACAATCATGAATTAAAATAACCCCATTTTCGTTTAATACTTTTAAAGAGTTTTCTATATCTTTTAATACTTGCTCATAAACATGAAGACCATCTATAAATATTAAATCAAATGTACTTTTGTTTTGTTTAAAAAAGTCATCACTTGTCATTCGATGTGTTCCACCAGTTTGTGGATCAACTCCAATTTTATTTTTAATAATTATTTTTGAGAAATTAACATCACTTTGACATCCAATTTCTAGATACGATTCAAATTTCTTTTTTTCTATTATTCTATTAATTATATCAAATCGGCTTGATTTTTTGTGCCAATCATAATTAAATTTTTTTGAGAATCGCTCATTTGTAAAAAAATAATAAAGTCTTCTTAGATATAATGTAAATTTGCCTGGTAAAGCATCATTTCTTATAATCATTTATAATATTTTTTCATAGATATTTGAGCTAACAATAAATTAGGATCGATAAATATTCTAGACTCTTTTACCTTTTTAAAAGATTTATAAGCAAATATTGCAATAGGTATTTCAGTACATCCGAGTATAATTTTTTTACATTTCATCTTTAAAAGATATTTTACAGCAGGTCGTAATACCTTTTCAGCATCTTTAACTTTACCCATTTTTACCAAATGAATTGCTTTGTTAACATTTTTTTTCTGCAAAGGTTTATTAGGACTTAACAATTTATAATTTTTATCAAAATATTTATTATATATTTTTGTACTTAGTGTTGCTTCAGTGCATAATATTCCAATTTTTGAATTTTGTTTACAAGTTTTTTCTGTATGTATGTAAACTTCTTTTGGCATACTCAGTATTGGGATTTTAATATTTTTTTGGAGATCTTTGTGCCAGTAATGCGCTGTATTACATGGCATGACAATAAATTTACATTTGTTTTTTTGAAGAAGTTTACAGCCAGAAATTAAACTTTTTAAAACGTTATTATATTTTTTTAAATTTTTGATTCTGTTTGGAATTTTAGATTTATTATAAAGCATAAACATTGGGTAATTTTGATCGATTTTTCCTCGATTAATAACTGCAAGCTTATTACAAAAGTCTAAACCAGCACGAGTCCCCATACCTCCTAGAATTCCAATCATAAGTTATCTTGATATTATTTTTAAAAATATTTCAAGATATTTATCTTAACTAAGATAAAAGGTATCAAAGAAAATTGTATTTTATGAGTTTTTTTATTTTAGGTTTTTTAACAGGACTAAGTTTGATCTTAGCTTTAGGAGCTCAAAATATTTTTGTAATAGAGCAAGGTCTTAAAAAAAATTATATTTTTATTGTATGTCTAATTTGCTCTATCTCTGATTTAATTCTTATATTTTTAGGAATTTTCCTGTTTGATTATTTGGAAAATTATTTATCAGGAACAGCCGAATTTATTTTGAATATTTTATTAGTTATATTTCTAATTTATTTCATATTTGAAAAAATAAAATCAAATTATCAAAATATTAACTTTAATGAACAACAAACTATTTTATCTTTTAAAAGTGTTATAATTAAAACTTTTGGTTTTACTTATTTAAACCCACATGTTTATTCAGATACTGTTTTCTTCCTAGGGAATTTTTCAAAAAATTTCGAAATTTTTAACAAGTATTATTTTGGTTTAGGTGCAGCTATTTCATCTTTAATTTTCTTTTTTTTGTTAGGATATTTATCAAAATTTTTTTCTAATTATTTAAAAGGTGAAAAAATTTGGAAATACATTAATAACTTTATTATTATATTTATGAGCTGCCTATGCATTTATATTTTTAGAGATTTATATAATTTTATAGTTTAAGAAAAGCTAATAAAACCAAACCAAGCCAAAATAAATATCGCCAACCAAAGTAAACCTTTTATTAAAAAGAATAAAAAACTTCCAGTAAGAATATATTTGATAATTTTTTTAATTTGACTTTTCAATATTTGCTAGACTTAATTTGAATATCCATATTTTCTCAATCTAATATCACCAGTTCTTGCATGCGCTTCCATACCTTCGTACCTTGATATTCTAGCAGCCGCAGCACCAACTTCCTTAGTGGACTCTTTGGTCATTCTTTGAAAACTTAATGTTTTAATAAATTTTCCTACAAATAAACCACCAGTGTATTTACCAGCACCCTTGGTAGGTAAAATATGATTAGTCCCTGAGCATTTATCTCCATAGGCAACTGTAGTTTCCTCACCAATAAATAAAGATCCATAATTTTTGAGACGATCATGAAACCATTTTAAATTTTTAGTTTGCACCTCTAAATGTTCTGGAGCATATTCATCGCTTATTTTTGCCATCTCTTCATCACTGTCACATAAAATAACTTCACCGTAATCTTTCCATGCTGCCTCTGCACTTGTTCTCGGTAATTCTGGAAGTTTAGAAATTAATTCTGGAACTCTCTTCATAACTATTTCAGCAAGTTTTTTACTAGTTGTATAAAGCCAAGCTGGTGAATTATATCCATGCTCAGCTTGTCCAACTAAATCCACAGCAACAATATCTGGATCTGCAGTTTCATCTGCGATAATTGCAATTTCAGTTGGTCCAGCAAATAAATCTATGCCAACTTTTCCAAATAAAATTCTTTTTGCTTCTGCAACAAATTGATTTCCTGGTCCAACCAATATATCTGCTGGTTCATTTCCGAATAAACCATAAGTCATTGCAGCAATTGCAGGAACACCGCCAAGATTTAAAATTACGTCTGCTCCACAAAGATTTGCTGTATAAATAATAGCAGGATGAGCACCTATTTTTTCTTTAGGAGGACTACAAGCTATAATATTTTTCACACCAGCAACTTTTGCAGTCGTTACACTCATAACAGCAGATGCTATATGGGCATATCTTCCTCCAGGTATATAACATCCTGCAGTGTTAACAGGGACTAACTTTTGCCCTGCATATAGTCCTTTTGACAACTCAACCTCAAAATCTTGGCCATAATTTTTAAGTTGTGCTTCTGCGAATTTTCTTACTCTTTCATGTGAAAACTGAATGTCGTCTTTAGTTTTTTGATCTAATGATTTATTTATTTGATCGATTTTCTCTTTTGAAACTATTATTTCTCCATCAAATTTATCAAATTTTTTTGTAAGTTCTTTACATCCATCCTCTTTAGATTTTTCTAATTCAGATAATAAATTTTGAACTATGTCTCGAGTTTTTGTATCGTCAGTTGAAGCAGTTTTTATGGCTTTTTTTAAATATTGAATTCCCATTTTAGATATATTTATATTTTGATTATTAATCTAATGCAACTACTGCTGCAGCTATAGATGCCATTCTGGCAGTTGCTTCATCTGATCTACTTGTTATTACTACTGGAACTTTACCGCCAACCACAACACCAGCTGCGCATGCACCCATGAAATATATCATTATTTTTACTAGAGCATTACCGGCTTCAACATTAGGTACTAACAAGACATCTGCTTGTCCTGCGACAGAATTTTTTATTCCTTTTATATCTGCTGATTTTTTTGAAACACTATTATCAAAAGCCAAAGGTCCAAAAACATCTGCTGTAAGATTTTCTTTTTTTGCAATATCACTGATTTCTTTGGCGTCTAAAGAACTTTGTACACTATCTAAAATTTCTTCAGTTGCAGAAAGTATAGAAATTTTTGGTCTTTCAATACCAATCCTTTGACTGAAACTAATTGCATTTTTTAATATGTGCATTTTGGTTTTTACATTTGGAGAAACATTTAAAGCACCATCAGTTATAATTAGAGGACTGTCATTTTTTTCAAGTGTCATGTGCCATATATGACTCAGTCTTGTTTTACCTAATAAATTATACTCTTTCTTTATTATTTCTTTCATAAGAACATCTGTATGAATATGACCTTTAACTATAATCTTAATTTTACCTTTTGATGCAAGATCAGCTGCAATTTTTGCGGTGGTGTTTTCATCTGGCTCATGAATTATCTCATAATTTGAAATATCAAATTTTAGTTCATCAGCATATTTTTGAATTTCGTTTTTATCTCCAATGAGGACGGGAGTAATTAAGTTTTCTTTAACAGCATCTATAACAGAAAGCATCGGTAACATTTTTCCAGCATTAACAATTCCAGCCGGAACAATTTTTTTCTTATGTGCAATATCTAACAAATTAATAGGACAAATAATTTCTTTACTTGAAAGCATAAATTACTTTTTACATGAATTTTAGACGTGTATATAGTAGGTTAATATGGCATAAAATGGAAATTGCAACTAAAATTGCCCCGATAGCTTTAGCTCTCATAATGTTAACCCTTGGTTTAGGTCTTACAATTAAAGATTTTACCAGAGTTATAAAACAACCAAAAGATTTTTTATTGGGAGCTACTTGCCAATTAATTATTCTTCCAATTATTGCGTTTATTTTAATAAAAATATTTAAAACACCAGTTGAACTCGCTTTAGGTGTTATGATTATAGCAGCATCGCCAGGAGGAGTTACATCAAATGTACTTACAAAATTCGCAAATGGTGATGTTGCGTTATCAGTTTCATTAACAGCAATTATAAGTTTAGTGAGTATAATTTCAGTACCATTTATAGTTTTTAAATCTGCTGACTTGCTTCAAATTAAATACATAACTAATGAAATTTCAATGGTCGGTATTTCTATTAAGATGTTTTTAGTTGTAACTTTGCCTGTATTAGTTGGAATGATAATAAGAAAATTTGCAACAATAATTATTGTATCCAACGAGAAAATAATTGAAGTATTATCACTTATTTTTTTTATGATTGTTTTTATAGCAATTTGGGTAGAGGAGTGGGAAAATATTTCAACTTACTTAAAACAGGCAGGTTTTATTAGTTTAGTGTTAAATTTATCAATGATTTTAATAGGTTATTACTTAGCTAAATTTTTTTCTACTGGTGTAGAACAAAGAAAATGCATTTCATTAGAATGTGGATTACAAAATGGAACATTGGCTGTATTTGTCGCCACTCAAATTTTTAATGATGTATATTTCATAGTTCCTACTGCTGCTTATGCGCTTATAATGTTTGTAACTTCAATCTTATTCGTTTTACTTGTTAAAAATTTGAGATAAGCATTATTTCTGGACATTTTGTAACTATTTAGATGTAAAAAAATTGATATATAAACAGTTATGCAGTTTGAGATAATTTTACCATCAGTTGTACTGGGTATAATGCTTTTCTTTTCCTTTGCTGTTGCGCCTATAATTTTCAAAGTTCTCAAAGAAAACGATGCACGGAAGTTCGTAAGAACAATTTTTCCATATTACTATTTAATAAATCTAATGTTAATTTCTTTAATTTGTATATTCCTATTTTCTAAAAATTTTATTAATTTAGATTTTTATTTACTAGTTTCCATAGCAACTTTATTTGCAATTTCACTGTTTATATTAATGCCGATGATTAATAATGCTAGGGACCTAAAACAAGATACGAAGTTTAAATATCTCCATGCAATATCTGTAATAATTAATTTCCTACAAATTATTATTCTTATTTATGTTCTGTTTTAATGTAAAAAAAATTTCAATATTTTTTCTTTCTTTCTTTTTTTTAACTGAAGTCTACGCTAATAATGAAACAATAAATGCCCTGAAAGATGGTAGCAAGATAGTATTTATAAGACATTCACTTGCACCAGGAAATGGCGATCCTGAGAATTTTATTTTAAATGATTGTTTAACGCAGAGAAACTTAAGTGAAAAGGGTATACAACAATCAAAAAAAATTGGTAATTTTTTTACAGCAAATAAAATAGAAATTGATGCAGTTTTAAGTAGTGAGTGGTGTAGGTGTAAAGATACGGCCTTTCATGCATTTGAAAACTTTATAACTTTTAATGCGCTAAATTCTTTTTATGACCCTAAGTTTTCTATGAATGAAGAGTTACAGATAATAGATCTTAAAAAATTTATTGAGAATTGGGAAAGCAGCAAAAATCTGATTCTTGTTACACATTATGTAGTTATATCTTCAATGTTAAACGTTGGTTCTTCATCAGGGGAAATTATTGTAGTAAATAAAGATCTTGAGATACTAGGTAGAATGCAGACTTTTTAAAATCTGAGCTAGGACAATTATTCCCATTATAAAATTAACGATTATTTATTAACTTACAGCATGGTACCTATTGTATTTTCTTTAACCGTTCTTACAGTCATATTGTTTATTGCATTTATGTTTAGAACACCCTCAAAAAAAGAAATAAAAAAATTTGTTGATAAAACTAATGAAAAAGATATCTGGTCAAAACTAGGATTTTGACCTTGTGAAAAAAAAAATTAAATATTTCATTTATTTTGCTATCTACATAATACTTATACTTATTTTAGCTGCTGTATTTTATGTAAATGGTATTAGTTTAATTTAAAATATAATGAAGAAAAGAAATTTTATAAAATTAATTGCATCTACTTTTGTATCTTTTTTTTTCATTAATATATCTTCACTGTACGCAAAAATAGAAAAGAAAATCATAAATAAATCTTTAACAGAGCAGCAAAAAAAAATAATGTTTAAAGAGGGTACTGAAAAACCATTTACGAGTAGTTTAATTAATGAAACTAGAGATGGTTTTTATCATTGTGCGAACTGTAATGCTAAACTATTTTCTTCAAACTCAAAATTTGATAGTGGAACTGGATGGCCTTCGTTTTCCGAGGCACTCCCTGGAGCTTTTGTAACAAAGGTTGATTACTCATTTGGCATGAAACGTACTGAGTATCATTGTGCAAATTGTGGCGCACATCATGGACATGTTTTTGATGATGGCCCCTCTGAAACGGGTAAAAGATTTTGCAACAATGGTCTTTGTTTAATTTTTATTCCCTCAAATTAATCAATAAAATTAAGTTTTATTAATTTTTCTTTATTGACTTCTTTACACCATAACTCATAAGTTTCACACATTCTCCAAACTAAACCAAAAGCATTTTGTGAACTCGATAAAGGAAAAGAACTTTTAGCAAAATAAGTTTCGCTATTTTCTTTAAATTGTTTCATGACAGTATTCTTTTGTAAATTAAGTAGATCAATTGTCTCTTTAGGGAGTTTTTTTCCTGTTTCAAAATTTAAAAAATTATTTTCTTTAAGTTTTACGAAAAGATTATTATGAAAGCCTCCATTTTTAATTTCATCAAATTCTTTTGTAGATATAAATCTTTCAATCAACTCAATATTATTTAAGCCCAAGTCCTCATTTTTAATTTTAATAAGATTTGAGTAAATCGACTCAGGTAAGTAAAGCATCAATGGTTTTGAGGTATCTTTTTTTTTCATTTAATTTTTTTTTAGTGATTGATAATCATTAACAACTAAATTTTTTTTAATCAATTTTATGCATTATTTTTTTGATAATGATTATCATTAAAGTTGCGATTTATTCTCAAAAAAATTAAAAAAGTTGAAAAAATATAATTATTATTTATTTTATTTGAATGGAACTAGAAACACATAATTGTAGAAAATGCGGTTTAACAATATCAGCAACTTGCTCAAAGTGTCATAGAATTGTTGATGTTAAAAAACTTGATGATGGATGTATCGTTAGAGTTACTAAGTGTGGTGATTGCGCAAACACACCAGTAATTAAAGATATTTGTACAAAACAAGCTTAAGTCAACCTAGCTTAGAATTAATTCTGATCCTTTTTCAGCGATCATTAAGACAGGTGCGTTTAAGTTTGCACTAGGTATTTCAGGTATAACAGAAGCGTCTATAACTCTTAAATTTTTTATTCCTTTTACTCTTAAGTTTTCATCAACCACAGCCATATCATCAACACCCATCTTACAAGTACCGCATGGATGATAAGCAGTATCTGCTTTAGATCTTATATATTCATTTAATTCCTCGTCTGATTGAGCATCAGATCCTGGACCAACCTCTTTGCCTGCATGTTCTAAAAGGGCAGGTTGAGATAAAATTTTTCTTGCAACATGAATACATTCTCGAGTTTGTTTTAAATCCTCTTCATCTTTTAAATAATTAAATAGTATTTTAGGATATTCATATGGATCAGAAGAATTCAAAGTAATTTGACCTCTGCTCTTTGGTTGGTTTGGACTTGCATGTAATTGATAACCATGAGTTTTAGGATCAACTAATCCATGATTTATTACAAAAGAAGGAAAGAAATGAAATTGAATATTAGAAACTTTTCTATCAGGGGAAGATTTAGCAAATCCACCTGCCTCTAAAAATGATTTGGAGCATGGTCCTGATTTAAACATAAACCATTGAATTCCAGCTAAAACTTTTGGCAAAAGCTTTGTATATGTATAAAGTGTATTAGGAGTTTTGCACTCTTGTTGAATGTAGGTTTCTAAATGATCATGTAAATTTTTTCCAACTCCCTTTACATCATTTAAAACTTCTACACCTTTATCTCTTAGATGGTCTGCATCACCAATTCCAGACAACATTAATAATTGTGGAGAGTTTATTGAGCCACCACTTAATATTACCTCTTTATTAGCATAAATTTTTTTTACTTCATTCTTAACTTTTACTTGAAGTCCTATAGCTTTTTTCCCATCAAAAAGTATTTTTTCAACGTATGAGTTTTTTAAAATATTTAAGTTTTTTCTATCTTTAACAGGATTTAAATAATATTTACCTGCACCTGCTCGTTCACCTTTGTGCATTGTAGTATCGAACATACCAAAACCTTCTTGTTCCTCGCCATTCATATCAATATTTATTTTATGTCCCGCTTGCCCAGCTGCATCAATAAAAGCTTTAAATAGTGGATTTGAATTTTTTGATAAGTTTATAGGTAAAGGACCAAGGGAACCTCTGTATTGATTTTCTCCCTCAGACCACGTTTCTATCTTTTTAAAGTAGGGTAATACTTTTTCATAAGACCAATTTTTTAATCCAAAACGTTCCCAACGTGAATAATCCTCTTTATTACCTCTAACAAAAACCATTCCATTATGTGAAGAGCAACCACCTATCATTTTTCCCCTTGGGCAAAAAATTCTTCTATTATTTAGGTAAGGTTCTGGTTCTGAATAATATTTCCAATTATATTTTGGATCATGCATTGTATACAGAAGAGCAAGTGGCATTTTAACTTTCCACATATCACTTGATCCTCCTGCTTCAAATATTGCAACACTATTATTATAATTTTCAGACAATCTGTTAGCAAGAACACATCCTGCTGAGCCAGCACCTACAATTAAATAATCATAAGTCATTGAATTATACTTTTTCCATTATCCATAAATTTTTTTTACTTAAGAAGTATATCTTACCATTTTTTGGGTGTACTTGAATATCTCTTATTCTACCAATCTTTCGTTCAAAAATTATTTCTTCTTTTACATTTTCTAAATTTTTAAAATCTATTTTTCTTAAAGACATGTCTTTCAAAGAAGTAATTAAGGCATGACCATTCCACTCATTAAACTCATTTCCTTTGTAAATAGTTATTGCACTGGTTGCTATTGAAGGAACCCAATATTTAATTGCTTTTGTAAAACCTGGTTTCCATTTAGGTCCAATTTTTGTTCCTGAATAATTTATGCCGCCCCATCCTAAAATTTTCCAACCATAATTTTCTCCTTTTTTTACTTCACCAAACCAATCTCCACCTTTTGCACCGTGATTACTAATGTAAATTTTTTGATCAAAAGTAGAAAAAGTTAAACCTTGGGGATTCCTCACACCTATTTGGAAGATTTCTGGTAACCAATCTTTTTTATCCATAAATTTAGGATTATCCTTAGGAATTTTGCCATCTAGATGAATTCTAATAATGCTACCTGGGTGTTTTGTTGCATCTTGCGCTATCATTCCCTGACCTCTTTCCCCAACGGAAGCAAACAAATAATCGTTCTTAATAGCAAGTCTTGATCCAAAATGATAAGGAGAGTCTATTGGAGGATGCGCTTGAAATATATTTTTAAATACTATTTTGTTTTTGTTGAAATTACCTTTTGCAATTGATGTGCTAGTTTTATAATTACCTCGATCCTCTGTGTATGAAACCCAAACTGTATCATCATGGAATAAAATATCTAATAATCCACCTTGCCCATATTCAAGAACTTTAAGGTTATGATCTAAAATTTTTATATTTTTATTATTAAGGTTTATAAGCTTAATTTTTCCAGATTTTTCCGTAACAAGTAATTCCTGATCATTTATAAATGCAGATCCCCATGGTTCATTTAAATTAATTATCTTTTTGAGAGTAAAATTTGCTGCATTTAAATTCGATGTTATAAAAAAAAAAAATAGAAAATTAATTAAAATTTTCATAGACTAAATAAATCTTTTAATACTTCATTTGGTATATTAATTGTCTTATTCATATTTTTTTTATATCTTTTATATTTATTTTGACCAGGGTACAAAATTTCCTTTACTCCTTTAATTTTAGGTAATTTTTTTACCCTTTTAATATTTTGCTTAATTCTTTTAGTATAATTGTTTAAAAAAAGATTAGATTTAAACACAATAAACAAATGCCCAATATTTTGTGGACCTGAAAAATCTTCAAAAGGGTCTTTTACTTTACCTCCATGACTGGCACCAGTTAAAACACCTGACAAAATATCCACCATCCAAGCAAGACCAGATCCTCTAAATCCAGCTATTGGCAACTGAACACCCGCAAGCGCTTTAATAGAGTCTCTAGTAGGGTTTCCAAATTTATCTAAAGCTAAGCCGTATTTAATTTTTTTACCTAATTTTGAGGCAAGTCTAATTTTTCCTCTATTTATAACGGACATTGAAGTATCTAAAATAAAAGGAATCTTGCCACCTGTTGGACATGCAAAACATATTGGATTAGTACCAAACAACTTTTTTTTGGCTCCATAGGGTGCTAATGCAGGTGGAGCATTAGTAAAACACATTGCAATTAAATTTTTTTTTGTAGCTTGTTCTGCGTAATAACCTGATAAACCGTAATGACCACTATTTTTTATTGCAACCAAACCTATTCCACTTGTTTTTGCATTTTTTATTGCTTCTTTTATTCCAACGTCAGCAGCAACAAAACCAATACTATTATTTGCATCTATATGTGTAATTGATTGAGAAATTTTTTTAATTTTAATTTTAGGTTTAGGGTTAATTAATTTTTTACTTATTCTATCGCAGTACATCTTTAGTCGTGATAGACCATGCGATGAAGCGCCAACTAATTCCGCATTTATTAACGCATTAGTACAAATTTTAGAATGATTTTGATTTAAGCCGTATTTTTTAAGTACATTATTTGTCAAATTAATTAAAGTTTTTTTTTTCATTAATCAATACTAGCCTTATATATTTCTATGAGTTGTTTATTATTTTTATAAAATATATGGTACATAATTGATACTTTAAAATGATAAATATAAAGAAAAGTTTATTTTTAATAATATCAGTTGTTTTTTTATTTCAAATTATAAAATATTACAGTTTTTATGATGAATTTTCAGATTGGCAATACGCTGACTGGTTAATCAATTATCAAGGTGGTTTTATAAGAAGAGGTCTAATAGGAGAAATTTTATTTAGAGTACATCAAATAACAAGAATAGATCTTAATTTTTTAGTTTTGTTGTTTATTTATTCTGTATATCTATTTATTTCTTATTTTTTAATTAGATCAATTAAATATATAAATAATTCTAGGATAAATACGCTAATTTTTCTTTCACCAGGTTTTTTCTTGTACCCAATGATGAATTCGGCAGTTGTTGGTCAAAAAGATATATTAGTAATTTTTGTGATGGGTTTTTTATGTTTTTTTGGAAAAAAATTTGACAGCAGAAATTTATTTTTTTTAATTATATTTTTTTTATTCTTTTTAACTTTATCTCATTCAGGTTTTTTATTTTACACACCATATTTATTATTTTTGTACTTACTTTTAAAAATTAAAATGAAGAGTAAATTACAAATCGTTGAAATTGCTGTTATTATAATTTCATTAATTTTAATCACTATTTTAATAACATTAAATCAAGGTACAGAAAATCAGGTCAAAGTTATTTGTGAGTCGGTTAAAATCTTTGTGTCTGAAAATTGTGGTAAAGTAGGTCAAACATATTGGTTAACAAATAATTATAAGGATTATTTATCTGCAAAAACAGATTTAGGTATAAATTACATAAATTATTTAACAATTTACTTAATTTCTCTAATTTTAGTTTATTTTTTTATAATTATAAAATGTATAAAATCAAATTTTAATATTAAGTATTTTTTCTTAAATAAAATAAATCCTCTAATAGTTTTTTTATTTCTTTTTTTATTTACTTTACCAACTTATGCCTTTGGACTAGATTGGGGAAGATATATTTTTATATCATATTCATGCAGTTTTTTTATTTATATTTATTGTATTAAAACCAACTTAATTTCTAATAACTTTGATTTAAAATTAGGTAAATTTACCTTTATATCTTTGGTAATCTTTTATAGTTTTATGTGGACTTTCCCTTTTTATAACGCTGAAAACTTTAAACTTACACTAAAAAAACCAGTCTTATCATTAATGAAAAAATTTTAAATTTTTTAATTATATTTTTAAAGATGTTTCTGTATATATTTATAGCTTAATTCCCATACTTGTTTAGCAAGATCTTCATCATAAGAGAGCTTTGAGCTTATTTGCTCCTTAGATTTGACAAAATACTTACCAGATACCTTTATATCATTCATAATAAGATGAATTATAGATTCAGAACCTTTTTCTGGACTTACAGCTATAATATTTTTAAGTATATTTATGACAAATCTAAAAAGAGAAATATTATTATTTCCAAAATTTGTATTAACAAAGCCTGGATGTATACAATTACATCTAATATTATATCTCTTAGAAAATTCATAAGTAAAAAGAATATTCAATAATTTTGACCTGCAATAAGATTTCCAACCACTATAAAACTTCTTATTTTCTATGTCGTTAAGATCTAATTTAAACCTTTTATGAGCTTGAGATGCAACATTAATAATCATAGGATTTTCAGATAATTCTAAATTATCAATCAATCCAAGTGTTAAGTAAAAATAAGATAAATGATTTAGCGCAAAAGTTTTTTCTATTTTTTCTGAATTTAAAACTCTTTTGGAAAATATTGCTCCAGCATTATTAATCAATATATCAATTTTTTTAAGTTTTTTTAGTTCTGAAATTAGATGCTTTACCTCAGATAATTCTGAAAGATCACAATTTATATAATTTAGATTAGTTTTATTTAATTCATTAATTATTTTATTCCCTTTTTCTTTATTTTTTCCAATTATATATATTTGAAAATTTTTATTTATGAGTTGCCTAACTACAGACAAACCAATACCGTTTGTAGCACCAGTAATAACTATATTTTTCATTTATATTCCCAGTCTAGTCGATTGAATTGAGTTAAATCTTTTACCATATTTTTTTCTTAATAATTTAAAATATTTACTTTTAAAATTAATATTTGTTTTTGAAAAATTTTTTTGTGAAATTCTTGAATCTTTGACTAAATAAATATCACCATTATATTTTATAACAATATCATCTAATGCTACCAAAACTTTTTTTAAATTTTTGTAGTTAGGAAAATCAAATACAACTGTAAGTCCTTTTTTCCCAAAAGATAGAAATCTTGAACCTTTACCTAAAGATTTTATAACCGAAACAAAAGAAAATACTTTATTACTGTTAAGTATTTGTAATATAGTTTTTATAGCTTGATATGATGTTTTTTGTGGGAATGAACACTGATAAGAAGTAAAACCACTGTTACCATAAACTAAATTCCAAGAATGAATTTTATCTAGTTGAAAAAAAAAATTTTCTAAATTTATTTCTTTTTTGCTATTTGACTGAAAAATAAAATAAATAGAATTTAATAGTTTAATGACGTATTTATTCATTATCCATGATGGAAAGTTAAACAACAAACGAATTTTTTTTTTGTTGAGAAATTCTACATTAATAGATTTATCTTTATTTTTTAAATGGTTTCCTCTAAAAACTATAGACCTGCCAATAGAATTGCCACCACTTGAGGTATCAACCCATGCTACATTATAATCCCAACTTGAGCTTTTTTTTATTAATTTAATTGTGTCTTTTAAATTATAACTTTTAATTGTTTCTTGAAAAATATTATTTGAGCTAATTTTTTTAAGTTTAAACTTACAGCTGTATATAATTCCAGTCAATCCCATACCACCTATTGTATAGTTAAATAGATCTTTATTTTTAATTTTGTTACAAATTAAATAGCCTTTGTCGTTAATAACTTTAATTTCAAGTATATGATTTCTAAAACTACCTTCATTATGGTGATTTTTTCCGTGAACATCTGAAGCAACCATTCCACCGAGGCTAATAAATTTTGAACCTGGAATAACTGGCAATATCCAGTTTTTTGGAAGGACTATATTTAATAACTTTTTTATATCGCATCCAGACTCTGCTTCAATAATGCCTTTTTTAGAATCAAATTTAATTACAGCATTTAAATTTTTAGTAATTACAGTGAGTTTATTTTGAATAGAGCTATCACCATAGGATCTCCCATAGCCCCTTGCAATTAATTTTGTATTTTTCGAAACTTTAGTAAGTTCTTTTAAATTTTTTGGCTCAGAAATTTTTGAGATAAAGCCTTTAGTTCTTCCCCAGCCATATAAATTAAAATCCATATTTAGATTGAAAAAAATAGTTTAATATTTGAAAAACTTTTTTAAAATTAAAATAAAACTTAAAATATGCTTTACTTTTAAGCTCACTAATTCTTTTTTCAGTTAAATTATTATGCTTGAAGGTTAAGTTATACTGATTAAAATTTTCTAGCTTTTTTTCAGTTATAAGATCTTTATAATCATTGTAAACTGGCGTACCTGGATAAGGTGTAAACACACTAAATTGAGAATATAAACTTGGTAAATATTTTGAATACTCAATTGATTGAATAATGGTATCTTCTGTATCTTCTGGATTCCCAATTATAAACATCGTTTTAACTTTTATTCCTGCATCTTCACATTTTTTAATTACTTTATATTGCTTATCATGCTCTACGGTAAATCTTTGCATATCTTTTAAAACAACATGACTTGAGGATTCTACGCCAACATATACCAGCTCTAAACCCGCTTTTGACAATAGACCTATCATCTCATCATCGAGATTATTCAGGTGAGTTTCAACCATAAATGAAATATCTAATTTTTGCTCAATCACCTTATTACAAAAATCAATTGTATGCTTTCTATTAATAGAAAAAACTGGATCTCTAAAAACAAATTTAGATGTACCCAATTTTTTTTTCCAGAACTTTATTTCATCTATTATATTATCAACCGATCGAGCCCTTACTTTTCGACCTTGTTGTAGCGGATAAGTGCAATAAAAAAAACATGAATAAGGACATCCTCTAGTACCCAATATAGGTATTGCAATTTTTTCTTTTAAATTAAAAAAATTATTTCTTAAAGGATATATTTTTGAATAACTTCCCCAATCTGGAAATGGAAAATCATCTAATGATACTGGGGAATAAAAATCATTCATAAGATCCGGATCTAAAAATATTTTATCTAAAAAATTTTTATTAATTTTGTCGGATTTATTTAAATTAAAAAAAAAAGTATCTGCTTCATTTTTAACAACTATGGAATTTTTAGTTAAGTATTTATCTCGCATTGTTGTTGCAAAAATACCTGTAACAAATATTTTGTTATTTTCTAATTTTGAAAGGGTTTCAACTTCTGTTTCATGTGCAATTATTGACGATGGTAAAATAATATAGTCACAATTTTTAATTTCCTTATCTGTTGCGTCCCTTGTGTAATGAACCTCATGTTTCTCTTTTAAAATTGAACTTATGATCATAATTTCAATTGCAGGCATACCGATATTATTATCGACATATAAATTTAATAATTTTGAAAAAAAACTATTCCCAAAATCATTTCCAGTTCCATAGCCACCTGCTGTATCTTTAATTAACCTATGTTTTTTGGAGGGATAAACATCAAGTATTACAAATTTCATAGTCTATAAATACATTATAATTAAAATATTTAAAAAGAAATTTTAAGATCTGTAATAACTAAAAATAATAGTTTTAAACGTATTATTTTAATAAATATTAACTTTATTTACTTATTTTATTAACTATTAAATATGACAATAATGTTACTATTGAAAATTTTAAATATTAAATTTAAATAAAATTGTGACCTTTAGAAAAAGAGAAATTTTATTATTTATCGTATTAATTTTATCAATATTTTTATGTAAAATAATTTGGCCATTAATTAAATTACCTTTTTTAGAGACAGATATAATTGGAGAATATTCTTTGAAAAAAGTCAATTCAATGAATGATATTGTAAGATATTTTGTTTTTATATCATTTCCTGTTTTAATATTTATTTTTTTAAAGATCAAATTATACAATTTAAAACCATTATATATTTTAAATAACTTTAAAACTAATTTTGAAAAATTCGAAAAAATTGAAAATATTTATTTTTTTTTATTTTTATTCTTATTATATTTAATTGTAGAATTTTTTTCTTTAGACTTTTCCATTCATAAAATTGACATTTATCATGAAGGTCAAAAGCTTAGCTCAGCATATAAAAGTTTATTGGATGGATCATTATGGTCAGGATCGTATGTAACAGTTGGTATAATTTACGAAACTATTGGCACAAAATATATTTGGAAAATTTTTAACCATGAGTCTATTGGTTTAATGAGAATTTTAGATTTATGTTATATTTTAATTACAAAAATAAGTTTGATTTTCTTATTTTTAGAATTTACAAAACTAATACCATTTAATTTATTTCAAAAGTTCTGTTTTTTTATTTTAACTAACATCTTAGCATTTAGTCTAATTGATTATAATTTGTATACTGGTGATACAGTGCACTTTAGGGAGATACCAATAATAATTTCTTTAATATTGATTATTAAGTTGATCAATAACCCTTCAATTTTGAATTTATCAATTTTAGGATTTCTAAGTTTTTTTACATTTCTTTGGAGTATTGATAGGGGAATTGTAATATTAATTATCATATTAATTTTTTCTATTTTTTTAATTATTAATCGAAGATATAGAGATATACTTTATATTTTAATATCAGCTATATTTTTTTGGTCTATCTTTGCTACCTATGATCAAAAAGAATTTTTGTATTTTATTTATAATACCAAATCAATTTTAAAAGAAATAAATCAGTTGAATGGCCTGGTACATCCTATACCATTTTCTGATGATGAGAATTCCTCAAGAGCAACTAAAAATCTTATAACTATTCTTTTATCTTTAATTTTTACGATAAATTTATTGGTTACAAAAAGAAAATATTTTTCAAATAATCTAAAAATTTCATTATTTTTTTTAAGTATAATAAGTTTTCTCAGTTATTTGTACGCTCTAAGTAGATCTGATGGTCCACATATAAAGCAAGCATTTGGATATTCAAGTATTTTTATAATTTTAATATTAACTTACATCTTCATAATGCTTACAGAAAAGATAAAATTCAACCTAGAACTATCTTATAAAACAAAGAATTATATTTTATTCTCAATAATATTTTTTTTTTTATTTATAAACATCGATTTTAAAAATGTTTTAACAATTAAAGAAAGATTTAATGAATATATATACCTTGAAGATAAAATTTTTTTAAGTGATGGGGATGCAAAATTTATATCTAGTGCTAATAAGATTATTTCAAATGAGAAATGTATACATTTAATTACGACTGACTCAGCTCTATATTACTTATTGCGTAAACCTAGTTGTACAAGGTTTTATTTCTCATGGTCAATTGGATCGAAAAGAAATCAAATTTTAACAGTTGAAGAACTTAAATCAAGTGACACAAGTATTGTTGTTCTTAGTGGATTAAGTGATAATTGGTCTTCATCTTATGAGATTAAACATCCGATTATATTTGAATTTATAAATAATAATTTTAAAAAAAAGATTTCATTAAACGATAGAGTCTTAATTTATAAATAAATTTAAAAAATTCATATTTAGTCAAACCAATCAATATATTTTGCTCTATTTTCAACTAAATAATTTGGTAATTGCTCATCTCCAATTTTTTTCAGCTTATATTCAAAATCATATTTGTTTATAGCAGTTTTATCTGCTTTATGATTATAAAAGGCAAATTTATTATCGATTTTATTTTGTAATTCTTCCACAGTTATTTTTGAAGCATCAAACTCATTATGGTGCCCTTGGTTTATTAGTTTTAAATAAAGCTCTTCTGCAGTCTTCAAATTATTAAAGTGCCATCCACCATTATTAATAATTTCCACGTTCATAGATTTTAACTTATTAAAAAAAATATCCAATCTCCAAAAAGGATATGTTTTATTTTTTAAATTTTTTAACCAGGGAAATGATTTAATAGTCTTAAATTTGCAAGCTCTCGTTCCATACCATGGGATTAAATCGTATAATAAGTTGAATTTATAATTAAAAATTTTTTGTTTAAAAATGTAAATTTTATTTTCAATATTATCTAAGTTGCATGCATTAAGGTTTGGTATTTCATCGTTATCACTTAAAAAAATTATATCCTCTTGGCTAGCATCTTTAAGGCCAAACTTAATATAATCATAAGATTGTTCAAGTCTTTTTATGCTATTTAATCTTTTAGACGCAGAATCTGAATTATCATTTTCTAATTTAATAATATCCTCAGGTTCATTATCAATTACTAAATAAATTATTTTATCTTTAAATTTTTTGTATTTGTTAATATCAAAATTAAGTTTTTTTTCTTTTCCGCTGTGTGAAAATCTTGATTCAACTACTATAAACTTTTCTACATATTCATTAAGGATATTGAATCTTAGTTCCATCATTAAATGTTCCTCAAAAAATGTTGTACAATCGAAAATTCTCATATTCGTAAATAAACCTTAACCTTTTCCACGCCAAGGTATGGTTTTGTCTATTATTTTTCTTAATGTAACATCAAATAGTAAACCTAACATTCCCATGATAAATATTGTTATCCAAATAACTTCGTACTGAAAATATTTTTTTGCTACATTTTCAACAAATCCTATACCAGTTGTTCCTGCCAAAAATTCAGCAGCTACCAATGTCCCCCAACACATACCCACCGCAACCCTTATACCAGTTAAAATTTCTGGTAACGAATTTGGGAAAATTACGTGTCTTAATATTTGTCTTTTAGATGCACCTAATGAATGAGCTGCATGAATTTTAGAAAGTTGGGTTCCTGAAGCTCCAGCTCTTGCTGAAATAATCATAATTGATAAAGAAACCATGAACAAAAGAAATACTTTTCCAGTATTATCTATACCTAATACTGAAATGATTAATGGTGCCCAAGCCAAAGGAGGCACAGGTCTATAAAGCTCGATTAGAGGATCAAAAAAGCCTTTAGCAAATCGATTGAGCCCCATGAATAAACCTAATGGGACACCAATGATTATTCCAAAAACCAATCCCAGAAAAACTCTTAAAAAAGAGTCCCAAATATGTCCATAAGGTACTGGCACCTTAAATAATTTGAAATCACCTGTTACTATTTTTAAAACATTACCTTTAAAGTTTTCTTTTACAATTCCATCTTTCGTATGAACAGGATATTCACCCGGTAAAATATCTGCTATCCAATCAGGCAAAATAAAACCAATCATTTTACTGACATCAACCATATCTATCCATAGAAGAGGTATATCTTTGTAACCAACACTAGGTTTTGACATCAATATAAATTTATTAAAAGTATCTGATGGTTTTGGAAGCCATCGACCAGATCCTTGTTCTGAACAACTTGGACCGCTAGCAACTATCGTTCCAGCTGGGAATAATAAAATATCTACAAATCTCAAACCACCCTGTGCCTTTATTTGCGCATCATCGAATTTAATAATAGCACTTTGCATTTTATTTAATGCGTTGGGTGGATATATACTTGCAAATTCTATTCTTCTTGCAATTTTTACAATATTTTTTGCATAAGTAGATGCTACTTCCTCATTATCACTAAGATCTTTTCTATAAGATTTAATATCATCTTTCAGCTGTTTTATATTATTCTTAAATTGAGGGTTATGATTTCTAAGTTTAAAAAATTCATCACTAATTAAGTTTAATTCTTGTGCTGCAGCGTGAAATTTTAAACCTCTACTAGTAGCTGGAACCAAAGGTACTTCCATAGTATTTTCTATAGATCCAGTACCAGATTGTATTTTTACAATTCCCCAACCACCTTCTTCACTTACAGCTTTAAGTCTTTCATTAAGCTCTTGTTCAGTCTCAAATGGATAATCTGGTTTTTGAAAATTTTCAGTTAAGAGGTTAATTCTACCAGTTATTTCTTTAATTCTTTGTTTGGTTTGATTTTCAATCAAATCTTCGTTTGTTAATAATGGAATTAATTTATTTGTTTTATTTATAAATCCTGCAAGAACTGATTTCTGTTGAAAGTTTAATTCTTGAGATTTTTGTATTTCGTCTAAAATTATATTAAGATTTCTATTTTCTTTCTTAATTTGGGAAGTACTTTTGAATTCTCTCTCTTCAATTGGAAACTGATATTTTAACCCTAACAATGAGTCATTTACTTTAGCTACCTGACATAATTCATTTGCAGATTTTGGATAGAACCCTTTTGCAATATCCCATGAATAATAAAGCCAAATCAATAGAAGAAAGCTACTACCAACAATTACCCAATGCGTGCCACCTAAAGCTCTTTCAGGGTTTCCAAAAACTGCATCAACTTTTTCAGTTTTAATTAATCTTCTCCCATAGAGAATACAGCCTACAACTGCCACAAAGATTAAAACAGTTACCAATTGAGTAACCATTTAAATATCTTTACCCATAATTTCTTCTTCCATATTCCAAATCATTTCTAAAATTTCTTCTCGTTTTGCTGAAAAATCTTTATTCTTTTTAATTTCTCTTAAATCTTCTTTTAATCCCATCGAAGCAAAAGGTAGATTATATTCTTTATGTATACGACCAGGTCTAGGAGCCATCACATATAACCTTTCACCAAGTAATAAAGCTTCTTCAACTGAGTGAGTAATAAGAATAATTGTTTTTCCAGTTTCCTTCCAAATTTTCAAAACTAAAGACTGCATTTTTTCTCTAGTCAGTGCATCGAGTGCGCCTAATGGTTCATCCATTAATATTAAATCTGGATCGTTTATAAGACATCTTGCGAGAGCTACTCTTTGCTGCATTCCTCCTGATAACTGATAGGTTGGGGTATTACCAAATCCTTGCAATCCTACTATTTCTAACCACTCATCAACTTTTTTTCCAGTTTGTATTGGATCTTCTTTTTTCATTCTTAATCCAAAGTTCACATTTTCTGCAACAGTTAACCATTCAAACAAAGCACCTTGTTGAAAAACCATACCTCTTTCAACACCAGGTCCGTCAATTTCTTTATTATTTAAAGTAATTACACCAGAGGTCGGTCTGATAAATCCTGCAGTAATATTTAATAAAGTTGTTTTTCCACAACCAGATGGACCGAGAACTGTAAGAAGTTCTCCTTTTTTAAGTGTAAAATTTAGATCTTTTAAAGCATGAACCGTTTCTCCTTTTGGAGTCTTAAAAATCATATTGAGATTTTGAGAAACTAAATCACTCATAGAGAATAGATTTATATCTAAATTTTTATAAAAAAAATAGGCACCAATTAAATAAAATTGGCGCCTATTTAAATATTAGATACCTTTAAATTATAAAGGTAAGAAACTAGTGTCCACGTTTCCACTTGGTGTTCCCATACCTTTTAGGAACGCATCAAGATTTCCACTTTTCATAGATTTTTCAGTTTCTTCTGGTGTTAAGAATTTGAAACCACTTAAAGTTTCTTTCATATCACCAACTTTCATTTCTGAAGCTTTAGCCATTGAATTCATATCAGCTTTTCCAGATCTATATCTTGCATTTGCTTCATGAGTTACTTCAATGAAAGTTCTAAGCATACCTGGATTTTCTTTCATAAACTTAGTAGTTACTGAAGTAATGTCTATACCCAAAATACCAGCATCTCTTGCTTCTTGTACAGTAAGCAATCTAGATCCTACTGCAGTTGCAGCTTTAATTGAGTTTCCTCCAAATAAACACGACATAACAACGTCACCACTTACTAATGCAGCTGCACCTTCTTCTGGGTCCATTTGAATTATATCCATTTTACTTCTATCAGCTCCTACAACTTTCATACTTTCATCAAAAACGTATTCAGCCATAGTTCCAAGAGGAACTGCAACTTTCTTACCTTCTAATTCAGTAGCATTTGCTTTTGTAATACCAGATGCATTAGAGGTAACACAAGTCGTTCCTCCCATTCCGTATTCCATTGCAATATCCACTAATTTAATTGGTGCTTTTGATTTTACTGCGTTGATGAAAGGCACCAGTCCTTGTGAATAAGAAATATCGATGTCTCCAGCTAACATAGCATCAGTCATTGCTCCACCATTTGTGAAGTTAGTCCATTTAACTGGCACACCAAGAGCTTTTGCAAAATTTTTCTTTTGCATGTCTTCAAGATTCGGACTTGGCCATTCTAAAAAGTAAGCAACTCTAACTTCATTTGCAGCTGAATTTGCAACTGAAATACTTAAGTTAAGAGCAACAATTACTCCTAGAAGATAGCTTATTACTTTTTTCATATTTATCCCCTTTAATAATTATTAATAACATACATTTAAGTTCATATTCTTGTGGATGTAAATGATCATTTAGTTCTATTTGCCCTTATCTGCTATAATCATTATGAGACCATATCCTTTAAATCAATTAAAGGTTGTATATAGATTTTAGTACTTTAATATCCTATGTTTTTCTAGTTTAAGATAATGTATTAATTTAGGTATTAATTTTACAAAAAATATGAGTTCAGAATACAAAAACAAAATTCCAAATTCTTTGAATGAACATTGGATGCCGTTTACTTCTAATAAAGATTTTAAGGAGAGACCAAGACTAATTACTGAAGCAAAAGGTGTATATTTAAAGAACCATGAAGGTAATACTCAAATTGATGCTAGCTCTGGCCTTTTTTGTAATCCACTTGGTCATGGAAGAATGGAAATAATTGATGCGATTACTAACCAGTTAAAAACTTTAGACTATGCACAACCATTTCAACAAGGTTTTGGAGGATCATTCGAATTAGCTACAAGAATTTCAAAACACACACCAGGAAACCTAAACAGAATCTTTTATACCATTTGTGGATCGACTGCAGTTGAAACCGCAATTAAAATAAGTGTTGCTTATCATAAAGCAAGAGGAGAAGGTCAAAGGTTCCGATTTGTTGGAAGAGAAAGAGCTTATCATGGAATGAATATTGGTGCAACTTCAGTTGGAGGTATGATTAATAATGTCAAAGCTTACGCAAGTGTTTTAATGCCAGGAGTTGTTCATATGAGACATACTCATTTAGAGGATCATAAATTTATTTCAGGTCAACCTGAAACAGGAGCAGAATTAGCTGATGATCTTGAGAGAATTTGTACTAACTTTGGTGCTGAGAATATTGCAGCATGCATTGTTGAACCTATTGCAGGATCAACCGGAACTTTAGTTCCTCCTATTGGTTATCTTCAAAGACTTAGAGAGTTATGCGACAAACATAATATCCTGCTAATTTTTGATGAGGTAATTACTGGTTGGGGAAGAACAGGCTCTGCCTTTGGCGCTCAAGAGTTTGGTGTAACTCCTGATATAATGACAATGGCTAAAGCAACAACTAATGGAATAGTTCCGTTTGGTGTTGTGGCATGTAAAGAGGAAATTTATGATGCAGTTTTAGATGCGTCGCCTAAAGGTGCCGTTGAATTATTTCATGGTTATACATATTCTGGAATCCCAATATCAGTTGCTGCAGCATTAGCAGTACAAGATATTTTTGAAAAAGAAGATATATTTAATAGAGCTAAAGAAATGTCGTCTTATTTTCAAGATGGACTTTTTTCTTTAAAAGATATTGATGTGGTAGAAAACATTAGAGGTTACGGAATGATGGGAGGTATAGATATTAGGAAAGATACTAGACCCGGAAAAGCTGGACTTGAAACTTTTAAACATTGTTATGATGCAGGAGTGAATTTTAAAGCAACTGGAGATGCTCTTATTATTGCTCCTATGTTTATATGTGAAAAAAAACATATTGATGAAATTATTGAAAAATTGAGAACTGGCATTACGAATTATTCAAGAAGCAAAAAAAATTAATTTTCATTTTGGGGGAATATGAAAATTGGTGTTCCAAAAGAAATAAAACCACAAGAAAATAGAATTGGCCTAACACCTGAAAGTGTTAAGGACCTTATTAGTGATGGACACGAAGTATTAGTAGAAAGTAATGGAGGCTATGAGGCAGGGTTTGAAAATGAACAATATGAGACTGCTGGAGCAAGAGTTGTAAGTAATGCGGAAGATATTTTTAACGATTCAGAAATAATAGTAAAAGTCAAAGAGCCTTTAATAAATGAGGTTAAAATGATAAAACAGGACCAAATTATTTTTACTTATTTACACTTAGCGGCAGCAAAAGAATTGACAGCAGGATTAATCAAATCAAAGGGTGTTTGTATAGCTTATGAAACAGTTACTGATAATAATGGAAGGTTACCATTACTAGCACCTATGAGTGCAGTAGCAGGGAGAATGTCTGTTCAAGCTGGTGCACATTGTTTAGAAAAAAATCAAAAGGGAAGAGGTGTTTTATTGGGTGGTGCTCCAGGAGGAGATCCTGCTGATGTTATAATTCTTGGAGGTGGGGTAGTAGGAGAAAATGCAGCTATAATTGCAACAGGAATGAGAGCAAAAGTTCACGTTGTTGATAAATCACAAAAAAGATTGAATCAATTAACAAATATTTTTGGTGATAAAATTATTCCTGAATTGAGTGAAAAATGTAACTTAGATAAATTAATTTCAGAATGTGACTTGTTAGTAGGAGGAGTTTTAATACCAGGTGCTGAAGCACCTAAATTAATTACAAAAAAAATGTTAAAAAATATGAAACGTGGATCAGTTATTGTTGATGTAGCTATTGATCAAGGTGGATGCGCTGAAACAAGTAAACCTACTACTCATGCAAATCCTACGTATATAGTTGATGATATTGTTCACTATTGTGTAGCAAACATGCCAGGTGGAGTCCCAAGAACATCAACATTTGCATTAAATAAAGCTACATTGCCATTTTTAAGAAAACTTGCAAAGCATGGTTATGTAAAGGCTCTTGGAGAAGATAAAAACTTTCTTGCTGGATTAAATGTTTGCAAAGGTGATGTGACATATAAAGCAGTAGCAGACATATTTGGACACAGTTATGTTCCTCCAGAAAAGGTGATTAATTAAATGTACAGACCACTACCAGATGGATTAACTATAAAACATTCGCCAATTGAGGGACTTGGTTTATTTACTGAGGTTAATATTAAAAAAAATACATTTATCGGAGTTACTCATATAAGAGATGAACAATTCGAAAATAAGTATATAAGAACACCTCTAGGAGGATTTTATAATCACTCTGATGACCCAACTGTTGTGAGGATGGTCACTGACACTTTGCCAAAACTCAAATTTGGAGATGTGCTTGATGTCGATGCTACTGAAAAAAAATTTCCAGGAAATAATAATGACGGTGAAAATGTATTTTTTAATTTACAAGAAAAACCAGATGCTAAATATTTCTTTATGGTTGCCGCGAAAGATATAAAATCTGGCAATGAACTAACTGCAAACTATAATCTTTACACTTATCCAAAAACAGGTGTTGGATTACAAATGATTTAGTTTTTTTTCCATTTAATTGAACTATTTAAAATCTTACGAATACTATTAATTTGTTATAAATATATTAATAATGAAAAAAGATCTTCCAAAAAGCACAAAGGTCGTTGTAATTGGTGGAGGTGTTGCTGGTTGTTCATGCGCTTATCATTTAGCAAAATTTGGATGGAAAGACATCATTCTTTTAGAAAGAGATCAACTTACATCTGGAACTACTTGGCATGCAGCAGGTCTTCTTGGTCAGCTTGGTGCTTCCCAAACAATTACTAAATTAAGAAAGTACTCTCTGGATTTATATAAAGAACTAGAGAAAGTAACTGGTCTTTCTACTGGTCTAAAACAAAATGGAGCTATAGCACTCGCTTCAACTAAGGACAGAATGCAAGAATTGTTAAGACAGGCAACAACTGCTCAACTATCTGATGTAGAAGTTCAAATATTAGATAAAAAAAAAACTAAAGAACTATACCCGGTCATTGAAGACTCTGACATCGAGGGAAGCGTATTTATGCCAAAGGATGGTCAAGCAGATCCAGTTGGTGTAACCAATGTATTAGCGAAAGCAGCGAAGATGGAAGGTGTCAAAATTTTTGAAAAAACATCTGTCAAAAAAATTTTAGTAAATAAAAATAAAATAGTAGGGGTTGAAACTAATTTTGGTAAAATTGATTGTGAGTATGTAGTTCTTGCATCAGGAATGTGGTCTAGACAAATTGCAGAGGATATAAACGTTAGTGTACCGCTATATCCAAATGAACATTTTTATATTATTACTGAACCGATCAACAACCTCCCAAAGGATCTACCAGTTTTAAGAGATTATAACGCTTGTCTTTATTTAAAAGAAGACGCTGGAAAAATACTTGTAGGTATATTTGAACCAAATGCAAAACCAGCTTTTAAGGAAACAGGAAGAGTGCCGGAAGATTTTTCCTTTGGAGAGTTTCCTGACGACTTTGATCATTTTGAACCTTATTTAAAAAAATCATTTCATAGATTACCTATGCTTAAAAATGCAGGAATAAGGAAATTTTTTTCAGGGCCAGAATCTTTTACGCCTGATACTCAATATCTTTTAGGTGAAACTGCAGAAGTTAAAAATTTATATACTTGTTGTGGCTTTAATAGTATTGGCATCGCTAGCGCAGGTGGTGCTGGTAAGATTACTGCAGAATGGATGATTAATGGGCATGTAAATGAAGATCTATTTTCTTTAGATATAAAAAGATTTCAAAATTTTCATTCCTCTAAAAAATTTATTATGGAAAGAGTAACTGAAACACTAGGAGATTTGTATGGTATGCATTGGCCGTATAAACAACATTCAACATCAAGAAATCAAAAGTTACTTCCTTATCATGAAGAATTAAAAAAAGCTGGCGCTTGTTTTGGTGTTACAGCTGGTTTCGAAAGACCAATGTGGTATTCCTTAAATGGCAAAGATCCTAAATATAACTATAGTTTCAATTTTCAGAATTGGTACCCATCAGCAGAGTATGAAACGACAAATACAAGAAACAACTTAGGCCTTTTTGATTTATCATCCTTTTCAAAATTCGATTTAAAAGGAGACAGTATTCATAAAGAATTGCAAAAAATTAGTACTGCTAATGTGAAGAATACACCTGGAAATATAACTTATACCCAGATGCTGAATCAAGACGGTGGTATAGAAACCGATTTAAGTATTGTTTGTATTTATAAAAATCATTTTAGAGTCGTTAGTTCTGCAGGAACAAGGGAACATGATAAAAATCATATTCAAAAATATTTATCAGACAATGTTGATTTCAAAGATGTTACAGAAGATCTTTGTTGTTTTGGTTTGTTTGGGCCGAAAAGTAGACAAATGTTAACTAAATTAAGTAATAATGATTTTTCTAATGAAAATTTTAAATTTGGTACAGCAAAATTTGTTAAAATTAAAGATACAGATGTGTGGGCTCAACGCTTATCCTATGTTGGTGAATTAGGGTATGAACTATATGTAAAAAGCTCAGAGTCGAAAAAATTATATAATATAATTGTCTCAGAGGGAAAAAACTTTAATATGTCTCATTGCGGAATGCATGCCTTAGAAACAATGAGGATGGAAAGTGGTTTTTTACACTGGGGCCATGATATATCGCCTGGAGAAAATCAGTATCAAGCTGGTTTAAGTTTTGCGATAAGTTATAAGAAAAATATTAATTTTATTGGCAGAGATGCTCTGCTAAAAATTAAAGACAAGACACCATCAAAGCAGTTTGTCATGCTTACACTTAAGGAAAATACACCAGGTCAACCACTTTTACTTCATGAAGAACCTATTTATCTAAAAAAAAAAATTGTAGGCATAACAACATCTGGTTGTTATTCGTTCTGTTTTAACAAAAACTTAATATTTGGCTATGTAGATGGAAAAATTCCAAAGGACCAACTTCAAAATGAGGAAATATTTATTGAGGTTGCCAAGAAAATGTATCCTGCAGAATTACAATCTAAAAGTCTTAATAAAAATAACTTTAAAACAATTTGAGGTAGAATTCTCAAATTGATCTAAAATTATTATTTAAAACCTCAAATTGAACAACCTCTAGATTGTAAAAATTATTTTTGCATGCTTTATTTAGCCATGTCTGCAGATCGCTTAAACGAAAATTTTGAACATGAAGTTAAAGCTCAAAAGAAACAAAACCTAAAGGTAGATATCAATATTCTTATGGATAAAGTTAGAGAAGAGAAAAAAAAAGAAAAAAAAGAGAATTTAATATTTATAAGTTTAATAGCATCTGTAGTCTTAGTCACTGGAGCAATCGCATCTTTTTAATTATATAAATTAGTTTTTATAGATCCTTGCTGCATTGAATAATTTGCAGGTCATTTCAGAAATTGCATTTACATTTTCGATCCTAAATTTATCAACTTCTTTGATTTCTTTCGAGTTTGCCAATATGTATAAATTAGATTTATTTTTAACTACAAATTTATTTTTAACTAAAAAAATTAATTTTCTTATAACAGTTGGCCTTGGTATTCCTGTTAGATCTGAAATAGTCATTGCATTTAAACCCAAGTTATCAGTTAATGATAATATTTCATTTAAATAATCTTCTTTAACAGAATCAGAGTATTTAGATGTATTCTTAATTTTTTTATTTAAAGATAAATTTTGATTATAAACTATCATTGCCCAAATTTGTACTGTCTCGTAATCTCCAAAAAATTTTCCCTTGAAGGTTGTTAACATTCCAATTTGAAATTTTAAAAAATAATTCCAACAGTGTGTATAATTATTTTTAATTAATAATTCGAAATCAATCGATGATATTTGTTGTTTTATAATATTTGACTTTTTGAGTAATTTTGAAAGATTAGATAAAAATTTAGATATTAAATGTATAGAAGTTGTAGGCTTTTGCAAATTATAAGCATTTCTATTTATGATAACTGCTTTTTTATTTTTTTTTATAATACCTATCTTTTCTAATTCTAGAATTTTTCTGCGTGCAGTTTCTTTAGAAATTTGCAACTCCTTTGAAATATTAACAATATTAAATCTTTTAAGCTCATACTGATCAATATTATAAAATTCATCAAAATTGTATTTAATAAAATATTCTGAATAACTATCAAAAGTTTTACTAACAAGACTCATTAAGATAAAATATTTATCTAAGTCTTTAAACGTTACATACGCGTCATTTAACCAGATTCTTTGTAATTCAAAATAATCGGTTATGATATCTATGTAGTTTTTTGACAAAACATTATAAACCTGATGAACTTCCACTTCTGTTGAAAATTTTATTCTATCTTCTGTTTGCATATTTAAAATTCATTTATCAGTTTAACTTGAAAATTTGAGAAAAGTAAAACAAAATATATTATAATTATTTATAAAAAATAAAATTTAAACAGTGTAATGATATATGGAAGTATTAAAGGTTTAGAAAAAAAAATTTCAAAGTTAATTCTTGGAAATGATAACCAAAAAAAGTATTCTTCTGCTGCAAAGTTATGGGATTACTTTTACGAAAATGGTGGAAATGCCTTTGACAATTCAATTTATTACCGAAATGGAGAAAATGAGAAATTTTTAGGAAAATGGATTAAAGACAATAATAATGAAAACAATATTACTATAATCTCAAAAGTTGGTGAAGAAAATTCACAACCGTCAGAAATTTCAGATCTCTTGGAAAAGTCTTTAGAGAGACTTCAATTAAATACCATTGAAATATTAATTTTACATCATGATAATAAAAATATACCAATCCAAGAATTTGTTGATGCTTTTAATGAACTTAAATCTTTAAGAAAAATAAAAATATTTGGAGTTTCAAATATATCTAAAGATAGATTTGATGACTCTTTAAAATGGTCTAAACAAAATAATAAAATACCATTTTCTATTATAAACAATCAACTTTCTCTAGCTAAGATGGAAAAACCACTTTGGCCAGACTGTATAAGTGTATCAAATAAAGATTACATAAAATACTTAGAAAACAATAATATCAATCATTTTGCTTGGTCAAGTCAAGCGAGAGGTTTTTTTATCAAAGAAAGTTTTATAAAAAGAGTTTTAAGAAGAAAATTTCACAAATATCTCAAAGAATGTTTTTATAGTTTGGAAAATATTGAGAGAAAAAAAAGATCTGAGAAATTAGCAAAAAAATATAATTGCAAACCAAATGACATAGCATTATCTTGGGTCCTAACTCAAAGATTTCCATCTTATGCAATAATAGGTTCTAGGAATATATCTCAGTTGAGTTTTTCCATAAACTCTCATAACATTAAACTTACGGAACAAGAGAGGAATTGGTTAAATTTATTATAAAAATTTTTTAATTAAATAATGACTAATATAAAATCTATTATTAAATATCATAAAATGACATCTCATCCTGAAGGTGGATATTATGTTGAGGTATTTAAAAATAAGGATATAAGCCACATTTATTTTTTATTAGAAGGACATCAGCACTCCCATTGGCATCGAATAACTAAAAATGAAACTTTACATTTTTACTCGGGCAGCCCTTTAAAAATATATACCTCCGAAGATGGTGAGGAGTTTCAGACAAACGAAATTGGATCAAAAAATAATTTTATATTTAATATTAAAAAAAATACTTGGTTTGCTATGAAATCTATAGGTACATATAGCTTGATAGGATGTACTGTTGCTCCAGCTTTCGAGTTTGATGATTTGGAATTAGCCCCAAAAAACTGGAAGCCTTCTAAATTCAAATTTGATCTATAAAATTCTGATTTTCTTGTTTGAAAGAAAAAAATAAGTAGTATAAATCAATATGAATTTAATGGCGGGGTAGCTCAGTTGGTTAGAGCGCGGGACTCATAAGCCCGAGGTCAGTGGTTCGATCCCACTTCCCGCTACCATTAAAAAATAGCAAATTGCTTAAATAAATAACCAATTTACCAATTTATTGAAAAATAAAATATTTTTATAATTATAATTTTTTAAGATAATTTGAATATTCACAATTTCCATAAAATTTAATTGCTTTATTTAAATCTCTTTTTTTGATCCATCCATTATTTAAAGATATTTCCTCCAAGCATGCTATTTTAAAGCCTTGTCTATTTTCTATAGCAGATACAAAAGAGCTGGTTTTATAAAAATCTTCAATAGAACCAGTATCCAGCCATGCGCCACCTCTTCCAATTAAATCTGCGATAAGCTTTTTGTTCTTTTTATATTTATTTATCAAATCTACAATTTCTAGCTCTTTTCTTTTTGATGGTTTGAGTTGTTTTGCAAATTTAATGACGTTGTTATCAAAAAAATATAGACCTGTAATAGCAAGATCTGATAAGAATTTTTTTGGCTTTTCTTTAATACTTATAACTTTATTTTTTTTATCTATCTTCGCAACTCCGTAAAGTTCAGGTTTGTTTACTTTATGTAAAATAATTTTTGCACCTTTTTTTAGTTTTATAGAATTTAATAATTGCTTTGTTAAATTTTGACCATAGAAAAAATTATCACCAAGAATTAATGCAACATTGTCTTTTCCTATAAACTTTTCTCCAAGTAAAAATGCATCTGGAAGCCCTTTTGGTGAAAATTGTTCTTTATAAGTTATATTAATTCCTAAATTCTTTCCGTCAGGAAGAATTTTTCTATATTGATTTAGTTGACCTTTGTTAACAATAATCAGTATATCTTTTATTTTGGCTAACATTAAAATAGAAAGTGGATAGAAAATTAATGGTTTATCATAAATAGGTAACAACTGTTTGTTAACAGCTTTTGTGAGTGGGCTCATTCTTGTACCCATTCCTCCAGATAATATAATACCTTTTTTAATCATTTAATTTTTGTTCCTAATCTAACAGTTATATCCCTTTTTTTTAGAGCTAAATAATACTTGGGATTTTTCAAATACCAATCAAAAGTCTTCTTCAATCCATTAATAATATTTGTTTTCGGTTTCCATTTAAGATTTTTTATTAACTTATTACTATTAAGAGCATATCTTATATCGTGTCCGGGTCTATCTTTCACATATTTTATCTTTACATTTCTTCCAACATTAACTTTTGTTTTTGCAATCCTTATTAAAAGTTTAGAAATTTTTATATTATTAAGATTTAAATTTGACCCTATATTATAGAAATTTCCAATTTTTCCTTTTTCAAAAATTTTGACTAAAGCTTCGCAATGATCATCTACATAAATCCACTCTCTTGAATTTAAACCTTTTCCATATATTGGTAAATTTTTATTATTAAAAACATTATATATTAATTTAGGGATTAACTTTTCTGGATGTTGTCTTGGACCATAGTTGTTTGAACAATTAGTTATTATTGCAGGAATTTTAAATGTTCTAATGTAAGAATATACTAAATGATCTGATGAAGCTTTAGATGCTGCGTATGGCGAACTAGGTTTGTAAGGATCATCTTCTTTAGACCTGCCTGTCAATACATCTCCATAAACTTCATCTGTTGAAATATGAATTAATAGAGATTTCTTATTTTTTTCAATATATTTTTTGAAAGCTTGTAATAAATTAAAAACACCTAAAATATTACTTTTTATAAAACTCTCTGGTCCATCTATTGATCTATCAACGTGTGTTTCTGCCGCAAGATTAAAAATGCAATTTGGCTTATATTTTTCAAAAATTTGAAGAATTCTTTTTTCATTAATTATATCGACTTTAAAAAATTTATAATTTTTATTCTTGGAGAATTTTTTGACATTATAGAAATTTGATGAATATGTAACTTTATCAATATTTATAACTAAATATTTTTTTTTAAGAAGAATCTTAATTAAATTACTACCTATGAAGCCAAGACCACCAGTAACTATAACTTTTTTCATTATTTTTTTTTACAATAATTGTCTATTTAAGTATACTTTTTTAATTTTTAATGAAACTAAATTTAGACGATATAACATTTATAATTGTAACATATCAGAGTGAGCATATTATTAAAAATTGTTTAGATTCACTTCCAAGAAACTCAAAAAAAATAATTATCGAAAATTCAAATAACATTAATTTAAAAAGAGATTTAGAATCTAAATATGACAACATTGAGGTAATCCTCTCACAAAATATAGGTATGGGTGCAGGAAATAATATTGGTTTAAAATTATGCAAAACAAGTTGTGCTTTTGTTTTAAATCCAGATACAAAATTTAGAAAAAATACAATAATAAATTTTTTAGAAACTTTGAATGATGTACCTAATTTTGCTTTAGCCTCACCTTTAAATGACGACCCAAAAATTCCAAATTATAAAAAAATAATCGCAAAAATTAATGATAATACATTGTCTGTTGATAGCATTGATGGTTTCTCAATGCTGTTTAATTTAAAAAAGTTTAAAGATCAAAATTTTTTTGATGAGAATTTTTTTCTTTATTTGGAAAATAATGATTTATGCTTGAGAGTAAAACAAAAAAATGAAAATATATATGTTGTAACCAACTCTTTGATAAATCATAAAGGAAGTATTTCTTTAAGTCAAAAACTTGAATATTTAAGAAATTGGCATTGGATGTGGTCAAAATTTTATTTTAATAAAAAGCACTATGGGTTTTTTGTTGCAATAAAAAACATATTTTTAAATTTTGTTAGCGCATCAATAAAATATTTTTTTTATTTAATTATCTTTAAACAAGAAAAAAGAAAAATTTACGAAATGAGAATTAAAGGAATAATTAATGCAACAATTGGAAAAAAGTCATGGTTTAGAGTGTAATAACTATTTTGTATTTTCGTATAAATACTTAAACCACTTTTCAAAATGAGGTTGAAAGTAAAAATCAAATCCATTTTTTCCAACAGGTTGTACTAAAGGTGTATCTGGACTAGCTTCCAATAATCTTGGCACTTTCATAGCCTCTGCTATCGGAAAACATACTGACTGGTTACCAAGAAAGAATCTTGATGATTTAATAATCTGTGCAATCTCTAAAAAATCTTTTGGGTCATAAAATTCTAAATTTGGAACTTGTTTTTTTAAATCGTCATATTCTTCTTTTATACCTACAAAAAGAGGATCATCATAATTTTTTAAAAAATTGTAATTAATATAAATATTCCTGTGCCTAAAGGTTCTTTGTATTACAATCCTATTTTTTATACTTGCATGTTCATCTACATCCAAGTAGCTATCATTTAAATCAGCATGTTCACCTGCAATATGAAAATACCAACGTGGTGAATTAAAAGTACTATTCCACGGGAGCTCTCTAAATAAATCAAGATTTATATCAATTGTTTCATTTTCATGTTTTTTTACTTGGTTAAAAAAGTTTTGTCGTTTAAGTAGAGGAATAAGTAAATTATACATTTTTTCATTAATCAAAAAACCACCTCCAGTATGTTTATAATATTCATAAGTAAATTTTTTATTCACGCCAATATAAAAATTACATTTATGAGTTTGGGATAGTTTCTTAATAAGGGAAAACGAATAAATTAAATCTCCAGATGTTCCAGAATGTAAGAAATTTAATTCTTTTTTTTCGAGGACTGATTTATTTATTTGATCAATAATCTTTTTATATTTTTCATCAAATAAATTTATTTTTAATTCATCTTTAAACTGATTTTTTTTTTCAGATTTTAATAATTTGTAATAAAGTTTTTTAAATATCACTTCTAATGACCTGGAAATTCTATTAAATTTTGAATTTCGTAACCAGATTCGACAAGTTTATCACATCCCCCAAGATCAAAAAGATTAATTACGAAAATAAAGCCAGCAACATTTCCTTCAGAAACTTTTATTAGTTTTGCAGCAGCTTCCGCAGTTCCTCCTGTAGCAATTAAATCGTCTATAATTAAGACTTTTTCATTTTTTTTTATAGAGTCTTTATGTATTTCAATTGTGGCCTTTCCGTACTCAAGTTCAAATTCAACTGAGTATTTTTCAGCTGGAAGTTTATTTTTTTTTCTTAACATTATGAAAGGTTTTTTCACCAAGTAAGATACTGCTGATGCAAAAACAAATCCTCTTGATTCTATTGCTGCAATTTTATCGAAATTAAAATTTTTAGATTTTTGAACTATCTGATCTATACAATTTGGAAATGCTTTCTCATCTTTGATTAATGTAGTTATATCTCGGAACAAAATTCCCTTTTTAGGATAATCAGGTATTGATCTAATATAATCTTTTAAATCCATAAATTTTTGCGTTATAAATAATTAAAGCATTTTAAATAATATGACAAACAAATTAGCTATCATTGGTGGAAGTGGTTTATACGATGTTGAGGAATTTAAAGAACGTGAGTTTTTGGAGATAAAAACGGCCTGGGGAAATCCTTCAGATAAAATATTAAAAACAAAATTTGATGGAAAAGAAGTTTATTTTTTACCAAGACATGGCAGAGGTCATTTTATATCTCCATCTAATATAAATTTTAAAGCAAACATTGACGCTTTAAAACAACTAGGAGTAACAGATATTGTATCTGTTTCAGCGGTGGGTTCCTTAAAAGAGAGTCTGCCACCAGGAAAATTTGTAATAATAGATCAATTTATTGATCGCACATTTGCAAGAAATAAAACTTTTTTTGAAGATGAAATAGTCGCCCATGTTTCAATGGCTCATCCAACTTCCAATGGTCTTATGAATGCTTGTGAGGTTGCAATTAAAAAATCTGGAATTAATTACCAGAGAGGAGGAATTTATGTTGTAATGGAGGGACCACAATTTTCAACATTGGCAGAATCCAATTTATATAGAGGCTGGAAAGCTGATGTTATTGGAATGACAAACATGCCAGAAGCAAAACTAGCTAGAGAAGCTGAAATTAGGTACGCATCAGTTTCAATGGTTACAGATTACGATTGTTGGCATCCTGATCATGAAAACGTAGATGTTCAAAAAGTTATTAAAGTTCTTTTAGATAACGCAGCTAAGGCAAAAGAAATGATTAAAAATTTGATAGACAATTATGAAAAATATATTGATCCAAATGACCCAACTAATAATTGTTTAGATGTTGCAATAATTACAGCTCCAGAAAAAAGAACAAAAGAAACTATAAATAAACTTAAACATATTGCTGGGAGAGTTTTATTAAAATGATAAAAAAAAAAGAATTAGCAGGTAAATGTGGTTGTGGAAATGTAAAATATATCATAAAAGACGAGCCGTTATTTACACAGGCGTGTCATTGTAAAGATTGTAAAATTTCTACAGGATCATCATTTGTAATTCATACAATGGTCTTAGAAAAGGATTTTGAAATTAAGGGAGACGTTGCATCTATAGAACTTCCAACAGGAAGTGGAAAAGGAGTAAACGCATATTTTTGTATAATTTGTGGAGTCTACATTTTTTGTAAATATAATATATCACCAGGAAGATTTGCAGTGCGAACGCAAACTTTAAAAAAATCTATTAGACCACAAGCTCATATTTTTGTTAAAGATAAAGATCCATGGATAGAAATTTTGAACAAATCTATATGTTTTGATAAATTTTATGATAGGGATAAAACTTGGCCTAAAGAAAGTCTCAATAGAATAAAACAATGAGGATCGAAGGTAAAAATTATAAGACAATTTGGTTTGAAAATAATTGTGTTAAAATTATAGATCAAACTAAACTTCCACATAACTTTATAATAAAGGATATTAAAACTGTAAAAGATACAATTAATGCAATTAAAAACATGGAGGTTAGAGGCGCACCATTAATTGGCGCAACTGCTGCTTATGGTTTAGTGCTATCAATTTTAGAAAGGAACGACAACACTTTTTTGAAACAATCAGCAAAGAAATTAATTGGGTCACGACCTACAGCTATAAATCTTAAATGGGCAGTAGATAGAATGATGAATAAATTATCAGGTATCAATAGTGAAATAATTTTAGAGTTAGCGATAAATGAGGCTAATAAAATTTGCATGGAGGACATAAGTTTTTGTGAAAGAATTGGTATTAATGGTTCAAAAATAATTGAAGAAATCTTTAATAAAAAAAAAGATACAATAAATATTTTAACTCACTGTAATGCAGGATGGCTTGCAACTATAAATTGGGGTACCGCTACATCTCCTATATACCATGCACATCAAAAAGGTATACCTGTTCATGTTTGGGTTGATGAAACAAGACCTAGAAATCAAGGAGCTAACCTCACATCATTTGAATTAAATGAAGAAAATATACCTAATACAATTATTGCAGATAACACAGGTGGTATTTTAATGCAAAGAGGTAAAGTTGATATATGCATAGTAGGAACTGATAGAACTTTGGCAAATGGTGATGTTTGTAATAAAGTCGGTACTTACCTTAAAGCGTTAGCTGCAAAAGATAATAATGTACCTTTTTATGTTGCTTTACCCAGCTCTACTATTGATTGGGATACTAAAAATTATAATGACATACCAATTGAAGAAAGGCCATCCTCAGAACTATCACACGTAGAGGGACTAGATGAAAATAATAATATAAAAAAAATTTTAATATATCCAAAAAAAAGCAAATCAATGAATCTAGCTTTTGATATAACGCCTGCAAAATATGTCTCAGGGCTAATTACAGAACAAGGGATATGTGAAGCATCGCTAGATGGTTTAAAAAAATTATTTAATTAAAAAATATGAATTTAAAAGAAAAAAAATTTATTGAGAAATTAATTTTTAAATATTCAAAAAGTAATAAAAAAAAATATTTTCTTACGCCTGACTCTTTTTCAAATGAAGATATTATTGCTGGAGCTAAAACTCTTTTTAAAAAACAAATCACAATGTCAGTTTTAACAAAAAAGTTTGAAAAAGAATTTGCAAGATATGTGGGAGCTAAATATGCATTGATGGTTAACTCAGGATCTTCAGCAAATTTATTAGCTTTCTTTGCATTAATTAATCCAATGAAAAATAAAAAACTTAAATATGGAGACGAATGTTTGATACCATCTTTGTGTTGGTCGACTTCATTATGGCCAATAGTTCAATCAGGATTAAAACCTAAATTTGTAGATATAGATACCAAAACGTTAAATATTTCCATAGAGCAAATAAAAAAAAAAATAACAAATAAAACAAAAGCAATAATGGCAGTTCATGTTTTGGGAAATTCTACAAATATGGATAAACTTCAAAAAATTATTAAAAAAAAAAAAATTTATTTAATCGAGGATACATGTGAATCGTTGGGATCAAGATACAAAAAAAAATATCTAGGCACCTTTGGTGATTTTGGTACATATTCTTTTTATTACTCACATCAGATTACCTCAGGAGAAGGTGGTATGATTGTATGTAATGACAAGAAAAATTATGAAATCATTCACTCCTTAAGAGCACATGGTTGGGATAGAGGTCTAAAAAAAAAATCAAACAAAAAATTTAATTTTATAAACTCGGGGTTTAATTTAAGACCAAGTGAAATATCTGCTGCAATTGGTTATTCACAACTCAAGAGATTAAATAGATTTAAAAAAACTAGATCAAAAAATAGAATAAGGATAATAAATAAATTAAAGAATTCAAAAAAATGGATAAACCAATTTACTTTCATAGACTCTATTAAAAGTTTAGACCCAAGTTGGTTTGGTTTACCAATCCTGATCAATAAACCTTTTATAAAAAAAAAGGAAAAATTCCTCAAATATTTAAATGATAATTTTATTGAGACAAGACCAATTATAAGTGGAAATTTTTTAAATCAACCTTCAATTAAACTTTTTAAATTAAATAAAAACAATGATAAATTTCCTAAGTCACAAGAAATTGAAGATAGAGGTTTTTTTATAGGTATTCATGTTAACCCTATAAGCAAAGAAAGTTTAAATAATCTTGAAAATAAATTACTAAACATTAATGAAATATAATTTGGGTATAACTGGACATACAGGTGTTTTAGGTTCAGAATTTATAAAATATAACTCTTCAAGAAAATTTATTAAATTCAGAGGTGACATTACTAAGAAAAAAGACATTAATGAATGGCTAAGAAAAAAAAATATAAATTGTTTATTTCATTTTGCTGCAGTGGTCCCTACAAATATTGTAAAAAGTGATTTTGATTATGCAAATAAAGTAAACTTTATAGGGACAAAATATCTCGTAGACGAATGTTTAAAATTTAAAAAAATAAAATGGTTTTTTTTTGCATCAACATCACATGTCTATGGATTTTCAAGAAAAAAAATAAAAGAAACAAAGAAAACTAGACCTATTTCTAAATATGGGCAAACAAAATTAAGGGCTGAAAATTATATTGTAAGATCGTTTAGGAGAAAGAAATTACCTTACTGTATTGGAAGAATATTTAGCTTTACTCATAAAAAGCAAAGTGGAGATTTTGTTATCCCTTCAATAATGAAAAGAATAAAAAAAAAAATTTATACTTTTGAAAATGTTAATCATTATCGAGATTTTATAAGTACCAAGGATATTTGTACAGCAATCAATATTTTATATAATAACAAATCTTATGGTATTTATAATATCGGTTCAGGAAAAAAAATTTTAATCTCAGATATTATTAAAATTATTACCAGAAAAAATAATAAGAAAGCAGTATTAAAAAATAATGCAAAAAAAACATGCTTAGTTGCAAATATTAATAAAATGAAAAAACTCAAGTGGAAGCCAAAAAAAAACATAAAAGAAATAATTAATGATTTTAAATAGATGAAAAAAAATATATATTTTATTTTATTTTTACTTATAGCTTTTCTAATGCTGTATATTTCAAGAATTGAGTATGGATCGCACAGTTTAGACAAATCAATGAAAGCATGCATTATTGCGCAAAAAAAATTAGATAAAAATAAAAATATTCAAGATATAAAATCTTTCTGTGAGAAAGAAATTAATAAAAAACTTAATAAATAATGTTAGAAAAAAAGAAAGAAGTGATTGAGTACGCTAAAAAACTTAATACTGAAAATCTTTCACCTTTAAGATCCGGCAACATTTCTGTAAGAGCAAATAATGATGGAGTTGATGGTTTTTTTATTACACCGTCTGGAATTCGATATGATGAATTAAAAACTGAAAGCATAGTTTTTTTAGAGTTTAACGAAAATAATAATTTAAAAAAAATTTCAGATAAAACCGTAAACCCATCGACAGAATGGCGTTTTCATCAAGATATTTACATTGAAAAAAAAGATGCCCAGGCAATAGTCCATGCTCATTCAGCCAATGCTGCAGCAGTTTCAGCTCATGGAAAGAATATTCCTGCATTTCATTATATGGTCGCTCTAGCAGGTGGGAATAATATAAAATGTGCAGAATATGCAACCTTTGGAACAAAAGAATTATCTCAAAATATTATAAATGCATTGGAAGAAAGAAAAGCATGTCTTATGTCTAATCATGGTCAGGTTGCATTTGGTAAATCTCTCAGTGAAGCTTTTGAACTTGCAGAAGAGATCGAAAATATTTGTCATCAATACATAAATACAATAAAGTTAGGAAAACCTAAGATTCTTTCAGATGAAGAAATGAAAAAAATCTTAGATAAAATAAAAAATTATAAAAAAAATTAATATTTTTTATGACTAAAGTTGGTGAACATATAACGTTAGATATTATAGGCACAATTAAAGAATATGAGCCTAAATTCTTTGAAAAATTAGTCTACAAAATTGCAAAAAAAGCCAAAGTAACAGTTTTAGAAATATCCAAGTATAAATTTGAACCACAAGGTTTTACTTTAGTAGCACTTTTAGCCGAAAGTCATATAAGTTTTCATACTTTTCCTGAAAAAAAAATTATAAGTTTTGACTTTTTTACATGTGGAAAAGTAAATCCTATAGTTGCTCTAGATATTATAAAAAAAGATATTCAACATAAAAAAATTGTCAAAAAAGAATTTAATAGAGACAATATTATTTATTATGATGATATTTATAGTTCACCAGGACTTAAGAAATATTATTTAGTTAAAGATGTTTTGGAAGATTTCAACTCTAAAGTCGGTCAGCATATAGAAATTTTAAATCTTGAAAAGTTTGGAAAATCTTTATTTATTGATAGCGAACTTCAAGTTGCTGAGAGTGATGAATATTTGTATAGCTCAAATTTTGTTAATTCTGGTATTAAATTGAATCCTCAAAAAGAAAAATCTGCAATTATTGGTGGTGGAGACGGTGGCGTAGCAAGAGAATGCATATCGCAAGGATTTAATTATATAGATTGGTTTGAACTAGATCCAGAAGTTGTCGAGGTTTGTGAAAAACATTTAACTAAAATTGGTAAAAAGGCTACGACAAAGAATTCAGTTAAATGTGTTTGGGGTGATGCTTTTGAAAGTATTAAAAAAGTTGAAGACAATAAATATGATAAGATTTTTGTTGATCTTAACGATGATCAATATTGTATTGACCTTGCAGCAAAAAATATAAATTTACTAAAAAGAATTTTGAAACCAAATGGAACAATAACTGCACAAGTTGGAAGCCAGGATAAAAAACCAAAACAAGTTAAAAAATGGCTTAGTTTGTTCGAAAAGAGCTTTGGCAATACATCTTTAGATAGAATTTACATACCAAGCTTTGATTGTTCTTGGAATTTTGCTTCATCCTTAAATAAATAATTTCTTTTTAAATCATTTAATTTGTGAAATACTTCTTAAAAAAATATTGGAGGCGATATGAATATTATAAAAAAATTTAGCTTAGGAGTTTTGATTACTTTATTTTTATCATTTTCTGCTAACGCTGATAAAATTAAAATAGGTACAGAAGGAACATACCCACCCTGGAATTCAAAAGATGCTTCAGGTAAACTTATTGGATTTGAAGTTGAACTTGCATGGACACTTTGTAGATATATAGGACAACAATGCGAGATAGTTGAGCAAGATTGGGATGGAATGATACCAGCTCTTATAATGAGAAAATTTGATGCAATAATGGCAGGTATGTCAATTACCGCAGAAAGACAAAAAGCGATTAGTTTTTCTCAAGGATATGCTGACGAAGTTGCTTCATTAGCAGTAATGAAAGGTTCAGATTTAGAGAGTATGGATACACCTGCAGGAATTAATCTAACCAAGCCAAATACCGCTGCAAAAAAAGCACTTAAAACACTTACAGCTGCATTAGCAGGTAAAACAGTTTGTGTTCAAACTGCTACAATTCACCAAAACTTTTTAGATTCCGGTGATGTTGGAAAAGTAAATGTTAGAACATACAAAACTCAAGACGAAGTAAACTTAGATTTAGCATCTGGTAGATGTGATGCAGCCTTAGCTGCTGCAGTAGCTTTTAGTGACTATGCAGAAAAATCTGGTAAACCAGTTGTCTTAGTAGGACCAACTTTTTCAGGTGGTGCATTTGGTAATGGTGTTGGCGTAGGTATAAGAAAAGACGACACAGAGTTACTAAACGCATTTAATAAAGCAATCGACAAAGCAAGAAAGAACGGTGACATTAGTAGAATTGCTACTAAATGGTTTGGTTTCGATGCATCTATGTAAATAATTTTAGATTTGGCGACTATAATATATAGTCGCCAATCTGTATGGAACTTCTTTCATTCGGAAAAACTGGTTGGGGTGATGAACTTCTAATCGCAACAATGATGACAATTGCTGTTTCAATAACAGCTATGTTAGTAGGTTTTCTTTTCGCATTAATATTTACACCACTCAAATTATCAAAAAGTAAATTTTTAAATCTTATCGGAAACAGCTACACTACAGTTATCAGAGGAGTTCCTGAATTATTGGTTATATACTTATTTTTCTTTGGTGGGAGTGGTGCTGTTATGTATGTAGCATCTATATTTGGTTATAATGAATATATTGAAATTAATGCATTTATTACTGGGTCATTCGCAATTGGTATTATTTCAGGAGCGTACTCGACAGAAGTTTTTAGAGGAGCAATTCAATCAATTGATAAAGGCCAATTTGAAGCCTCAAAAGTTTTAGGTTTAAAAAAACCAGTTCATTTTTTTAAAGTGATTATGCCACAAATGTTAAGACTTGCTATTCCTAACTTAAGCAATGTTTGGCAAATAACTTTAAAAGATACCTCGCTTATATCTGTAACTGGTTTAGTTGAAATAATGAGACAATCATACATTGCTGCAGGATCAACTAGAGATCCTTTGTTTTTTTATTCATTCGCGGCAGTTTTGTATTTACTTCTCACATATTTTAGTATGAAGCTAATCAATAATTTAGAAGTTAGATACAATAGGGGGTATTGATGGATTTTGAATTAATGATCAATAGTTTCCCTAAATTGCTTAACGCAACTTTAATAACTCTAAAATTATTATCTGCTTCATTAATTTTTGGATTATTTATTGGACTGTTGTTTGCGATTTTAAGAATTAATAAAAATCCAATTATAAATAAATTTGCCTATGGCTACTCTTATGTATTTAGAGGGACACCACTTTTGGTTCAAATATTTATTATTTATTTTGGCTTAGGTCAGATAGAGTATTTAAGATCAACAATATTATGGGTTGTTTTAAAAGAACCTTATTGGTGTGCGATTATTGCTTTTTCATTAAATACTGGAGCTTATACATCCGAAATATTACGATCTGCATTTCAAACAATTAAACCTGGAATCATTGAAGCAGGCCAGAGTTTGGGAATATCTAGTAAAATTATCTTTTATAAAATTCAAATTCCTATCGCTATACGACAATCTTTACCAGCTTATGGTAATGAAATAATTTTAATGATGAAAGGTACTTCCTTGGCAAGTACCGTTACTTTAATGGATCTTACTGGTGTAGCTAAATATATAATATCTACAACGTTCAAACCAATTGAAGTCTTTATTGTTGCTGGTGGAATTTATCTTTTTATGACTTTTATAATTCATAATGTCATAAAGTTTTTAGAAAAAAAATATACCTATTAATATGATGTATACTCTTTAATTTCCTTTATTTTAGATCCAGTAAGATTGTTCATCTCAAGTTTAATTTTTCCTCTTTCATCATTAAGGAAATGAATATCTCTTGATGTTTTAATAAAAACCTCACCAAAATCCGAATTTTTTTCACATAATCTCTTTTCATTTTCAATATTCCATAATTTATTATTTATTTCTTTAAGGGAATTAAAAAGTTTTTTAAGTTTATCATCTGGTTTAACATTTTTTTCATATTGCTCTTTTAATAATTTAAATTCTTCATTTATAAATTTTAGTTTACTCTGATCTTTAATTTTTTCTTTTTTAATCTCTAAAATTGAAATTTTATCTAATAATTCACCAACTGATACTTCAACAAGTATTTTATTCATAAATTTTTATATTATGTTAAGTTGTTTAAAATATGTCTAATATTTTAATTATTAAACATGGGTCTTTAGGTGATATAGCTCAAGCAAGTGGTGTAATTCAAGATATTTATGAGAATAATAAGGATCATAAGCTTTATGTTATGACTTCTAAACCTTACTTAGATTTGTATAAAAAAAACCCTTTTATTACTGATGTAATTTTAGACAAACGATTATCAAGATTTAATATCATTTATTTGTATTTGTTAATGAGAAAAATAAGAAAATTTAAATTTATAAAAGTATTTGATTTGCAAAATTCATCAAGGACATCATTTTATAAAAAAATTTTATTTCCAAATTCAAATCACTACTCATGGTCATCATCCCAAACAACATTACCCACGAATACAAGTAAAGAGGAGTTTGATAAGTTGTCAGTTTTAGAAAGATTTGAGCATCAATTAAAGACTTCTGGGTTAAATACAAAATTTACTCTTAAACCTAATTTTAATTGGTCATGTACTGATATATCTGAAATTAATTCTAAGTTTGAACTAAAAAAATATATTATTTTATTTCCATTTTGCTCCCCACATTTAAAACTAAAAAAGTGGCCATACTTCAATGAACTAATAAAAATTATACGTAATGAATTAAAAAACGAATACAAAGTTGTAATCGCACCTGGACCTAATGAAGTTAAAGATGCAAAAAATTTTAATGCAGAATGTATTTTAGATAATGGCAAACCTCTTAATGTTCCTCAACTGGCATCTTTAATAAAAAATAGTTCATTTGTAGTGGCTAACGATACAGGACCAGCACATATTTCTGCTCATATTGGTGTCAAAGGTATTGCATTATTTGGATCTCATACAACTGCTTATAAAGTAAGTATAGAAAGAGAAAAATTTCAAGCAATTCAAGTTCAAGATTTAAATAAATTAAGTGCAAGAAAAGTTTTTGAAAAAATTATATTATAAAATTTTTTGATAATTTTTGATTATTTTTTTCCAATTGAAATTCTCTGAGTACTCCTTAGCAGCTTTACCGTATTCTTTATATCTATGGTCTTTAAGCAGTTTATCTATAGATGAATATATTTCTTCAAGATTATTTCCATCACAAATAATACCTGTTTTTTCATGTATGATAGCATCAGATGCACCACCATCTTTTCCACCAATTGAAGGAACACCATACTGAGCTGCCTCAATATACGAAATCCCAAAACCTTCTACAGATTTATTATGAATAACAGAAGGCATAATGAAAATATTCGATTTAGATAGCAAAGCATTTTTAAGACCTGTTTCAATATTTTTAAGAAATAGGACGTGGTTATTTAAGTTTAGTTCATTTACTAGTTTTTTTAAGTTTTTTTCTTCATCCCCATATCCAATACAAACATAAATAATACTTGGATAAAGTTCTTTCAAATTTCTTAAAGCCATAATAACTTTTTCGTGATTTTTTCTTTTATCAAACCTCGAAACAGTTATTAATCTATTAGTTTTGCCTTTAAATATTTTTTCAGCTTCCTCGGCATTAGATTTAGAAATTTCTCTAACATCATCTATACCAGGATTAATAACACTTATTTTATTTTCATTAATACCTACACTTATTGCTAATTTTTTTGTAAAAACTGAATTTGAAATTACGTGATCAACATTATTTAAAATTTTTGTAAATTTTCTATTTTGTCTTGACCCTTTTTTGTGATTGATCTCTTTTGAGTGAATTAAACATATTTTTTTTTTATTTGTATTTATAAGTTCAAGGCTTTTCCAATGATCGGCTATAACACATTCGATATTTTTGTTATTTTTTAAAAAATTATTTATTAAATAAGACTTTCTGTATTTTCTAAGTAATTTAGGTCCCCCAACTCTTTCTATCGAAAAATTTAAACTATTGTCAAAAATAGAATAATTTTCATGATAATCTGCAAAAACTTTTACAATGTTTATTTTTGATAAAGCATTTGTTAGGCCATACATTAAATTTTGCATACCTCCTACATCTGGTGGAAAATTTCTAGTTAGAATTAAGAACATTTATTTATTTAATCCACTTAATATTGCATCCCATGCTAGGGTGTTGTTCCTCAGGTCCTTTACCAGTTTCTGAAATTAATTTTAATGCCTTAAATAGTTCACTCTCGCCATTATCTATAGGTTTAAGATCTTTAAGCTGTTTAATTCGACCTCTATACTGAAGTTCTAAGTTTCCATTATATGCAAAAAAATCTGGTGTACAAACTGCATCGTAGATTTTAGCAACATCTTGCATTTCATCATGAAGATATGGAAAAGAAAAATTATTTTCTTTCGAAAATGCAATCATATTTTCAAAAGAATCTTCAGGGTAATTTTTTACGTCGTTAGAACATATTGCAGCTGAACTAATTCCAAATCTTTCTAAATTTTTACAATCCTCAACTAAATCTTTAATTATCGCTTTAACATAAGGACAGTGATTACAAATAAACATTATTAGTGTTCCTTTTTCACCCTTAATATTAGTTAAAGAAATTAATTTATTATCTGTAGATTTTAGTTTGAAATCTTCAGCTTTTTTTCCAAAATCGCATATTGGAGTTTTTGTAAGAGCCATGGTACAACAATATATAATTTATGTTTTATGATTTAAAAGATAAAAAACCCAAAAACTCCGGTGAAAATTGGGTGGCACCTAATGCAATTGTAATAGGGGATGTAACTTTAGAAAAAAATACAAGTATATGGTTTAATGCAACATTAAGAGGAGATTTAGAAAATATTCATATTGGTGAGGGTTCTAACGTCCAAGACGGATGCGTTCTTCATACAGACCCAGGTTATCCTTTAAAGGTAGGAAAAAATGTTACAGTCGGACACCTGGTTATGCTTCATGGGTGCTCAATAGGGGACAATAGTTTAATTGGTATAGGAGCAGTAATATTAAACAACGCAAAAATTGGGAAAAATTGTATTATTGGTGCAAAAGCATTAATTACCGAAAATAAAGAGATACCAGATAATTCACTTGTGATCGGATCTCCTGGCAAAGTAGTAAGAGAAGTAACAACAGAAGAAAAAAAAGCAGTATTTGAAAATACTAAACACTATCAAGATAATTGGAAAAAATATACTCAGTCAATTTTTTAATTTAAATATGATATTTTTTCAAAAACTATTTCTGTTTTTTTGTCCATAAATAAAATATGATATTTAGACGATTAATTTATTCAGTAATATTATTTATATTTCTTATTGTAGAGTCTTTTGCGGAGATTACTTATTTGCAAATTTTAAAAGATCCCACGGACTTAAGATTGAATCTTCAGTATGCCAAAGAACAAGAGGCTAAAGGAAAATTTAAAGCAGTTATCGCAACCTTAGAGAGACTAAATGCTTTGTATCCAAATAATATAGATTTGAAACTTTATTTGTTATCAATTTCAATTAAAACAGATAGCACAGAAAAAACTTTAAATTTGATTAGCAAAATTCAATCTAGTGATCAAATATCTGATGAAATCAAAAAAAAGGTTGCGCAAATTTTTGATGATATGAATAAAAAAAAAATAGATAAAGAAATAATTGAAAAGAAAAAAGAAAGGGAAAAAGTACAACTCGCGTCTAGAAAAAAACAACCTGAAAAAAAAAGCCCTTGGACTTGGTACACAGAGTTTGGTTATACTAATATGTTAAATTCAAATATTTCAAATATTTCTGGTTCAAAAACACAATTTTCTGGTGGAAGTGTTATAGCAATGACAGGAGTTGAGGGTGATGATATATCAACATTGAAAAACGGATGGGGTGCAATTTATCAAATAAATCCTTCATCTAACCTATCTTTATATACTAGTCATTCAACATCAGAACAAAATAGAGCAACATCAGATGAAAATGACACACAAACATTTTCGGCTACATATAGTAAGTTTTTAGAAAAAAATACTATCACATCAACTTTTTCGTTTACCGAATTAAATACTAGAAGAGCTGCAGATACGCTTACTAAAAATATTTCAATAGATAATAGATATTTTGTTAATGATAAAATTAAATTTTTAACAGGTATAAATTTTGGAAATTCTGAAGGAAATCAAAACCCAACAAATCAAACTAAAAGAAGTAGTAATACTAGAAAGAAAGGTTTGGTATTTGGACCAGAATATTATTTTACCCCACAACATAATTTTAAATTGAAATATTCATTAACAGGAACAGATGCTATAGCGGATTATAATTCATTAGAAGATGAATCGATTTCGGTATCTTATGGAAAAAACTTTAAATTAGGTAATTTGGGATTAACTTATTCGATTTCAGATAAAAAATATAAAGAACCAGATTCCGTTTTAATTCATCCTTCTATAAGTAGAAAAGATGATAGTGTCGCTAAGACTATTAGTTTCAGTGGAAACTTAAACCAGTTATTTTCGTCACAAAAATTTTTTCCCATTTCAGGAAAATTTGGTAATTTTTTAAATACAATAAGTTTCAGTACTTCATGGTCAGAAACCCAATCAGAAGGTACACTTTTACAACATAATTTTAATAAAGAGTCTTTTTCATTTGGATTAACGAAAAGAATTTATTTTCAATGATTTATTTTATGTTAAAATATAAATAACTTTATGAAATTTTTTTTTAAAATTTTAATAATTTTTCTATTTACTACGCAGTCATTTGCTTCTTCTGAACAGATAGGGGTGATCGGTTTTGTAATAGGTAATGTTTTTAATCAAAAAGGAGAGCAGTTAAAAGAAGGTGACGCAGTATTTTTCGGTGATACAATAAGTGCTAATGATGGATCAAAATCACAACTTTTATTTATAGACGAGACAGTGATGACAATTGGTTCAGATACCGAATTGACAATTGATGATTATATTTTTGATCCCTCAACAAATGATGGCAAACTTTTAGCTACAATTATAGCTGGAAGTGTAAAAGTTCTTTCAGGAAAAATTAGTGAAAAAAATCCAGCCAATTTAGAGGTAAAAACCCCCGCTGGTACAATTGGCTCCAGAGGAACTGAATTTAAAGCCTCTGTTGATCCATTAACTACTCAAAGTAAAATTTTACTTGTTGGCCCTGGACCAAACAATTCATTAAATTTGAGAGCAGGTGCTGTTGAGGTATCAAATGAATTAGGAACAGTTACTTTAGATCAACCATATTTATTTACTGAGTTGACTGAAAACAGAGCCCCAACCGATGCAGTAGTTATTCCTCAAGCTGAATTAAAAATATTTCAAAAGTTAGAGGTTGAGCCAAAAGCTGCAGTTGCTCTACCAGATGAGGAAACGAGTAATGATATAACTGAGGACAATGCCGAGGAGGAGAATACTGCACTAGTAGAAAGTGATAATTTACAAGAAGATACAACAGATGAATTAATTTTAATCGATGAATCTGAAATAAATTCAATAATTAAAGATGAAATTTTTACTGATGAACAAAATGAAGGTGACTTAGTTGTTGAAACGTTAGTTGCAGCATTAGCAAAAGATGATGGTGGAATTACTGCTCAAATGCTGGGAAAATCTTTCTTAAATAGCGGAAATGATATTAGACCGGATTTAGATTTACCCGAGGGTATGAGTTTAAATTCAGAGGAAGCAAATATTTTTTTGGAAGAAAAAGCAATGCAGGAAATAGAAAAAGTAATGTTAGTGAGTGCAAGAGTTAAAGATGTAGATTATGTTCCTACTAAATTTAATCAGACAAGCGGTTTTGATGACATTAGAGTTCCAATATTAAATGATGAAACAGGTGATGTTGTATTCCTTGATATGGGAAATATAGATTTTAAACCCCAAGTTTTACCAGCGAACTTTACTGAGGATCAACCTCAATTACTTCCAAGAATACCAGAACAATTATTTCTTAAAGGTGGTGATGAAAATGTATTTATAGATTTTGAAGAGGGTCAATTTTTCGAAACAGTAGTTGACCCTGAAATAGAAATATTGGATCAAAAATATCAAGCAGCCGTTGAAGCTGGTGCTACCCAAGATGAAATAGAGGAAATATTTGTTGAAATGGATGAAGTCATGCAAAAAGCTGATGAGTCCATGGTTGCCATAAATATGTCAACTATGGAAAATGAAATTATGCCTGCAGGTTTAAATATGGATTTTTTAACGGCAGAAGAATTTACAAAAGAACAAGATAGTTTCTTATTCAGTACAGATGTTTACACAGAGTCTTGGGAACAAGCAGAAGAGGGGAAAGTAGCTATTTTTAAAATAGATGGTTCAGTTGATTACGTAGATCAGGAAGATGCAAATGCTGCGTGGGAAGAAGCTGATAAAGCTTATGAACAAGAGTTTGCAGAGGCTTTTCCTGAAATTTACCAAGCAGAAAAAAAAGCAGAGGCTTTAATGGCAAAGGCGGATGCTCAGGCAGAAGAACTCTTTCTAAATATTGATCAATTAATACAATCGGGCGCCTCAGATGAAGAAATAGAAGAGGCATTTATAAAAGTTGATGCTGAATTGAGTCAGGTTTATTTCGAGGTTGATGCAGCATTTGAGGAAGTAATGTTAGTTGAAATGAAAACGGATGTATTAATGATGGCAGAAGAAGCCGCTAGTTTAAAGTATGAAATAAATAATGCTAAAAAGACTGGTATGTTCAATGGTCAAGAGTTGTCAGATGCTGAAATAAAAGAGATTGAAGAAGAAGTAAAATTTTTAGAATTGGCAGTTGAGGATACTAAAGAGAATTATCTAGAAGAGGTAAAATTTGTAAATCAAGTATTAGACGTTAGACAAGCCGATATGCAGGTAGAATTTGAAATTCCAGAAATAGATTTTCAATTAGCTTCTGTTGAAATGGAACAAGAATTACAAATACAAGAAGTACAAATTCAAGAAGTGCAAGAATTACAACTTGAAGTCAGAGAAATAGAAATGTTTTATACTGAGCCAGTTCAGCCTCTAGGTTTCATTGAAGAATCAGAACGTCAGATAAATACAATAAGCGCCGGTACCACCACATATGCAGATTTAAATACACAATCAAGTGGAACAAGTACTTATAATGAAGGAAGTCCCACACCTTTAATTGTAACTTCAGCTGCAAGCAATGCTGCAACTCAAGCAACACTCGGAAAAACTGTAGGAAGTTTTCAACCAGTCCATGAAATAAATTATTCTACTAGACAAATACTTCAAACGGCAGTCGTAACAGTTGATGCTTTAGGTAGTAACACTACTCCAAGGTTTACAATAGTAGATAAGACACACAGTTATTCTGCGAATGATAATGGAAACGTTACACCAAGTACAGCTTTTACAATGGGTCCTTTAGGTCTATCTACCGAAGTTAATTCGAGTTTGACATCAACCGTTTCGAATGATGTTACGGCAGGAACTACGTATCTTGAAGTTGAAGGAGCTCCATTCTTAACTAATTATTTAGTTACTATTTCAGCTGAGGCAACCAACACAGATGGAAACGTTGCAAATTCTATGCAAACAACAGTAACAGTTGAATCTGATGGTGGTGTAGCTGGCAACACTAATAAAGCTTCAGGCACAGATAGTGGAACTACAAAACAATAAAACTAATATTAATTGCTAATAAAAATTTTGTATGATTTATTTGTGATGGTGCCCCCGCACGGATTCGAACCGCGGACCTATTGATTACAAACAAAGAATCTAAATTCAAAAAGATAAATACTATCAACGTTAATTGAAAGTTATTTCAAATCTGTACACGTTGTAGTCACAATGATAAAGAATAATATAATAATGTCAGAAATGAAAAATCTAAAATCAATAGCAGAAATTTATAAATCAGACAAAATTGAACATGGATATATTAAAATTTACGAAAGTTATTTTGAAAAAATTAGGAATGAAAAGTTAAAAATACTTGAAATTGGAATAGCAG
>CACLWL010000007.1 GCA_902610655.1 uncultured Pelagibacteraceae bacterium
TTAAGGATCTTTTTTGTACAAATAATATAAGAACAACTGCAGGAAGTAAAATATTAGAAAATTTTATTCCAACTTATGAGTCTACTGTTACACAAAATATTTTAAATGAAGGTGGAATAATTATTGGAAAATTAAATTGTGATGAATTTGCAATGGGATCATCTAATGAAACTAGTTATTTTGGAAATGTTCAAAATCCTATATCCGAGAATTTAGTTCCCGGAGGTTCTTCAGGTGGGTCATCTTCTTCATTAGCAGCAAAACTAACACCAGCAACTATTGGTACAGATACCGGAGGTTCAATTAGACAACCTGCATCGTTTACAGGAACAGTTGGATTAAAACCAACTTATGGCAGTTGTTCAAGATATGGAATAGTAGCTTTTGCATCATCATTGGATCAAGCTGGCCCAATGACACAGGATGTCAAAGATTGTGCACTATTATTCCAAGTGATGAGTTCTTATGACAATAAAGACTCAACATCTGTTGAATTTAATAGAGGAAATTATTTAAAAGATTTAAATGATAATATTAAAGGAAAGAAAATAGGAATACCAAAGCAATACAGAGTTGATGGGATGCCAAAAGAAATAGATGAACTATGGGATAAAGGTATAAAAATAATCGAAAGTAACGGAGGTGAAATTGTTGAAATTTCCTTACCTAATACTAATTACGCATTACCAGCATATTATATTGTTGCGCCAGCAGAAGCATCATCAAATTTAGCAAGATATGACGGCGTGAAATATGGGTTTAGGTCAAAAGGGATAAATTTAATTGATATGTATGAAAAGACAAGATCAGAAGGATTTGGAGACGAGGTAAAGAGAAGAATAATGATCGGTACATATGTCTTATCATCAGGATATTATGATGCATATTATTTAAAAGCTCAAAAAGTAAGACGGTTAATTAAAAATGATTTTGACGAAGCCTATAAAAAAGTTGATGCAATTTTAACTCCATCGACGCCAAGTTCAGCTTTTAAAATTGGAGAAAAAACAAATGATCCAGTTTCAATGTACTTAAATGATATATTTACTGTACCAATTAATTTGGCTGGTTTACCTGCGATATCGATTCCAGCTGGCCACGACAACAAAGGTTATCCTTTAGGTCTTCAAATCATTGGAAAAGCATTCGATGAACAAAATATCTTAAATATTGCTTATTCAATAGAAAAAAATATTAATTTCAAAAATAACATAAATGATTGGTGGATAAACTGAGCAAAGAAAGTAAAGAATATTTAATTAAAAGAGAGATAAATGAATACGAGGTAGTAATTGGACTTGAGGTACATGCGCAAGTTTTATCTGAATCAAAATTATTTTCTAGTTCTCCAACAAAATTTGGTTCTGAACCAAATACTCAAGTGAGTTTAGTAGACGCTGCATTTCCAGGTATGTTACCTGTAATAAATGAATTTTGCATTAAACAAGCTATTAAAACTGGAATTGGACTTAAAGCTAAAATTAATAAAAAATCTGTTTTTGATAGAAAGAATTATTTTTACGCTGATTTACCGCAAGGTTATCAAATTTCACAATATAAAAATCCAATTGTGGGTGAGGGGTCTGTAATATTAGATATGCCCACAGGCGAAAAAAAGGTAAATATCGAAAGATTACATCTAGAGCAAGACGCTGGTAAAAGCATTCATGACATAGATCCTCAAAACACACTTGTTGATTTAAATCGATCAGGCGTAGCATTAATGGAAATTGTCAGTAGGCCAGATCTTAGATCTTTAGATGAAGTAAATTTTTATATTAAAAAGCTTAGATCAATTATGAGATACCTAGGGACTTGTGATGGAAACATGCAGGAAGGTTCACTAAGAGCTGATGTTAATGTCTCAGTAAGAAAAAAAGGTACTAAAGAACTTGGTACAAGATGTGAAATAAAAAATGTTAATTCTATTAAGTTTATGCAAATGGCAATCGACTATGAAGCAAATAGACAGGTTGATATTATAGAAAAAGGAGGAGTAATAGACCAAGAAACAAGATTATTCGATACTAAAAAAAATGAAACAAGGTCAATGAGAACTAAAGAAGATGCTCATGATTATAGATATTTCCCTGATCCTGATCTTTTACCATTAGAATTAAATGATAATTTTATAAATGATATAAAAAAAACTATCCCAGAATTACCCGATGAAAAAAAGAAAAGATTTATCGAAAAATTTAAATTATCATCTTATGAAGCGAATATTTTAGTTTCAGATATTGAAACATCTAAATATTTTGAGGAAGTATCAAATAATTCAGATGTTAAACTTGCTACAAATTGGATAACTGGTGAATTATTTGCATTATTGAATGAAAAAAATTTGGAAATTATTGATAGTCCAATTTCATCAAATAATTTAGCTAAACTTATATCTTTGATTAAAAATGGAACTATTTCAGGTAAACTTGCCAAATCAATCTTTGAAATGATGGCTGATGGAGATAAAGATCCAAATAAAATTGTAGAAGAAAAAGGCCTTAAACAACAAAGCGATCCAAAAGAACTTGAAAAGATTATAGATAAGGTAATTTTAGAAAACCCTCAAAATGTTAAGTCTTATAAATCAGGTAAAGATAAATTATTTGGTTTTTTTGTTGGACAAGTAATGAAAAATTCAGGTGGAAAAGCAAACCCACAGTTAGTTAATGAAATATTAAAAAAAAAATTGAACTAAAATGGGTTCAAATCTTCAGTTAAACAATCAAATAGTAGAATATATAAATAACCATTCATTATCATTGCACCCAGTTCAAAAGAAAATTATAGAATATAATGAAAAACTTGGCGATATTAAGAAAATGCAAATTTCAATTAGCCAGTGCCACTTTTTACATTTCATTATAAAGATTTTAAATCCTAAAAATATTTTAGAAATAGGTACATTTACAGGTCTAAGTACTCTTACTATGGGTTTAGCAATGAGTAAAGAATCTTTAATCATAGCTTTAGATAAAAATGACGAGACATCCAAAGTTGCAAAATTGTTCTTTGAAGAGGCTAATGTTGGAAAAAAAATTGAAATAATGATCAATAATGCTAGCACAAGTTTAGATCAAATTATAAAATCAAATAAATCATTTGATTTAACTTTTATTGATGCTGACAAAGAAAATTATATTAATTATTTTGAGAAATCATTAAAGATTACAAGTAAAAATGGAATTATTATTGTCGATAATGTCTTATGGTATGGGGATGTCGCAAATAAACAAAAAAAAGATAGACTAACAACTAAAATTAGAGAATTTAATTCATTTATAAAAAAAAATAACAAAGTTGAAAGTGTAATACTTCCTATTGGTGATGGTTTATCAGTGTGTAGAAAAATATAATGTATAAAATTTTCGGTTTCTACAAATTTAAGAGATTAAAAAATTTAAAATCTATAAAAAAGACTTTAGAAACTTTCTTTAAAAATGAAGATATAAAAGGTTCTATAATTATATCATTAGAGGGAGTAAATGGGTCAATTGCCTTTAAATCAAATCAGCACATTAAAATTAAGAAAAAAATAAAAACTTTTTTTGACATAAGAAATTTTGATAATGAAAATTTATCTACCTATAAATATAAACCATTTAATAAAGGTAAAATTAAAATAAAAACGGAAGTTGTGCCAATTGGAATTAAAATTAAAAAAAAAATATCTAATAATCAAGTTGATCCAAAAAAATGGAATAAATTTATTAAACAAAAAAACTTAGTCCTTATTGATACAAGGAAAGATTTCGAATTTAAAGCAGGAACTTTTAAAGGATCTATTAATCCTAAATTAAATAATTTTAGAGATTTTCCTCAATACTTCAAAACACTAAAAAAAGATCAAAATATTGGAATGTTTTGTACAGGTGGTATTAGATGCGAAAAAGCAAGTAATTATTTGAGAAATAATGGATTTAAAAATGTTTATCAATTGAAAGGTGGTATAATTAATTATCTTAATAAAATTAATAAAAAACATAGCTTGTGGAAGGGTGATTGCTTCGTTTTTGATAATAGAGTTACTGTCAAGCATGGATTAAAAGTTGGAAATTTTAAGATATGCCCTGGTTGTAGGGAGCCTATTAAATCTTCAGAAAGCAAATCTAATCTTTATGAAGAAGGAGTGAGTTGTAGTAGCTGTTTTTACAAATCATCAAGTATTCAAAAAGCAAGATTTAGAATGAGACAAAAACAAGTACAAGCTGCTAAAAAGGATGGGAGAAAATATTTTTTTCAAAGAGAAACTTAATATGAATTTACTTAAAGATAATATCCCAAAACTAGTTAGGAAATTAGCGTTACCAGCTATGGTTGGAATGTTATTCCAAACTTTATATAATATTGTTGATACTTTTTACGCTGGTAAAATTTCACCTGAGGCACTAGCTGCTTTAAGTAAATCTTTTCCAATATATTTTATTATTGTTGCTTCTTCTATTGGCGTAACAGTTGCTGGAACATCTTTAATAGGAAATAGTATTGGAGAAAACAATAAAAAAAATATTTTAAGTTATTTTACTCATATAATTTATTTTGCAATTATAATATCTATTTTGATAACTATAATTGGTCTAAGTTTTTCAGATGAAATTTTTGCTTTAATGGTAACATCAGATGAGGTAACAAAGTTAGGTATCCAATACACAGATATAATTTTTTCAGGTTCAGTTTTATTTATTTTAGTTGTTGCATTGAATTCTTTATTGCATGCAGAGGGCGATACCAAAACCTATAGAAATGTTCTTATATTGTCTTTTTTTATCAATTTAATACTAAACCCAATTCTAATTTTTGGATTGTTTATCTTTCCCGCTTTAGGTGTAAAAGGAATTGCTATATCAACTATATTTTCTCAATCTGTAGCATTTCTTATTATTTTTTTTAAAATATTAAAAAATTCAAGAATAAGAGAAATTACAAAAAAATTTCTAGTTCCGAAAATCTACTATTTCATAAATATTTTTTTTACAGCTATGCCAATAGTTGTTTCAATACTTGCATACTCTATTACTGCCGCCATCGTTATAAAGTATGTTGGTATCTCTGGTGAATATGCCGTTGCTGGATATGGAGCTGGTACAAGAATAGAACAGGTTGTGTTATTACCTATATTAGGCATTAATACAGCAATCATATCGATAATTGCACAGAACTTTGGTGCAAAAAATATTGATAGAGTTAAAGAAACTTATTTTACATCAATAAAATATTCTTTTTTTATAATGATTGTATCTGGAATATTTCTATTCATGTTATCCGATTTAATAATGAGTTTTTTCTCTACTGATAAGACTGTAATTGAATTTGGCTCAAAATATCTTAAAATATGTTCATTCATTTTACCAGCATATCCAATCTTTTTCCTATCCAATGGCATGTTCATGGCTATAAAAAAAGCTGAGTACGCAATGATATCTAATTTGTTTAGAAATGGATTTAATCCCATAACAGTTTTTTTTCTTGCAAGTTATATAAATGCAAGTTTTGAAACTTTTTTCTGGATTTGGGCTGTAGTTAATTGGGTTTTTTCAGGAATTTATCTTAGTATTTTAATTTTCTATATTAAATTTAAATTAGAGAAAACTAGCGCTATCGTTAATCCACAACCATAAGTCTTCAGAAAAGGACCGTCTTACAAATAGATTTAAATCATTATTTTCATTATTATGTATAATTACATTAATGTGATTAACAATAGTTTGTGAAACAGATCCTTTCTTCTTTTTAAATTCATTAAAATCAAAAGGACAACTTTTTGTCAATAAATCATAAATTTTATTACCTTTTAGATTAAATAAAACCCAATGATCAGAAACGTTTGTAACAGCTCCTTGATTTATTTTTGATATTTCATTGAATAATTTTTTTTCCAATTCTATTTGGTCTTTAAAATTTTGATTTTTATTTTTTGAATAAACTAGCCATTCATCTGGGCTAAGCCATAGTAAACTATAATTTTCATTGCCAGATGAAGTGTTAGCCTCTGTAGGAGGTAAAATTGATAATATTTTTCCAATTTTGGTTGAAAATTCTCTTTTATTACTTCTTAGGTTAATTTTAATTGTAGGTTCAACTTCAGTAATTTTAATTTCATTATACTTTTTTTCATTTTGTATTGGTGAATTAAAATTAAGCATTTAACCTCTTGTTTTCCTTGTCATAAAATACGGTGTCAGTTATTGTTACATTTATATTTTTTTCTTCCATAGGTACTATAAGTTTTTTACCTTTCATCTTTTTTCCACTTTTAACTATAGCAAGTGCAATAGATTTGTTAAGATTTGGACTGTAGTAACTAGATGTAACATGCCCAAGCATTTCTACTGGCTCTTTATTAATATCTTCAACAAGTTGTGCTCCTTCTTCAAGAACTTCTTTAGGATCATCAGTTAAAAGACCCACCAATTGTTTTCTATCCTCTCTGATAGTGTCACTTCTGTAAAGAGACCTTTTCCCAATAAAGTCATATTTTTTTTTACTAATTATCCAATCCATCTGTAAATCCGAAGGTGTTAGTGTTCCATCTGTATCTTGTCCTGTGATTATAAAACCTTTTTCAGCTCTTAAAAGGTGCATTGTTTCTGTACCGTACGGAGTAATATTAAATTCTTTCCCTGCATCCATACAAGCTTTCCAAACATCATTTGCATAGTTTGATTGAATATTTATCTCATAGCTGTGTTCTCCAGTAAAACTTATTCTCATAATTCTACAATCTACTCCATCTATTTTTGAATCTTTAAATGACATATGTGGAAAATTTTCATCTGATAAATTTAAATCTGGTATAATTTTTTTAATAATATTTTTTGAGTTTGGTCCACAAATACTAATTGTAGAATACTGATCTGTTACAGTTGTTAAATAAACATCTAACTCAGGCCACTCCGTTTGAAGATAATCTTCAAGTTTGGAAAGAACATTAGCTGCCCCTCCAGTTGTTGTTGTCATTATATAATGATTTTCAGCTAATCTTGTAGTAACACCATCATCATATACCATGCCATCCTCATTTAGCATTAACCCATATCTGCATTTTCCGATAGCTAGTTTTGACCAAGCGTTTGTGTATACTCTGTTAAGAAACTCTGAGGCATCTGATCCCTGGATATCTATTTTTCCTAATGTTGATGCATCTAAAATTCCAGCGCTTTCTCTTGCAGCTTTACTTTCTCTTTGGACTGCTTCGTGCATTGTCTCTCCATTTTTGGGGAAATACCAAGGTCTTTTCCATTGTCCAACATTTTCGAATTCGGCTTTATTATCCACATGCCAATTATGAATTGCAGTTTTTCTTGTGTGATCAAAAAACTTACCCACATTCCTACCAACAATTGTTCCAAATGTAAGAGGTGTGTAAGGAGGTCTAAATGTTGTTGTTCCTAATTCTCCCATATTCGTCCCTGTGGTATCAGCAATAATACCTAAAGCATGCATATTTGAAAGCTTACCCTGATCTGTACCCATTCCAGTGGTCGTATATCTTTTGACATGTTCAATAGATTTGAAACCTTCTCTAAGAGCCAATTTAACATCTTTAGCAGTTGAATCATTTTGAAAATCTAAGAAGGGTTTAGTTTTGTGCAGAGGTTTATCCGATGGTAATAACCAGATATTTTTTTTTGAAGATTCTTTTGAACAATTAACATTTATTTTGTCATAGCTTGATTTATCTAAACTAATAAATTTTTTTACATTATAAATGGTATTATTAACAACATCATCTAGTTCGAAATCCCCATTACATGATCCAACACTAATTTGTTCTGAGGGAGTTTTAGTCTCATCTGGTATGAATATATTATCATTACTTTTAAATTGTAATTTTCCACCTGACTGCGTATACAGATGTACCATAGGCGTCCATCCACCAGAAATTCCTATACAATCAGAATTAAATTTAATTTTGTTGCCAACAATATTTCCTCCATCGGATGATAGTTTCATTGCTTCGAATGATTTAATTCGTTTATAGCCATTAGTCTCAACAATTGTATGTCCCCATAAAATTTTAATACCTAACTTTTGAGCTTCCTTAACTATATTTGAGTCTGAATTTTCTCTAATATCTATTATTACATTAACATTAACTCCGCTCTTACTTAATGATATTGCTGTCTCATATGCACTATCATTATTTGTAAATAATGAAATATTATTTCCAGTTTTCACTCCAAAATAATCAATGTATTTTTTAATTGACGATGATAAAATTATTCCAGGTCTATCGTTATTATTAAATATTAATGGTCTTTCTATAGAGCCACTTGCTATAATTACCTTTTGAGCTCTTATTTTCCACAATCTTTGTCTAATTTTATTTTTTCTTTCATGTACACTTAGATGATCTGTTAAAGCCTCTCTAGCTAGTAAATAGTTATATCCATGAAACGCTGCTAGACTGGTTCTGCTTTTTATTACTAAATTTTTATAACTCTTTAAACTTTCTATTTCTCTAGCCAACCATTGGTTTGAATTTGCATTATTTATTTTGAAGCTTTCCTCATCTTGATAAATAGTTGAACCACCAAGAAAATTTTTATCGTCAATTAGTATTGTATCTAACCCTTTTTCTGCAGCTAATTTTGCTGATATAACACCTGAAATTCCTCCACCAATGACTAGAGCATCACAATGAGCATATTGGTGATCGTATAAATCATCGTCAGCTTTTGTTGGTGATTTTCCTAAGCCAGCAGAATATCTTATAAAAAACTCATATTTCTCCCAAAAGCTGGCTGGCCACATAAAAGTTTTATAATAAAAACCAGCAGGTAGAATAGGGGATAATAAATTGTTTATTCCACCAACATCAAAATTTACACTTGGCCAACAATTTTGACTAAATGCTTCTAACCCTTCATATAATTCAATTTCTGTTGCTCTTACATTTGGCTCTGTTGAAGCAGGATCACTACCTATTTGGACAATAGCATTAGGTTCTTCAGACCCACATGTCATAATACCTCTTGGTCGATGATATTTAAAACTTCTTCCTACTAAGTGAATATCGTTTGCTAATAAAGCAGAAGCTAGTGTATCTCCTTTAAAACCAAATAGTTTTTTCCCATTAAATTTAAATGATATTCTTACGGTTTGATCAATAAAGTTATTCTTATTTATTCGAAGTTCGTTGGACATAATTATTTTATGGGTGGTTTTTCTCCCATTTTATAAGTAGCATGAATTTTATCGTTGGAGGTATCTCTGACCATATTAAACCATTTTCTACATCCATGTGTATGGTTCCATCTTTCGAATTGAACACCTTTAATGTTTTTTCTCATAAACAAATATTCAGCCCACTGGTCGTCACTTAATTCTGTTGGTTGTTTAGGTCTTTCTATATGAGCTTCACCACCACAAGAAAACTCTACTTGATCTCTTTTACCACAATACGGACAATTAATTATAAACATTTTTAGTGAGCAACTGCAGCAGCACCATGTTCATCAACTAGATCACCACTCACAAATCTATTTAAATTAAACGCTGCATTCAGTTTATGTGGTTCGTCATTAGCTATAGTATGTGCAAATAAATCTCCAGACCCAGGAGTTGCTTTAAATCCTCCAGTACCCCATCCACAATTAAAATATAACCCTTTGACTTGTGTTTTGCTTAATATTGGACTTGCATCTGGACATATGTCTACGATTCCACCCCATTGTCTTAGCATTTTCATTCTGCTAAAGATTGGATAAAGTTCCAATATAGCTTTTAGCGTTCCTTCAGCAATGTTATGACTTCCTTTTTGTGTATAAGAAACATAGTCATCTGTACCCGCACCAATTACAAGTTCACCTTTATCAGATTGACTTACATATGCATGAACAGCATTAGACATTACAACAGTATCAATAATTGGTTTCACAGGCTCTGAAACTAAAGCTTGCAAAGGTTTACTTTCTAGTGGCAATCGTATGCCAGCCATATTTGCTAAAACACTTGAATGACCAGCAGCGACTACTCCAATTTTTTTTGATTTGATAAATCCTTTTGTAGTTTCAATACCTTCAACTTTATCACCAATTCTTTTAATGCCTTTCACTTCGCAATTTTGTATTATGTCTACACCCATGGCATCGGCACCTCTCGCGTAACCCCAAGCAACAGCATCATGCCTTGCTGTGCCAGCCCTTTTTTGAAGTGTACCACCTAAAACAGGATATCTAATATTTGATGACGTATTTATAATTGGACAAAATTTTTTTACTTCTTCAGTATTAAGCCACACAGCATCAATACCATTGAGTCTATTTGCGTGAGTTCTTCTTTTTAAATCTCTAACATCTTGAAGATTATGAGCCAGATTCATAACACCTCTTTGACTGAACATTACATTGTAGTTTAGTTCTTGTGATAAACCCTCCCAAATTTTTAATGCGTGATCATAGAGAGCTGCGCTCGCATCCCATAAGTAATTAGATCTTATTATTGTTGTATTTCTTCCAGTATTACCACCTCCTATCCAACCTTTTTCAACAACTGCAATATTTGTCATGTTATGTTTTTTTGCTAAATAGTAGGCTGTAGCTAAACCATGACCTCCACCACCAACAATTATTGCATCATATTCTTTTTTAGGTTCTGGATCTCTCCAAGCTCTTTGCCAATTTTCATGTCCACTTAGAGCATTTTTAATTAATGAGAATATAGAGTATTTATTTTTCATAATTTGATCAAAAATACTTTATAAATATTGAATATTCAATGATTTCAAGTTACACACTTACAACAAAATGGTGAGGTGGGTGAGCTGGTTTAAACCAGGAGTTTGCTAAACTTCCGTACGTTATAATGACGTACCGAGGGTTCGAATCCCTCCCTCACCGCCATAAGATGGTACTTATCTAATATAGTGGTTTATTTTTAAAAAAATCAATAATTTCAACAGGTTTTTTTTGAACTATATAATTATAAACATTATAATTTTCTAAAACTCTTTGAACATAATTTCTTGTTTCTTTAAATTTAATCAATTCAATCCAATCAATATAATCAATTTCTTTTTTTTGCGGGTTTTTATTAATTTTTTTCCAATATCTAACCCTTTTGGGTCCAGCATTATATGCGGCAATTGCAAAAGGATATGCACCATCGTATTCAAGAATTAAACCAGCAATATAATGGGAACCTAAATTAATATTGTATTCAGGATCAGAAGTTAATCTGGATTTTGAATATGGAAGTTTAGCTTGTTTGGCGACTACTTTTGCAGTGTAAGTCATTAATTGCATTAATCCTCTTGCACCAGCTGAACTATTAGCAGATATGTCAAACTCACTTTCCTGTCTAATTATTGATAGTATAAGAGCGCTATTTGGTATTTTTCTTCCATTAATTATTTTAGGAGTACCAATAACAGGATAATTGTAATTATTTATAAATCTTTTTTCATAGGAAGCAATTTTTGCAACTTGTATCGCAAAATCATATCTTGATATATCTGTAGCTAGTTCTGCTGCAAATGTTTCACTACCTTTAATAATATTATCATTTGCAAGATGTCTTAAGATGAATTTTGTATATTTTGATTTATTAAGTTCGTCTAATAGATAAACTATTTTAACAATATCTTTTTCAAAAAACTTTTTTTTATAATCTTTATCAATATTTTCTTCTAATTTAAGTTCATATTTTTTGTCAGGGTAAACTTTCATAAAAGCAAGTTGACCATAATAAGTTGTTGGGAATTTAGCAGCATCTTTGTACCATTTATCGCTAGAGCTTTTATCACCAATTTTTTCATATGAACGACCAAGCCAAAATGCCCCTCTCGCTAGGCTTATAGGATAACCAACATTTGAATAAAATTTGTTAAAATGATCAATTGCTAAAATAGGATCATTTAAAAAACTCAACGCTATCCATCCACTCATCCATTCCGCAGATGCAAACTCAGGTCCTTCTGTAAGAGCATGATTACTTGATATTTTATAAGCTAGCTCATATTTTTTCTTGTATATTAAAGATCTGGATATAATCTCTCTTTCTTTCCACCATTTGTCAGGTCTTACTAAATAATCTTTATTGTTTTTTATTTTTAGTAGAATTTCTAAGGATGAGTCCACCCGACCTCTTTTTCTTCTCCACTTTAAACGGTCATAGTTTAATCCTGCATCGTTCTTATATTTTGCAGGAACTTTTGATATAGCCTTATCCACACCGTATGATTTACTCATAAGCAATTGCCTTGCCGTATAAAGAAGTTGCTCATTTTTTGGTAAATATCTTAACATTCTTTGTAAGTCCCAATATTTATTCTCCCATGCTAAATAATCTGCTCTTTTGATATAATCATTTTTATCAAGGTATTTTTTATATTTTTTCCTGAAAAATCTTAAGTCGCTTTTACTTAACTTGGCTGTAATCCATCCTTTTTTAATAAATTTAACTCCTAGTTCGTAATTACCTTGAGCAATCAAGCTTTCACCGTATATCATTTCACCATAACCACTAAGTGGTTTTTCATTTTCAAATAAATTTACAATTTTAATTGAGGAAATTCTTTCGGTTGATAGCTTATGTTCAGATAAATATCTAATTCTACCAATTCTTGGGTAGTTGGGATTGTTTAAAATGAATTGTTGGTAATCGTAAAAAGATGCTTTATTTCCTTTAGTAAGGAGATGTCTCCATTGCACAAAACTATTAATATTCTTATCTTTAGACTTCTTTGCAAGTGATAATGCTTCTGCCCATCTTCCTTTTTCAAAAGCCTCTATTGATTTCTTTGCCAGTCTAAATTTTTTTTTAGAAAAATATTTTGACTTATTTTCAGCAGTCTTAACTGTTTTTGTTAATATTTTAGGTTTATTTTTAGGTACAATAATACCAATATTATCAATAGTTTTTTCTTTTGATGTTACTTCTACTTTTGGTGTATCTATTTTTGGTGAGGGTTTTTTAATTGGTTTTATTATATTTTTTGATAATTTTTTTTGTTCTATCTCTGCATTTAAAGTAGGTTTTTTTTTCGGTAGAACAATCTCCTCATTCGAATGACTGACATCATTATAAGAAACAAAAGAGAAAAATATGATTATTAAAAAATAAAATTTTTTCATAAATTTTCGTATCTAATTATACGATATATATGCTATAAGTATTTATGTTCAAAGGTTCAAATGTTGCTTTAATTACCCCATTTAAGGATAATAAACTCGATATAGATGCTTATATAAAACTTATTCATTTTCATCTTGATAATGGAACTAATGGGTTAGTACCAGCCGGCACCACTGGTGAGTCACCTACATTGAGTCATGATGAACATGAAAAAGTTATTGAGTTATGTATTCGAGAAAGCAAGGGAAAAATACCAGTTATAGCAGGTACAGGTTCTAATTCAACTTCTGAAGCTATATCGTTAACAAAACATGCTGAAAAAGTTGGAGCTGATGGAGCACTAGTGGTTACACCTTACTATAACAAACCTACACAGGAAGGTTTGTATCAACACTATAAAGCTATCAATGATAATACAAATTTGCCAATTATAATTTACAATATTCCTAGCAGATGTGTGATTGACATGTCAGTTGATACGATGGCTAGACTGTTTGAATTAAAAAATATAGTTGGAGTCAAAGACGCAACTGGTGATCCTGAAAGAATATCTGATACTTTAAAAAAACTTGGACCTGAGTTTATTCAATTAACAGGAGAAGATGGATTTGCTTATGAATTTAATAAAAGAGGAGGAGTTGGAATTATTTCAGTTACAGCTAATATTGCCCCCAAACTTTGCTCTGACTTTCAAAAATATTCAAAGTCAAAAACTGATAATGAAATTAAAGAGGCAGAAAGAATTGATCAAATTTTACAACCTTTGCATAAATCTTTATTTATTGAAAGTAATCCCGCCCCAGTAAAATTTGCTGCAAAACTTTTAGGTCTATGTGGTGATGAAATAAGATTGCCTTTAGTTAAAGTAAAAAAAGAAACTGAAGATAAAGTTAAAGAAACTCTATCATCAGCAAAACTTATAGCTTAGTGAAGCAAAAAACTAATTCTGGTTTAAAAATTATCTCTCTTAATAGAAAGGCTAGTTTTAATTTCTTTTTTGAAAATATTTATGAGGCAGGTATAGTTTTAAAAGGCTCAGAGATTAAATCAATTAGAGCAGGTAAAGCTAATATTTCTGACGCCTACGCTATTGAACGAGAAGGGGAGATAGTTCTAATTAATTCTAATATTGCATCATATAAACAAGCAAGCTTTTCTGATCATAATCCTTATGATGATAGAAAACTTTTATTAAATAAAAAAGAAATTAACAAACTTATCGGTAAGATTAATAGAGAAGGTTTCACTCTTATTCCAACAAAGTTATACCTAAAAAAAGGTAAAGCTAAAATTGAAATAGCGGTAGCAAAAGGGAAGAAAAAATATGACAAAAGACAAACTAAAAAAACTAGAGACTGGAATAGAGATAAGGCTAGATATGTTAGAAAATCGAGTTAAGCCTGTATTTCTTGCTATAGGATCAAATCTAGGTAATAAAAAATTAAATATTGAAAAGGCTAAATTTAAACTGTGCTTAAATGATAATATTAAAATTTTAAGTTGTTCAAGTTTTTATAAAACTCCGTCTTGGCCAAATAAAAAAAATCCTTTTTTTTTGAATGTAGTAATTAAATGTAATACCAATCTAATTCCAAGAGAACTCCTTAAAATTATTAAAAAAATAGAACGCGACATAGGTAGAATTCCATCTTACAAAAATGCACCAAGAGTTTGTGATATAGATATTATTGATTTTTCGCAAAAAGATACAGTTTTTAAAGATATAGACTTGATTTTACCTCATCCGAGATTAGAAAATAGAAGTTTTGTTTTATTACCTTTATATGAAATTGATAAGCAATGGTGTAACCCTTCAAATAATAAAAAAGTAGTAGAATTATTAAGCAATCTACCAAGTGATACCTTAAGAACTATTAAATTTTTTTAATTTCATGATATAAGTAACTATGCTCAATTCTGACGATTTAATAAATAAAGTAAAATCGTATAATAAATTTTTAAACCCTGATACGTTAGATAAAGCATATAATTTTGCACTTAAAGCTCATGAAAAACAAAAAAGAGATGAAGGATCACCTTATATTATTCATCCAGTAGCTGTAGCCAATATACTAACTGAACTAAAACTTGATAGCGCAACTATTGCGACAGGATTATTGCACGATACAATTGAAGATACTCATGCAACATATAAAACAATTGAAAAAGAATTTGGAAAAGAGGTTGCAGATTTAGTTGATGGAGTTACTAAAATTTCTGCATATGAAAATCAAGCAGCATCAGACTCTAAAGCTGAAAATTTTAGAAAATTAATCTTAGCAACATCTAAAGATATTAGAGTGTTATTGGTAAAATTAGCAGATAGACTTCATAACATGCGAACTATTCAATTTGTGAAAAATAAAGACAAACAAATTAGAAAAGCAAAAGAAACAATGGAAGTTTATGCACCCTTAGCTGATAGAATGGGCATGAATAGAATAAGAGATGAATTAGAAGATTTATCGTTTCAAGTTTTAAATCCAAGCGCAAGAAAAATGATTAAAAATCGACTTGATCAGATAAAAGAAAATAATTTAAACAACTTTAACAATATATCTGAAGATTTTAAAAATTTACTGAAATCCAATGAAGTTGAAGCAAAAATTTATGGAAGAGAAAAAACGTCATTTTCGATATGGAGAAAGATACAGCAAAAAAGAATTTCCTTAGAGCAAATTACAGATATAATTGGATTTAGAATTATCTTAGATAATATTCCATCATGTTATAAAGCACTAGGAATACTTCACAGCAAGTGGAACTGTATTCCGGGACGCTTTAAAGATTATATATCATCACCTAAAATAAATAAATATCAATCATTACATACAGCTATTATAGGACCAAACAATCGACCTATTGAAATTCAATTAAGAACAATGCAAATGCATGAATTTGCCCAAAGAGGGATAGCTTCTCATTGGAAATACAAGTCATCAGAAAAATTTAATTCATTAACGTGGAAGGAATATGACTGGTTAGCGGATTTAGTAGAGATCATAGACAGAAACGAAAATCCAGAAGATTATTATGAATTTACAAAACTGCAAATGTTTCAAGAAAATGTTTTTTGTTTTACTCCAAAAGGTTCAGTTATTAAACTACCAAAAAATGCTACACCTATTGACTTTGCGTATGCTGTTCACACTCAAGTTGGCGACACAGCAGTTAATTGTGAAATAAATGGAAGAGAAAGCCCACTTCAATCTATTTTAGCTAATGGTGATGTAGTTAAAATTATTACTTCAAAAAAAATTTCGCCCTCTCTTCATTGGTTGACATCCACAAAGACTGGTAAAGCAAGAGCAGCAATTAGAAGATACTGGGAATATCGAGATAGCCACAAGCTAACAAAAAAGAAAATATATAATACTAGGTTGTGGATTTCATTACCAGATAAACCTGGTAAGTTGGGTGAAGTTACTTCTCTTATTGGAGAAAATAATCTTAACATCTCTAGTGTAGAAATGATTGAAAAAACTAAACAAAGTATAAATTTCCAATTTAATTTAATAATTGGAGATCTCAAAAACTTTACAAAACTTATAAGTGAGTTAAAACAGAAAGAATATAATTTTAAAATTATTAGACATAAAGACAAAAAATATGCTTTCTTACAAAAAATCCTTAGCGGTTTTAAAAAAAACTAATGCTCTTCTCGAAGGACATTTTGTTTTATCATCTGGTTTACACTCAAACAAGTATATACAATGCGCAAAACTGTTAAGTTTTCCCAATATCTCAAAAAAAATTTGTCATTCCTTAGGAAAAAAAATTAAAAGAAAAATTAAAAAAATTGATTTAATTTTGTCTCCTGCTATGGGTGGTATTATTATTGGATATGAGATTGGTAGAATTTTAAATAAAGAAACTATTTTTTGTGAAAGAGTTAATAAAAAATTTGTTTTAAGAAGAGGTTTTAAAATAAAAAAAAATTCAAATGTTCTTATAGTTGAGGATGTTATTACAACAGGTAAATCAAGCCTTGAATGTGTTAATCTTATAAAGAAAGCAAAAGCTAAACTAGTAGGCTTTGCCTGTATTATTGACAGATCTAATAAAAAAAATTTGAAAATTAAAAACAAACCATTAATTTCCCAATTAAAAATAGAGGCTGATATTTTTCATCGTAAAAAACTTCCCCTATCTTTAAAAAAAATTCCCATAACAAGTCCTGGTAGTCGAAGAGTATAATGCAAAGACTTGGTATAAATATAGATCATATTGCAACAATACGTAATGCTAGAGGTGAAGGACATCCAAATATTTTAAAGGCTGCTATGGAGGTTATGAAAATGGGTGCCGACTCAATTACAATACATTTGCGAGAGGATAGAAGACATATAAATGATAAAGATCTAGTTGATTTATCTAAAATAAAAAAAATTCCCATTAATTTAGAATTAGCTAATAATATAAAAATAATTAATCTAGCAATCAAATGTAAACCAAACTTTATTTGTGTAGTTCCAGAAAAAAGAAATGAAGTTACAACAGAAGGTGGATTAGACCTTAAAAAAAATAAAAATAAAATTAAAAAAATTATAAATTTATTTAATAAAAATAATATTAGAACAAGTTTATTTATAAATCCTAGTATTGAAGATATAAGATTATCCAAATCTATTAATAGTAAATGTGTAGAAATTCATACGGGTAAATTCTCTAGATTGGTAAGAGCAAATAAAAATTATAATAATGAGCTAAAAAAAATTAAAAAATGTTCAAAATATGCAAATTTATTAGGAATAGATGTACATGCTGGTCACGGTCTAGATTATAAAAGCGCTCGTCTTTTATCAAACATAAAAGAAATATCAGAATTTAATATTGGTCATTTTATAATAGGAGAGTCAATTTTTGATGGTTTAAAAAAAGTAATTAAAAAGTTTAAAAAGATCTGCAAATAATGGAAATTATAGGAAATGGTGTTGATATAATACAAAACTCCAGAATTAAAAAGTTAATCAGAAATAAAAAATTTATTTTAAGAGTTTTCTCAAAAAATGAAATCAATGAATCAAAAAAAACAAAAAATAAAGCTAATTTTTTTGCAAAAAGATTTGCTGCTAAAGAAGCATTTGTTAAATCTATTGGTTTGGGTTTTAGAAAAGGAATTAATCTAAAAGATATATATGTCCGTAAAGATAAACTTGGCAAACCAAATATAGTATTAAATAATAAAGTTAAAAAAATCTTAAGTAAAAAATTTAGCTCAAACCGTTTAAAAATTTTCCTTTCATTATCTGATGAAAAAGATTACTCAATTGCATATGTTATTTTAAACAAAAAATGAAAAAAATTATTTCTGAAAATTTAAAAACTTTATTATATGCACTCTTTATTGCTTTAATTATTAGATCAGTTTTTGTTCAACCTTTTTATATACCTTCCTCTTCAATGGAACCAAATTTACTGGTTGGCGATAGATTATTTGTTACAAAATATAGCTATGGTTATAGTAGGCATTCTTTTCCTTTTAGTCCTCCGTTATTTAAAAATAGAATATTTAATAAATTACCTGAAAAAGGTGATGTTATAGTATTCAAGACACCTGCGGATAATAGAACAGATTATATTAAAAGATTAGTAGGCTTACCTGGAGATACAATTCAATTTATAGATGGTCTATTATTTATAAATGATCTTGAGGTTCTAAAGGATTTAAAATCAAAAAAAGATGAAATTTTTTGTGGAGATAATTTAATTGATGTGAACACGTTTAAAGAGAAAATATTGGACAAGGAATTTATAACCGTATACGGAAAACATTACAGTTTTCAAAATTCAGAAAAATTTATTGTGCCTGAAAAACATTATTTTTTTTTAGGTGATAATCGTGATTGTTCAAAAGATAGTAGATTTTTATCTAGCGTAGGTTACGTTCATGAAAATAACTTAGTAGGTAAGGCACAATTCATTTTTTTTTCATCAAATAGTAGAAAAGGAAGTATATTTGAAATATGGCGGTGGCATGAATTAATTAGGTTTAATAGATTTTTTAAAAAAATTACTTAATATGCAAACTGAAAAAATTGAAAAAAAATTAAAAATAAAATTTAAAAATAAAAAATTATTACACCAATCGCTTACACATAAAAGCTACAATAAAAATAATAATAATGAAAAACTTGAATTTTTAGGAGATAGAATTCTTGGTTTTGTTATTGCGAATAGATTAATAGAACTTTACCCAAATGATAAAGAAGGTGCATTGGATAAAAAATTGGCTTCTTTAGTAAACAAAAAAAAGTGTTTTGAGGTATGTGAGTTTTTAAATTTAAATAAATTTATTAAAACCAGTACATCTTCAACAAATAATAATAATATTGAAACTAAAATTATTTCTGATGCATGTGAGGCAATTATAGGAGCAATTTTTTTAGATCAAGGTATTAAAGTTGCAGAGCAATTTATATTAGACTTATGGTCATCAGAATTAAAAAAATCAATTATTACTAAAATTGATGCCAAAACAAGATTGCAAGAATTTTCCCTTAAGGAATTTAAAGTATTGCCTGTTTATAGACTAATAGCAAGCAAAGGCCCAAATCATAAACCGATTTTTAAAATTAAAGTTAAAATAAAAAATACCGAGGCTGAATTTGGAATTGGGTCCTCAAAGAAAATTGCTGAACAAAATGCAGCTAATAAATTATTAAAGAAAATTGATTTGATATGATTAAATCAGATGAAGGATTTTTACTTAGTAAATTTAAATACAATGAAAATTCTATAATCGCTGATTTTTATACAAAAACAAATGGAAAAATATCTGGAATAATTTTTGGTGGGACATCAAAAAAAATTAAAGGTTATCTTCAAGTAGGAAATTTTTTTCATTTAAATATTAACTCCAAAAATGACACAAAAGTATCTTCAATTAATGTGGAAATAATTAAGCCATATACTCCATTATATTTTAATAATCAAAAAAAGTTACATTGTATAATTTCAGCAATGACATTAATTAAAAATTTAACATCTGAAAATGAAGATAATAAAAATGTATTCGATTCATTAGAAAATTTTTTTTTAGAATTAGATAAAAAAGAATGGTTAAAAAATTATATTATCTGGGAATTAACATTTTTAAAATATATTGGCTATGATTTAAATTTAAAAAATATTGTAGAAAAGGAGCTTGTTAATAATAAAACTGTGTACTTTGTCAAATCTTCAACACAAAAAAAAATTGTACCAAATTTTTTAGTTAATCATGATTATGATAAAGTTGATCTTGTTGATATTTTAAAGGGTATCACATTGGTAGGTAATTATATGGAAAAAAATATTTTTTCTCCAAATAATATGAAAATTCCCTCTCAAAGATCAGAATTTATAAATTTACTTCAAAGTTAATTATAGTTCTTTAGCAACTTGGATTGCAAAGTAAGTAATTATTGCGTTAGCTCCTGACCTTTTAAAACTTAAAAGAGTTTCTAGAATAGCATCCTTATTTATTATTTTTCTTTGTATGGAGCTTGTTATCATGCTGTATTCACCTGAAACTTGGTAAGCAACCACTGGAATTTTAAATTTATTTTTTACTTTTTCAATAATATCAAGGTATGGCAAACCAGGTTTTACAATAACCATATCTGCACCTTCTTTAATGTCTAAAGCTACTTCTCTTATAGCTTCATTAGAATTTCTAAAATCCATTTGATAAGATTTCTTATCACCTTTAAGCAAATTTTTTGTTCCTACAGCGTCCCTAAAAGGTCCATAAAAATTTGAAGCATATTTAACTGCATAAGATAGTAGTTGAACATTTTTAAAACCATTTTTATCTAAAGCCTTACGAATTACTCCAATTCTTCCATCCATCATGTCAGATGGTGCTAATACATCACATCCTGCTGAAGCTTGCAATAATGATTGCTCAACTAAAATTTTTATTGTCTCATCATTAAGAATATTTCCATTAGCATAAATACCATCATGTCCATGAGTAGTATATGGGTCTAATGCTACATCACACATTATACCAATTTTATTTTTAAATTTTTTTTTGACTTGCTTGCACGCTCTACATACTAAATTATTAGGATTTAGTGATTCTGTACCTAATGAATCCTTTAGTTTTTTTTGTGTATAAGGAAAAAGAGCTATCATTGGTATTCCTAAATCAATAGCAGTCTTAACAACAGAATTTAACTTATCTAAAGTATATCTAAATATACCCGGCATAGATTTGACAGGTATTTTTTTATTTTTTCCTTCTACAATAAATATTGGTAAAATAAGGTCATCTACTGATAAATTATTCTCGCTTATTAATCTTCTGGACCATTTACTCTGTCGGTTTCTTCTTAGTCTGAGTTGGGGATATTTTCCAGTGATAATCATTCTCAATAATTTTTATATATGCGACAATAGTTATATGTATTATAAGAGGAAATAAAGTATTAATTTTTAAATGAATAATGTGACATCAATAAACAAATTAAAAAACAATAATTTACCAAACGATTTTCAAAAACAAAATATCAAGTTTGATATTGATAAGTTGAGAAATGCTTGTAACGAAGTTTTAAAGATTAAGGGTTTCGATACAAGTTTAGGAATACCTCATTTTGCAGGAATTTCTCTTAATCAAATACCTGGAGATCCAGATTCAATTAAAGGAAATAAAGTTAGAGGAGTTTATTGGACTAAACCAGATGCAACAGGAATTGAAGTTTCAAGAGATGTCACAATAGATGAAAGTAAATATACAGAATTTGTAAAAGATTACGAGCATACTTATTTCAAAGAAGTTTATGATGAATTATCAAAAGTATATAAACTTGGCAGAGTAAGACTTTTATTAAAAGAACCTAGATCAACTTTAAGTTGGCATAGAGATCCAGAGCCCCGATTACATATACCGATATATACAAATCCAGGTGCAATTATGGTTATAGATAAAGCTGCTGAGCACATGCCCGCAGATGGATCTGTGTGGGTCACCAATAATTTAAAATATCACAACGCATTTAATGGTGGAGAAGAAAATAGAGTTCACTTAGTAGCTTGTGTTTTAGACTATAAATTTAATTAATTTTATATATAATATTTTCTTGAGAAAAATATATATTTCTTCTGATCACGCTGGATTCACTTTAAAAGAAAAAATAATTAACCATTTTAGAAAAAAAAAACTCAATTTTACCGATTTAGGGCCATATTCTAAGAAAAGAACTGATTATCCACAATTTGCACATAAATTGGCAAATAAAGTCAAAAAGAATAAAAATAATGTAGGCATTTTGATATGTGGCTCAGGCACAGGTATGAGCATGGTGGCAAATAAACATAAGAAAATAAGGGCAGCCCAATGCTTTAGCCCTAAATCAACGAAATTATCTAGATTGCATAATGATGCAAATGTTATTACATTAGGCTCAAGACTAATTTCAAAAAATAATGCTTTAAAATTTATAAGCATATTTTTGGGAACAAATTTTGAAGGTGGAAGACACTTAAAAAGAGTAAAAAAAATATAGGATTATTTATGTCAAGTGAAGGCAAATATTTAAATATAGAATATCAAAATTTCTTTGAAAAAAAATTATCTGAAACTGATCCGGAAGTATATAAAGCTGTTACAGATGAATTAATTAGACAACAAAATCATATTGAACTCATTGCATCTGAAAATATAGTTTCTCAAGCCGTGCTTGAAGCTCAAGGTTCTGTATTAACAAATAAATATGCTGAAGGATATCCTGGAAAGAGATATTACAATGGATGTGAATACGTTGATGTTGCAGAGACTTTAGCAAACGAGCGATTAAAAAAATTATTTAATTGTAAGTTTGCAAACTCACAACCACATTCTGGTGCTCAAGCGAATGGTGCTGTTTTCTTAGCTTTACTAAAACCAGGAGATACTTTCATGGGTATGAGTTTAGACTCAGGTGGTCATATAACTCATGGTTTAAAAATATCTATGTCAGGTAAATGGTTTAATGCAATTTCGTACGACGTTGATAAAGAAACTGAACTTCTAGACTATGATGTTATAGAAAAAATGGCTCTTGAACGTAAACCTAAATTAATAATTGCAGGTGCTAGCGCATATTCAAGGGTAATTGATTTTAAAAGATTTAGAGAAATTTGTGATAAAATTGGAGCTTACTTAATGGTTGATATGGCACATTTTTCCGGTTTAGTTGCAGGTAAAGGTTATCCTAATCCAGTTGATCATGCACATGTAGTAACTTCTACAACGCATAAAGTTTTCAGAAGTGCAAGAGGTGGTATAATATTAACCAATCACGTGGATCTTGCTAAGAAATTTAATACAGCTGTTTTTCCTGGATATCAAGGTGGACCATTAATGCATATTATTGCTGCTAAAGCTGTTGGATTTTTAGAAGCTTTAAAACCTGAGTTTAGGGAATATATCAATTCTGTTTTAGCAAATGCAAAAATGCTTGCAGAAACTTTAAAAAATAATGGCTTTAAAATTTATTCAGGTGGTACAGATACCCATTTAATGCTTGTTGATCTTAGACCTTTTAATGTGAAAGGAAATATAGCATCTGATAGTTTGTCTAGAGCCAACATCACTTGTAATAAAAATGGAATACCTTTTGATACAGAAAGTCCAATGATAACATCTGGTATTAGATTAGGATCTCAGGCTGCAACTACTAGAGGTTTTGGATTAAAAGAATTTGAAAAAGTTGGTAATTTAATTACTAAAGTAATCAAAGGTTTATCTGAAAACCCAGAAGATAATAGTAAAGTTGAGGCTGAAGTTAGAAAAGAAGTTGTAGATCTTTGTTCTAATTTTCCTATATATAAGCACTTAAGATAGTACTTAAAAAAAATTTATGATTTGTCCTATTTGTAAAAAAGGCGAGACTTCCGTTGTTGACTCTAGGCCAACAGAAGATGGTACCAGCATTAGAAGAAGAAGACTTTGTATATGTGGCGAGAGATTTACTACATTTGAAAGAGTTCAATTTAGAGAATTAACTGTAGTAAAAAAAAATGGAAGAAAATCTACGTTTGATAGGGAAAAACTTTCCAAATCAATCTACATAGCTTTAAAAAAAAGACCTATAGACACTGACACAGTTGAAAAATTCATTACAAGAATATCCAGGTCGCTTGAGGAGCTTGGTCAAAACGAAATAGCATCGAATACTATCGGAACAATGGTTATGGAAGGGCTTAAAGAATTAGATCCAGTTGCTTATGTTAGATTTGCTTCTGTATACCGAAATTTCCGGGAAGAAAAAGATTTTATTCAGTTTGTTGACAAGATAGATGTCTTCAAAAAGAAATAGTTCACCTGATAATCATATTTATTATATGGATCAAGCTTTAAGCTTGGCTAGAAAAAATCAAGGTTTAACTGGTGAAAATCCTTCTGTTGGGTGTGTATTAGTAAAAAAAGACCAAATTATTTCATCAGGGGTTACTGGCATTAATGGAAGACCACATGCAGAGGTTAATGCAATTAATAATTCAAAAGAAAAAGTTAATGGCTCAACACTCTATGTAACACTCGAGCCATGTAATCATTACGGAAAAACACCACCTTGTACTAACTTAATTAAAAAAAAAAAAATTAGAAAAGTTTATTATGGTGTAAATGATATTGACACAAGAACGTCTAAAGCAGCAAAAAAGTTTTTTAAAAAAAATAATATTAATTTTAACAAAGGTATATTATCAATAAAACTTAACAATTTTTATAAAAGCTATTTTTATATCAGAAAAAACAAATTACCTTATGTTATTGGAAAAATAGCTTCTTCAAAAGATGCTTATATCAAGTCAAATAAAGATAGAATGATAACAAATAATAATTTGCAAGATGTTTCTCATTTAATGAGATACCGTAATCATGGTATCTTAATATCCTATAAAACTTTAAACTCTGATAATCCAAGATTGAATTGTCGTCTTCAAGGACTTCAAAAATACTCTCCTAAAAGAATAATACTAGATAAAAATTTAAATTTTAATAAAAATACTTTTTTAATTAATACTGCTAAAAAAGTACCTACTTATATTTTTTACAATAAAGATAACTACAAAAAGATTAAATTCCTTAAAAAAAAAGGTGTTAAAACAATAAAACTTGAATTAATTAACAACAATTTTCTACCAAAAGATATTTTTCAAAAACTTTACAAAGAGAATATATTTTATTTGCTTGTGGAGGGTGGTCGAAACCTAACTAGTAATTTTTTTGAAAGTAATGCATTTAATGAGTTTTTCCATTTTAAATCCTCTAAAAAACTAAATAATAACGGTATTATCAGATTATCAAATTTTGAACAAAAAGTAAAAAGTAAGTTTAAAAAAATTGAGAAAGTCTCAACTTATACTGGAGATGATAAAATTTTAAGATATTATTAAATATGTTTAATGGAATAATTTTTAATCAAGGTAAAATAAAAAAAATAACCTCCATGAAAAAGGGTATTAATCTTTTTTTAAAGTCAAATTTAAAGCTAACCACAAAGGACTTGGGTATTTCTGTATGCTGCGATGGTGTCTGTTTGACATTAATCTCAATAAAAAAGGATATTTTAGAATTTTATCTTTCAAAAGAAACTATTAACAGGTCTAAATTTAATAAAGTTAAGGTAAATGATGTTATTAATCTTGAACTACCAATGAAATATGGCCAAAAAATTTCAGGTCATATTTGTCAAGGCCATGTTGATACAGTAGCAAAAGTTAGTAAAATTTCTTATGTCGATAAATCATCCATATACAATTTTTTAATTAATAAAAAATTTAAAAAATATCTAATTGAAAAGGCTTCTATACTGATTAATGGTGTTTCTTTGACTATTTCAAATATTACTAGCAATGGTTTTCAAATATGGGCAATACCACACACTTTAAGACTTACTAATCTTAAAGATTTAAAAAAAAATGATATTGTAAATATAGAAATTGATATTTTATCTAAATATATAAAAAAGTTTATAAATGAAAAAAAATAATTTTACTAAAATTGAAAAAATTATAAATGCAGCAAAAAAAGGAGAAATGTATATTCTTGTTGATGATGAAAATAGAGAAAATGAGGGAGATTTAGTTGTACCTGCTTCTAATATTACAGCAAAAAAAATAAATTTTATGGCGAGATATGGTAGGGGATTAATATGTTTAGCCCTTACTGGTAAGCAAGCTAAAAAATTAAACTTATCATTAATGTCCCCTGTAAATAAATCTAGAAATCAAACTGCATTTACTGTCTCAATAGAGGCGAAGAAAGGTGTTACAACAGGAATTTCTGCAAAAGATAGATATGTTACAATAAAAACAGCAATCAAGAATAATGTAAAAAAAAAAGAGATTGTTTCTCCGGGACACATATTCCCAATTATTGCTAAAGAAGGTGGCGTATTAGTTAGAGCAGGTCATACTGAAGGGTCTGTTGATATTTCAAAACTTGCAAAAAAAAATCCCTCAGGTGTCATTTGTGAAATAATGAATGATAAAGGCAAAATGGCAAAAGGCAAAGAATTAATTGATTTTGCAAATAATCATAAACTAAAAATTGGTAGAATAGATGATTTAATTGCCCATAGATTAAAAGTTGAAAAATTAGTTAAACTTAAAAAAACTGATACAATTAAAATTAAAAATCAAAAATACAAAATAAAAATATTTGAAAATCTTCTTGATGGATCTGAGAATTTTGCTTTAATAAAAGGTAGAATATTAGCAAAAAAAAACATCAGGGTTAGGGTTATTTCCTCAAATTTAGTTAGAAATTATTTAATGGGAAAAAAATTTCCTGATTTATTTAATAAAACTATTAAATATTTTAAAAACTTTAATAATTGTGTTCTGATATTTATTAAAGATACAAATTTAAAGTCTGTTTCACAAACACTTACCGCATATAAATCTAATAAAAGTCACAAAAGTTCTGACAAGTTAATCAGGAATTATGGTATTGGTGCTCAAATTATCAAATCATTGAATATTAAAAATATGATTTTAGTAACTAGATCCCAGAAAAAAATAGTGAGTTTGGAGGGTTTTGGACTTAGAATAATCAGACAGGAAATTATAAAATGAAAAAAAAAATCTTAATAGTTGTAGCAGATTACTACAAAAATATATCAAATGGTCTTTTAAAATCAGCTCAATCAAAATTAAAAGGTTCATACTCAATCTCAGTTATAAAAGTTCCGGGTGTTTTTGAAATCCCAGTTACAATCTCTAAAAATATTAAAAAGTTCGATGCATTTTTGGCTCTAGGCTGTGTTATAAAAGGCCAAACACCACACTTCGATTTTATTTCATCTGCATCAATAGATGCGATAATGCAGTTGTCGATTAGTAACAAGAAACCTGTTGGAAATGGAATTTTAACATGTCTGAACATGAGGCAAGCTAAAGCTAGAATTAAAAAAGGTCTCGAAGCATCCAGTGCCGTAATTTCTGTTTTGAACCAATAATCTATGCCAGATAAAAAAAAAAGTATTGTTAATACTAGAGTGATAATAATACAAAAACTATACGGAAAGTTTTTTAATAATGATGAGGTACTGTCGTTTCCAAAACATAGATTTAAAAAGTTTATTAAAGATGTAGTATTTGGAACAATTGAAAGAGATGACGTCATTAAAGAAGAACTTATACTTTTAGAAAAAAATTATAATTTAAAAAAGTTGGATAAAATATTTGTAGTCATTATTAAAGCAGCTATTTTTGAATTTTTGTATAAATCTAAAACACCTATGAAAATTATTATAAAAGAATATTTAGATGCATCAAATTTTTTTTTAGATTCTTCACAAATTAAGTATTTACATTCAATTATAGATAAACTTGGTAAAAATATTAGAAAAAATTATGAATGAGTTTAAAATAATAAATAATTATTTTAAGTCCCTTACTAAAAAAAATCCTTCTGCAAAAAAACTAAATGATGATGTTTTTTTTGATAAAAAAAAAGGAATTGTTATATCTTTAGATACATATAATTCTGGTATACATTTTTTAGGATTTAAATATCCTTATTATATAGTAAAGAAAATAATAAGGTCTTCATTATCAGATTTAATATGTAAAGGAGTTAAACCAAAATACTATTTTTTATCAGGCGGTGGCAACAAGCAAACTTTTACTAAAAAAAATCTTTCTTTGATCTCAAAATCATTAAATGAGGAGCAAAAAAAATATTCAATTATAATTGGAGGCGGTGACACAGTTTATTCAAAAATTCCATCTTTTTCCATCACTACAATAGGTTTTGCAAAAAACATTATAGAGAGAAACAGAGCAAAAAAAAATGATGATATTTACGTTACAGGTAATATTGGTGATAGCTTTATAGGACTTAATGTTATGCGAAAAAAATATGCTATGGGGGATAAATTAAAAAATTATTTTATAAACAAGTACTATTGTCCTGATATTCCTTATAATTTTTCAAAGCATCTATTTAGTTTTGCAAACACATCTATTGATATTTCTGATGGATTAATTTCTGATATGTTAAGATTAATAAATTCTCAAAAATTATCTTTTAGTATTGATGTTGATAAAATTCCAATTTCAAAAAAATTAAATGATTATTTAAAAAAGTATAACAAAACTAAAAATAAATTAATATTTAATGGAGACGATTATCAAATATTATTTACATCATCTAAAGTAAATAGATTCAGAATTAGAACTATTGCTAATAAGTTGAATCAAAAAGTTACTATTATTGGTAAAATCAATGATGGTTATAAAAAAAATTTGTTAAAAGAGGGCAATAAATCATTAAAATTATCTAATTTTAAAGGATATTCACATAAGTTTTAGAAAGTTAAATATTGCCTTTTGCCCTTTTTTTTGTAATGTCCGCATTTTAATACTTACTAACTAACTAACAATTAAAAGGATTTATGGAAGATTCGGCTTCAAATATACTTCAGTTAATAATTTTATCAGGTTTACTATCAATTGTTTATGGATTTTTTACAGGAAAAAATATTTTAAATTCCAGTGCAGGTAATTCTAAAATGCAAGAAATTGCATCAGCTATACAGGTTGGTGCTAAAGCTTATTTAAATCGTCAATATAAAACAATAGCAGTTGTTGGTGTTGTAGTATTAGTTATAATTAGTTTTGCATTTAGCATCTTAGTTGGATTAGGATACTTAATTGGAGCTGCACTATCAGGTATAGCTGGTTATGTAGGGATGCTTGTATCTGTCCAGGCTAACGTTAGAACAGCCGAAGCATCTCGTAAAGGTTTACATCAAGGTCTTTCAATTGCTTTTAAATCTGGTGCTGTTACAGGAATGTTGGTAGCAGGTTTGGCTTTATTATCTATTTCAGTTTATTATTATTTATTATTATCTTTTGGTATCGATGAAAGAGAAATCGTTAATGCTTTAGTAGCTTTAGGTTTTGGTGCATCTTTAATTTCAATTTTTGCAAGACTTGGAGGTGGTATATTTACTAAAGGAGCTGACGTAGGTGCAGATTTAGTAGGTAAAGTTGAAGCTGGTATTCCTGAAGATGATCCAAGAAATCCCGCAGTAATTGCGGATAATGTCGGCGATAATGTAGGTGACTGCGCAGGTATGGCTGCAGATTTATTCGAGACATATGCTGTTACAATTGTTGCTACTATGGTCTTATCTTCAATATTCTTTCATGGTGATCTTAATATGATGGTTTATCCTTTATCTATTGGTGGTGCCTGTATATTAACATCTATTATTGGAACGTATTTCGTTAAACTAGGTAAATCAAAAAATATTATGGCTGCTTTATATAAAGGATTCATAGTAACAGCAATTACATCATTAGTAATTTTATATCCAATAACAGATTATGTTTTAGGTTTAGAAAATACTTATACTGTATCTGATAAGTCATTTACAGGTATGAGTTTATATCTTTGTGGAGTAATAGGTTTGGCAATAACTGGTTTACTAATATGGGTTACAGAATATTATACTGGAACTAATTATAGACCAGTGAAAAGTGTTGCATCATCATCAACAACAGGTCATGGTACTAATGTTATACAAGGGCTTGCAGTATCAATGGAAGCCACTGCAATTCCAGCTTTAATAATTGTAGGTGGAATACTTTTAACAAATTACATTGCTGGCCTTTTTGGTATAGCAATAGCTGTAACTACAATGTTAGCGCTAGCTGGAATGGTTGTGGCATTAGATGCATATGGTCCAGTTACTGACAATGCAGGTGGTATTGCTGAAATGTCAAATTTACCAAAAAATGTTAGAAAAACAACTGATGCATTAGATGCAGTTGGAAATACTACAAAAGCAGTTACTAAGGGTTATGCTATAGGATCAGCTGGATTAGGAGCTCTAGTTTTATTTGCTGCATATACGGAGGACATCAAACATTTTTCAAAAATTGCAGGCTCACAACTTGAAGGCATAGTTGTTACTTTTGATTTATCTAATCCATTTGTAGTAGTTGGATTATTGGTTGGAGGTATGCTACCTTATTTATTCGGATCTATGGGCATGCAAGCAGTTGGTAGAGCAGGCGGAGCAGTAGTTGTAGAGGTAAGAAGACAATTCAAAAAAATTCCTGGAATAATGAAAAGAAAATCTAAACCAGACTATGGTAAATTAGTTGATTTATTAACAAAAGCAGCAATAAAAGAAATGATAGTACCATCTTTACTACCCGTGCTATCACCAATAGTTCTTTATTTTATAATTTTATTAATTGGTGGACAAGTCGCAGCATTATCATCGGTTGGTGCCATGTTGTTAGGAGTTATAATAACCGGACTGTTTGTTGCAATATCTATGACAGCCGGTGGTGGAGCTTGGGACAACGCAAAAAAATATATTGAGGATGGTAATTTTGGGGGTAAAGGTTCAGAGGCACATAAAGCTGCAGTTACAGGTGATACAGTAGGTGATCCGTACAAGGACACTGCGGGACCAGCTGTAAATCCAATGATTAAAATTACTAATATCGTCGCTTTGCTTTTATTAGCGGTTATAGCGGGTTAATTAAAATTTAATTATTTGTTTTTCTTTTTCCTAATGGATCATTAATCTTTTGTCTCATACTTGATAAAAAGTCATAAACAAAAGATCGTTTTCTATATTTTGGATCTGTTGAGTTTTCAGCAAAAGTTAATTTATTCATATCGTTTTTATTGTACAATTTCTTTGATGCAACCAATCCCATATTGTTTAATTCAAGAACTAAGACATTGTTTACTATTAATTTTTCTTTACCTAAATAATATATTTTTCCAGTGGTTACTTTTCGTTCAATATAAATCCACACGTCATTATCAAAAGTGCTTTTTGTAGATGGTTCCCCTAATAATTTTAATACATCATTCTTATTTGAACTATTTATTACTAATTTTTCGTGTTTTTTCTCTAAAAAATGAACTCCGTGGTGTTTAACCACTTTATTAAATGAACAGCTTAAAATAAATATAAATGATATAGAATAAATTATAAATCTCATGAGTAATAAAAATTATATTAATATTTATAACAATTTGATCAAATTCTCTAGAAATAAATCAATTTTTACTTCTTTCACAGATAAGGATACTTTTTCTGATCGACTTTTAATATTTTTATTTCATTTTGGTTTTTTTTTAAAGGAATATAAAAAAACCCAAAAAAAGGAATTATTGCAAGATGTTTTTGACTATATTTTTAGAGAACTTGAAATTAGTATTAGAGAGATTGGTTATGGTGATGCATCAATAAATAAAAAAATGAAAACTTATGTTAATTCTCTTTATTCAATTTTAGAGAAGATAGATAATTGGGATAATCTTAATTCATTGGAAAAAAATCAAATTTTTGAGAGTTTTTTTAATTATGAAGGTGATATAAGTAAATTAATTAAATATTTTGATAAATATAGTATTTTTTTAAAAAATAGATCTTTTAATTCTTTCGTAAACGGTGTAATTAATCTAGAAATTTAATTATGGCTGTACCTAAACGTAAAACGTCTAAATCAAGAGCTGGTAAAAGAAGATCGCATATAAAGATTTCTTCAAAAAATATAATTGAAGATAAAAAAAGTGGTGAATATAGACTATCTCATCATTTAGATCTAAAAACCGGTATGTATAAAGGTAGACAAGTTTTAGACCCTAAAGAATAAATAATTTATAATCTATTAATGGATAATAATATTACGATTGCTGTAGATGCAATGGGCGGTGACGGATCTCCGAAAAAGATTTTAGAAGGTATAAATGAACATAATAAAAAATCGAAAAATGTTAATTATTTAATTTTTGGTGATAAAAATATTATCGATACCTCTATTCCAAAATCATTAAATAAAACATGTTATGAAATTATACATACAAAAAATAAAGTTGAGGGAAAAGATACTCCATTAGAGGCAGCTAAGAGAGGGAAAGATACAAGTATGTGGTTGTCAATTGAAAGTGTAAAAAATAGAAAGGCGGATATTGTGATATCGGCAGGCAACACTGGCGCATTGTTAGTTATATCAAAACTTAATCTTAAAATGATTGAAAATATTGACAAACCAGCTTTATCAGCATTATGGCCTAATAAAACTGGTATGAGCGTTGTTTTAGATCTTGGAGCAAATATTGAATGTAATGAAAAAAATTTAATAGATTTTTCTATTATGGGAGCATCCCTGTTTAAATCTCTTTATCCAAATGAAAAAGCAAAAGTTGCTTTACTAAATATAGGATCAGAGGAAATGAAAGGTAACGATGTACTTAAGAACACATACCAAAAAATGAATGAAATCAAAAGTTCTCAATTTAATTTTGAAGGTTTTATCGAGGGAAATGACTTAATGAATGGCAATGTAAATGTAATTGTTTCAGATGGATTTACTGGCAATGTTGCTCTTAAGACGGCAGAAGGAACAGCAAACTTTATTACTAATGAATTAAAAAAAATGTTTAATAATAATTTTTTAGGTAAACTATCTGGTTTAATAAATTATTTAAATTTAAAGTCGTTTAAAAAAAGATTAGACCCGAGACTTTATAATGGAGCAATTTTTATTGGTTTGGACTCTCCCGTAGTAAAAAGTCATGGGTCTACAGATTATATAGGCTTTTCGAACTCTTTATCAGTATGCGAGAGAATAGTAAGAGGTGATTTGATTAAAAAAATAAAAAGCAATATTTACAGTGAGAATTAATCTTACAAAAAAAGATATAGTTAATTCTATTTATATGCAGATAGGTTTCTCTAAAAAAGTATCTGAAAATCTATTTGATGACATTCTAGATGTTATAATTGAAAATTTAATAGAATACAAAAAGCTAAAAATTAGTAATTTTGGAACCTTTATATTAAAAAATAAAAAAAGTCGTCCTGGATATAATTTTAAGACAAAACAAAAAAAATTAATTTCTGAAAGAAGCGTTATTTTATTCAAACCTTCAAAAGAATTTAAGCATTATATCAATAATAATGATTAATAAGACTAATAATGCATATAAAACTATTGGAGAAGTAGCTGAATTATTAAATTTAAAAAATAAAAAAACAGGCCGATTAAATACTTATATATTAAGATTCTGGGAGAAAGAATTTAAACAATTAAAACCTTTCTTTTTAAATAATGGTAGAAGATATTATGATAAAAAAACTATCGATTTATTAGTTAAAATTAAATTTTTGTTAAAAGAGAAAGGTATGACCATAAAAGGTGTTAAAAAGCTTCTCAATGATAAAAGATTAATCCTTGACGATCGATCAGATGATCATATAAGTATGTCTAATAAATATTTGAAAGATAGATTAATTAAGATTTCAAATATTTTAAAAGATTTAAAAAAAATAAAATAAAATGGCAAAGAAAACTCACGTCAAAGTAAGATTAGTTCCTGAGGCTAAACCTGATAGTCCTTTTTTTTACTATGTCAAAAAACCTGCTGGTGGTGAAAAAGCAAAAGTTAAATTAAAAGCAAGGAAGTATAATCCATCAACTCGAAAACACGAAATTTTTGTAGAAAAAAAATTACCTCCACACAGTAAATAATTTATTTCTTTTTAAATATTTTTCGCTCATAATTTATATAGGACCAAATCATATTTTTCCAAATCCTATTTGTTATTTTTGGATCAATCCTCTTTAAAACTGATTTTTTCTTAATTTTTTTTAAAATTATTGATATTCTTTTTTTATCAATAATTTGATTTTTATAATCTTTAAGTTTTACAACTTCTGTAACTAAATTAGTTCTAATTTTTATTATGTCTATTAATCGGTCGTCTATTTTATCAAGTTTTTTTCTGAGTATATTGAGTTTTTTTTTATTTTCTGGCGACATTTATTCAATTGGTTTTAACAAAAATTAATATATTTATTTTAATATGTATATAGATAATATTAATCTAAGAAATAGTATTTCCTCTTGGCTTTTATTTATGTTTTGCATTATAGCCATCATGATAATAGTTGGTGGTCTAACTAGACTAACAGATTCTGGTTTATCAATAACCGAATGGGAGTTATTTGCTGGCTTTCTGCCACCTCTTAATCAAAATGACTGGAATAAATATTTTGATTTATATAAAGAAATTCCTGAATTCAAATTGCAAAATTACGATATGACAATGAGTGAATTTAAAATAATTTTTTGGTGGGAATGGATACATAGGTTTTTAGGAAGGCTTATTGGTATCTCTTTTTTGATTCCATTGGTCTATTATACATACCGTACTAGTTTCAAAACTTTATTTAAATTATATCTAATTTTCTTTTTAATTTGTTTTCAGGGTTTTATAGGATGGTACATGGTTTCTAGTGGGTTAGTAGATAGAGTTGATGTTAGTCACTATAGACTTGCGCTACATTTAATGATTGCTTTTTTTATAATTTCTTTGATTTTATGGAATTTTCTTGAGCTTAAATATCAAAGTTTGGAAAAAAATAAATTTAATTACAATTTATCCTTTTTCTTTTTAATCATTGTTTATGCGCAAATTTCAATAGGTGCTTTTGTTTCTGGCATGGATGCTGGCACTATTTATAACACTTGGCCAATGATGGGATCTAATTTCTTTCCCGATGATAATAATTTTTTTAATTTGTTATCATTTTCAGCTTTTAATGACCCATCTTTAGTTCAGTTTATGCATAGAAACCTAGCTTATATAATTATATTAGTTTATTTATTTATTTTTTTTAATGTCTATAGAGATAAGATTGAAAAACTTTATAGACCGATTAATCTTATAGGTTTATTTTTGATAATACAGGTTGCGTTAGGAATTTTAACTTTGTTATATGGTGCACAGATTTATTTAGCATCTATGCACCAGATAAGTTCAATTTTCTTAGTTAGTTCCTGTGTTTATTTTTTATTTTTAAACAAACAAAGTTCTAGCTAACAGCTTTAAGACTCGGTTTTCCTGAAGCATCTAAAGCTTGTTTTAAATCAGCCACAATGTCATCAGGATGTTCTATTCCAATCGAAAGCCTTACGTATCCTGGTGTAACACCGGCAGCTAAAAGTTCTTCAGGAGTTAATTGACTATGAGTTGTTGTTGCGGGATGGATTGCTAAGCTTCTTGCATCTCCAATATTTGCAACATGGTAAAACATTTTTAAAGCCTCAATAAATTTTTTACCTGCTTCAACGCCACCTTTAACCTCAATACCAACTAACGCTCCATTTCCACCAGAGAAATATTTTTTAGTTCTTTCACCAACAGCACCTTTATGAAGAGTAGGGTATATAACACGCTCAACATTTTTATGTTTTTGAAGAAAGTCAACAACTTTAGTTGCATTAGAGCAATGTTGTTGCATTCTTAATGGAGCTGTTTCAAGACCTTGAATAATTCCCCAAGCATTATCAGGTGCTAATGGTGCGCCTAAGTCTCTAAGCAAACAAACTCTAGCTCTCACAGCAAAAGAAACATTTGCACCAGTTAATTGTGGAACTACTTCTCCCCATTTTGCTCCTCCATAACTCATATCAGGTTCATTAAACAATGGTTGTCTTTTAGGATCTGCAGTCCAATCAAAATTACCTGCATCTACCAAACAACCACCTATTACAGTTCCATGACCACCAATAAATTTAGTTAGTGAATGAACTACTACGGCAGCACCATGATCTAAAGGTTTACATATTATTGGTGCAGCTGTGTTATCCATTATTAGTGGAATGTTATGTTTTCTACCTATATCTGATACTTCCTTAATTGGAAAAACTCTTAATGCAGGATTTGGTAAAGTTTCTGCATAAAAACATCTAGTTTTATCATCAATTGCTTTTTCAAAATTTTTAGGATCAGAAGGGTCTGCGTACCTTACTTCTATACCTAATTTTTTTAAAGTATGCGTGAACAAGTTGACAGTACCTCCGTATAAGTCTGTTGAGCTTACAAAATTGTCTCCTGACTGACATACATTTAATATAGCAAATGTAGAAGCAGCTTGACCTGAACCAACACTAACGCAAGCTAATCCATTTTCAAGTGCAGCAACTCTTTTTTCAAGTACGTCATTTGTTGGATTCATTATTCTTGTATAAATGTTTCCAAACTCTTTAAGAGCAAACAAATTTGCTGCGTGTCCTGTATTGTTGAATTGATATGATGTTGTTCTGTATATTGGAACAGCTACAGCAGTAGTTGCGGGATCACTTCTGTAATCTCCACCATGTAATGCAATAGTTTCCGGATTTTTAGATTGTTTTGACATTAATTTCCTCCCTTTTTATAATTTTATTTTATTACAGCTAGATTGAATGTCCAATTTAATAAAAAACCTTGTAGTATAAGCATTTTTTATCCAACTAATACAACCTATTAATTGACATACTAAATATTTATAAGTATTAATCCCAGCCAAGTGACTAAATTTTTAAAAAAATCTGAAATAACTACATCATGGGTCGAAATAGACGCTAAAGATGCTGTTGTTGGCAGATTAGCAACAATTATAACAAAAATCCTTAGAGGAAAAAATAAAAATACTTTTTCCCCTCATGTTGATCACGGCGACTTTGTAATAGTTAAAAATGTGGAGAAAATCAGATTTACTGGAAACAAATTTCAAAATAAAAAATATTACAGACATACTGGTTATCCTGGCGGTATAAAAGAGACAACCCCTGAAAAGCTAAGTGAAAAAAATAAACCAGAAGAAGTACTAAAGTTAGCTGTAAAGAGAATGCTTCCTGGTGGTGTTTTATCTAGAAATCAATTAAGTAAATTAAAAATCTACGCCGGGGAAGAGCATCCACATTCAGCTCAGAATCCTAAGGTATTAGATTTATCAAAAATGAATAATAAAAATATTATTCGAAATTAAAATGGAAACAAATTTAGATATTAAAGATATAACATATGCAACAGGTAAAAGAAAAACCTCTATAGCACGTATTTGGCTTAAAAAAGGTTCAGGAAAAATAACTGTAAATGGCAAAGACTATGATAACTATTTCACTAGAGCTAATCATAAAATGCAATTATTAAGACCATTTGAAATATTAAATCAATCAACTTCATATGACGTTAACTGTAAAGTTAAAGGTGGAGGTTTAACAGGTCAGGTAGGTGCTATGGTTCATGGCATTTCTAAAGCTTTAGTAATGATAGATAGTGAATCTAAATCTACTCTAAAAAAAGAAAAACTAACCACTCGAGATTCTAGAGCTGTTGAAAGAAAAAAATACGGCCATAGAAAAGCTAGAAGAAGCTTTCAGTTTTCTAAAAGATAATTTTTTTTTCAATATAAACTGTTATAAGTATAAAATGTCCAAAATAAATGTTTTAATTGCTGGTGCGACTGGTTACCTGGGTATTGAATTAGTTAAAATTTTAATTAAACACAAAAAAATTAAAATTAAATACTTGTGTGGTTATAGTTCGATAGGAAAAAAAGTAACAGATTTTGATAAATCTATAAAATTAAAACTTCCTAAGATCAGTAAAATTACTAAATCTAAAATTAACGAATGTGATATAATCTTTTCTGCTTTACCAAATGGTGAAGCACAGCTTATTTCTAAACAACTAAACAAAAGAAATATTTTGATCGATTTATCAGGAGATTTTAGACTTAAAAAAAGCAGTGTCTATTTAAAGTGGTACAAGCAAAAACATAAAGCAATAAGTAATATAAAAAAAAGTGTTTATCTTTTACCTGAGCTATCAAATCATAAATTAAAAAATTATAACATTATTTCGTGTCCAGGATGCTATCCTACGTCAATACTATTACCTTTAGTTCCTTTAATTCAAAAAAATATAATAAAAACAGACAACATTGTTATTGATTCAAAATCTGGATATTCAGGTGCCGGGAGGGGAGTGCATAAAAAATACAAAAAAGATAATTTATATGGATCACTTAGTGCGTATGGTATTAACATGCACCGTCATAATCCTGAAATTTTACAAGTGCTAAATTACTATACAAATAGAGAACCTAAATTTACTTTTAATCCTCATTTAACTCCAATGTTCAGAGGTATATTAAGCACTATTTATGTAGATACCAAAAAGGGTACTAATCAAAATAAAATTTTAAGTACACTTAAAAATTTTTATAAAAAAAAAAGATTTGTTAAAATAGCAAATAAAGACACACATCTTAGTACAAATAACGTGATAAATACAAATAATTGTATTATTTCGGTTTGCAAGTCTAAGTATAAAAATAAAATTATATTATTATCTGTTATAGACAATTTAATTAAAGGTGGATCTGGTCAAGCAGTACAAAATATGAATTTAAGATTGGGCCTTAGTGAAAACGAGGGTATGAAATGATTAGACTATTAATAGTAATTTTAATTTTGTTAAATTCTTGTGCTTTCGGCAATAAAAAAAATGTATCTAAAAAGGTAGATTTTGATAATTTCTACGACTTAAGTATTGATGAATATAAAAAAAAACTTGATGATTATAATAATTCAAAAGATTTTCCTAACATAGATAAATGAAAAAAATATATAATGTTGCTATAGTTGGATTGGGACAGATTGGTTCATACCTTTACAAAGAGATTTCGTCCAAAAAAAAAGAAATACAAAATAAAACTGGAAAAATTGTAAATATAGTAGCTATCAGCGCAAAAAATAAGAATAAAAAAAGGATTTTTAAGGTTAACAAAAAAATCTTCTTCTCAAATCCTTTAAAAATAATAAATGATAAAAAAATAGATATTTTATTTGAATGTATAGGATTATCTGATGGAATTTCTAAAAAGATAGTAGAAAAAGCAATTAAGAAAAAAGTGCATGTTATAACTCCCAATAAAGCTTTAATTGCAAAACATGGCGAACATCTCTCAGATTTAGCAGTAAAAAATAAAGTTAACCTAGAATTTGAAGCATCTGTAGGTGGTGGTATTCCAATTTTAAGAACTATTAAAGAAGGGTTAGCTACAAATAGTATCCATAAAGTTTATGGGATACTTAATGGCACTTGTAACTATATTTTATCTGAAATGGAAAATACAGGTAGTTCATTTAAAAATGCATTAATTAAAGCACAAAATCTTGGATATGCAGAACCTGGTAATCCAAAATTGGATCTAAATGGTTACGATACACTTGCAAAAGTGAAGATTCTTTCTGCCTTGGCATTTAATAAAAAAATTTCAAAATCAAAATGCATGATGGAAGGAATTGAAAATATTGAAAGCAAAGATTTTGATATGGCTGAACAGTTAAATCTAAGAATTAAACTTCTTGGTGTAACAGAGATGATCAATAATCAACTTTTTGAAAGGGTTCACCCGTGTTTAGTTAAAAAGAATACATATATTGCAAATGTTAGCGGAGTTATGAATGCGGTTATTCTTGAGGGAAAACCAGTTGGGGAATCTGTTCTTCAAGGAGAAGGGGCAGGGCCTGGTCCAACTTCATCTGCTTTGATGTCGGATTTTTTATCTGTATTAAGAGGTAACATAAAATTTCCTTTTGGACTAACAAACAATGTTAGAAAAAAAGTTAAAATTTATGATGATAAAAATTATATTAATTCACTTTATTTAAGATTTGAAGTTAAAGATAAACCTGGTGTCTTGTCTCAAATTACTAAAAATTTAGCTAAGTATAAAATTTCTATCCAAAGATTAATACAGATACCTAATAATGCTAACAAAAAAGCATCAATAATTATTATAACTCATAGTGTTAAAGAAAATAATTCAAAAAAATGCTTAAAATCACTTACATCAAATAAGAACATCATTAAAAAACCAGTTTTATTAAGACTTTTTTAAATGGAAATATATATAAAACTTTTCGAAGTCATATTTCCTGTTTTTTTTATAATAGGTATTGGGTACTTTATTGGTAAAAAAGATAAAAAATTTGATACAAAATTTATAACTGACTTTGCGGCAAATGTCGGTTCTCCCGCGATGATTATTTATGCTTTAAATGTTAAAAATATAAATTTTCAAACCTTCGTTGATTATTTTTGGTATTATTTAATAGCTATATGCGGTTTTGCAGTTATAGGAGTTATTTTTTTATATTTTATAAAATCTAAGGACATTATTAGAGAATTGCCACCTTTTATGATGCCAAATACAGGTAATATGGGTTTTCCCATATGTCTTTTTGCATATGGTTTTGATGGATTAGGTGTAGCTGCTGCAATAACAGCATTAATTATTCTTTTTCATTTCACTGTTGGTGTTTTTTTAGCTGATAGAAAATTTAGTTTTAATGTTATTTTAAAAAGTCCGCCTTTTTATACAATTATTATATCTGTATTATTACTTTATTTTAATATCGAGCTTCCAGTATTTGTTGAAAATACTACATTTTTATTAATGTATGCTACTATATTTCTAATTTTAATGTCTTTAGGAATTGCACTTACTCGTCTTAAAGTTTTTTCTTTAAAAAGATCATTAATTTCATCATTTGCTAGAGTTATTTTAGGTCCAGCTGTTGGTTTTGCAATTATTTATTATTTCAATTTAAGTGGTTTTGCTGCTGGTGTATTATTAATTCAATGTTCTATGCCTAGCGCAATTCTAAATTTTCTTGTTGGTTCAATGTATTCACCTAAAGAGAACGTAGATAATGTAGCAAGTATGATTTTTGTATCAACAGTTATTTCATTTGTAACTATTCCAATTATTGTATTCATAGCATTAAATTTCTTTCCTTAATGAAGGCTATAGCTTTTAACTTATTGGCTTGGGTAATGTTGCCAATAATGGATGGTATAGCTAAATACCTTAGTGCCGATCTTCCGGTTTTACAAATTACTTGGGGAAGATATTTTTTTACAGTAGTTTTTACTTTGCCTGTAATGTTTTTTCTTTTTAGAAAAAATCTTGTTTGGACAAGTGAACCTAAATTACAAATTTTAAGAGGATTATTACTTTTGATAGCGAATGTTTGTTTTTTCTATTCAATATCAATAATATCATTAGCAAAAGCACTAACGCTCGCATTTATAGCTCCATTAGTAGTGACTGCATTTTCACCAATTTTGTTAGGAGAAAAAGTTGGATATAAAAGGTGGTTAGCTGTGATAATTGGTTTTTTGGGATCTCTAATTGTTATTAGACCTGGTTTTGTAGAAATAAATTTTGCAAGTTTTGCTGCGCTAGGTACAGGTATTATGTATGGATTTTATTTAATTATTACACGTAAGTTAAGTAAATCAGACAATCCTTTATTAACGCTTTTGTTAACTGGTGTAGTGGGGGCGATAATTATATCTTTAACGATGCCATTTGTTTGGGTTGCCCCTACGTTAAATCAGTGGTCACTATTGGGTGCTATTGGTGCATTTGCCTGTGTAGGTCATTTTTTCCTCATATTATCCCTTAAATATGCAGATGCGTCTAAACTTGCTCCTTTTAGCTACTTTGAAATTGTTACTAATATTATAATTGGCTATTATTTCTTTAGTGATTTTCCTGATAATGCGACCTTCCTTGGGTTATTTATAATCGTTATTTCTGGAATCTACATTGCTAGAAGAGAGGCTTATCATAAGTCCAATTTTTAATATTAGGTATCATTTATTTACTAATTATTAATGTAAAACTTTAAGTATAACATTTAAATTATTGTAATTATTACATTATTTGTATTAAAAAAATGATTTAATTAATCAATAAAGCTAGCATTATTAATTAAAATATTGTTATTCTAGTAAATGAAGTAAGGATAATTATTTATATTCGTCTCAAAAATAACTTAAAATATTAAAAATGACATAAAATATAGGTTTTTGAATGAACTATTTCTGATTTTAAAAGATTAAAAATTATAAGAACATATTAAACAGGGCAATCTAAGAGTGTTGTTAATGTTTAATAATAGAGCAATGCATAAACTGAATATGGCATTTAAACGGACATAGAGGGGTCTAATTTTAGCAGACTGTGCTAAATGCTACAACTGAAGGGTGAATTATGCTCTTAACATGAATTTTAATTAAAATGTTAAAAAAACGTTGATTTTGTTAACTTTTTTTACAGAAAATAACTTATAAAAGGGTTTAAATACTTACTTTCTCAGATCTAAGTAATCGGAGCTTTTTCCTAATCCCACCTATTCCAGAGTAACCTCCAAGCCCTCCATCTGATCTAATTACTCTATGACACGGTATTTTGGGTGCGTAAGGGTTTTTAGCACATGCATTAGCAACTGCACGAGCCGATTTTGGTCTTTTAATGCCTATTGCGACTTGTTTATAAGTTTTAACCTGACCTTTTGGAATAGTTTTTAAATAGTTCCAAACTTTTTTTTGAAAAAATGTACCTTTCATCTTAAAAACCCCTGTTTCCTTGCACTTTTTACAGTGCAAAGAACAGTTGTTTTGGCACGTCGTTGTAGGCGCTACCGCCATGCCTCCCGCCTCACAATTTTAGCGCTACTCTGCGAAGCTTTCTGCCTCCTGGCTTGGTCCTCTCGGCATTTCCCCAGTCGGTCAGTTAAGAGTTACCTCTTAATTGGAGAAATAATACCAATAATAATAAGTTGTATTAATCACTTTTTGATTGTTTTTTTATTTTTTTTCTAAAATTAGTGAATAGTGGGGATAACTTTTTTCATTGCTTAATTGAACCATCTAAAACCCTCATACATAGCAATTCCATAAATTGAATGTCTAATTAAAAAAATTAATGAGGTTTTCAGTGGTATATTTGTATTTCTGGCAAATATACCTTGTCCGGTAAATGGCAAAAATATCAATAATGGAGCTAAAGTAGTTAGAGCCCCAAATATGAAGCCTGAAAAATAGGACATTTTAAGACCAATTAATATAAAACAAATATAATAAATAATAGCCCAACAAATCGATAGGTAATAGTGAAATAGCCAACCTAGAACAACCTCATATTTGAACGAATCCATTTCTGCAATATTAGGGTTATAAAATTTGGCTTTTTTAAGCATATAATAGGTCCATCGACCAACGACAGCCCAGGAAGGTTCAGGAATACCCAAAAACTTCATTAAAAAACCCAAAATATCAAGAATTATACACGAAAAAATACCAGCAATAATTATACTAAAAATATCGATCAAAGTTTCCTAATAGATTAATAAAAATAAGAGGACAAATATGCTTATAAAAAAGATTCCAAAAATGCCCATTAAGATTCGGGTTTTTGTTTGGTTTTTTAATTTTGGCCAATAATTCATAATTAGAAATGTTCCTACAATAACAACTAGACCTATAATTACATATCTTGGCATTAAAAAACCTTTTACATTAATTGCTTGACTTATTAAATGAGTTATATTATTACTAATGATAATTAATTGTTATCAATAGTAATAATATGAATGAGCTTACAACAGACCTAAAATCACTTCATGAGGCAACTTTAAATAACCTCAAAAGTTCTAAAGCAAATAATACTTTAAGAGCTTATAAATCAGATTTTAAAGATTTCGGAGCTTTTTGTGCAAAACATGGCTTAAATTCTTTACCATCAGAGCCTAAAATAGTTTCTTTATACCTAACCCATCTTTCTAAAAATTCGAAAATAAGCACTTTAAGAAGAAGACTAGTATCAATTAGTATGGTTCATAAGTTAAAAGGGCATTATTTGGATACAAAACATCCAATTATTGTTGAAAACTTAATGGGAATAAGAAGGGTAAAGGGAAGCATTCAAAAAGGAAAAAAACCTATATTAATCAATCATTTAAAATCTATAATTAATGTAATAAATGAACAAAAAATTGAGGATATTAAGAAGTTTAGAGATAAATCAATAATATTAGTTGGCTTTAGTGGGGGATTTAGACGAACTGAGTTAATTTCAATCGATCATGAAGATTTAGAATTTGTACCTGAGGGGCTCAAAATCACTATTAAAAGGTCAAAAACTGATCAATTCGGTGAAGGGACGATTAAAGGACTGCCCTACTTCACTAATAAAACTTATTGTCCAATTGTTAATCTTAAAAAATGGTTAGAAATTTCTAAGATTAAATCTGGACCAATTTTTAGAAGATTTTCTAAAGGTTTATCTTTGACAGAAAAAAGATTAACTGATCAATCAGTAGTATTATTAATGAAAGAATATTTAAATTTAGCAGGTATAGAAAATAAAAATTTTGCAGGTCATAGTTTAAGATCAGGATTTGCAACTGTTGCTGCCGAGTCTGGTGCTGATGAACGTAGTATTATGGCAATGACTGGTCATAAAACAACACAGATGGTTAGAAGATATATTAAAGAAGCAAATATCTTTAAAAACAATGCACTAAATAAAGTTAAATTATAAATTAAGGTTATATTGGTATCCAATCACTAGGCCAAAAATCATTATTATTTGAAGGATTAATATTTTTTGGTCTAATACAAATCTTATTGGGATTATTATTTAACCAGGCACCCCACCAATGAAATGATGTGGGACCTACTATAAAGTGTTTGCTAAAATTGAATAAATGGAAATCATTTAATGATTTATTTGTATGATTTTCAATAAATATGTATTCATTTTCACTAAAATATTCTCTTAAACCTTTGAAATCATTTGACCAAATAAAAAAAACAGGATTATCAATTTTTTGCTTAATATAAGCAACAGATCGGTGAATATAATCAATAGTATCTTTAGTAAATTTAAAAGAC
>CACLWL010000008.1 GCA_902610655.1 uncultured Pelagibacteraceae bacterium
TTTGTTTTTACCTAAAAAAATAGAAAAATTTTCGGAGAAAGAATTTTCAAATTTAAAAGCGTTGTCATATGTCGACTTGGCAACAGAGATAATATACAAATTTATAGGAGATTTTTGTTCAAAGGAAAAGCTTCATGAAATTGTTAAAAAATCTTATTCATCATTTAGTGAAAAGGAAGTGGTAAAAATTAGAAAAGTTGAAGATTTGCAGATATTAGAACTTTTTCATGGTCCCACGCTAGCTTTTAAAGACGTAGCAATGCAACTTATTGGTAATTTCTACGAATATTACTTAAGCAAAACTAGTGAAAAAATAAATATTGTTGTAGCAACTTCTGGGGATACAGGGGCTGCCGCGATTGATGCTGTTAAAGGAAAAAAAAATATAAATATTTTTGTTTTACATCCTAATAACCGAATATCGCCAGTTCAAAGAATGTTAATGACTACAAATCCATCAAAAAATGTTTTTAACATTGCAGTTGAGGGTAACTTTGATGATTGTCAAAAACTAGTTAAACAAATGTTTTCTGATCATGAGTTTTCCAAATCTATTAATATGTCTGGTGTTAATTCAATTAATTGGGCTAGAATAGTTGCGCAATCAGTCTATTATTTTTTTTGTTATTTTAAATTAGATAAAAAAGAAAAGGTTTCATTTTCTGTTCCTACAGGAAATTTTGGAGATGTTTATGCTGGATATTTAGCAAAAAAAATGGGTCTACCAATTGATAAATTATTGGTAGCAACAAACGAAAACGATATTCTTCACAGGGCAATATCAAAAGGTGATTATAAAACCAACAAAGTTCAAGAGACAATTTCTCCAAGTATGGATATTCAGGTCGCGAGTAATTTTGAGAGATTGTTATTTGATATCTATAATAATGACTCAAAAAAAGTTATTGAAACTATGAATGATATTAAAAATAATAAATTTAATTTAGACCAATTTTCATTAAAAAAAATACAAAAAGATTTTATTTCTGGAAGTCTTAATGAAAAAGAAATCCTAGAAACAATTAAGCATATATACAAAAATAATAGAATTGTAATTGATCCTCATACAGCTATAGGAGTTGGAGCAGTTAAAAAACATAATGAGAAAAATTACATTGTTTTAGCTACTGCACATCCATGTAAATTCCCTAATGCTATTTTAAAGGCCATTGATAAAAAAGAAGAATTACCAAATCATCTCAAAGGAATATTAAATCAAAGAGAAGAATATGAGGTGTTTCAAAATAACATTGAGAATTTGAAATCTTATATAAAAAAAATTGTAAATGAAATTCAAGATTAATGACAATATTCCTGATGTTGAAGTTTTTCAACTTATTAACAATGAACCAGAAATAATTAAAATTAAAAAAATTTTTAAAGATAAAAAAACTATATTACTTGGAATGCCTGGCGCCTTCACATCGGTTTGTTCTTCAAAACATCTTCCAGGATATTTAAGTAATCTAGATAGATTTAAATCTAAGGGAATTGATTTAATAGCTTGTATTGCTGTAAATGATCCTTTTGTGATGAGTGCTTGGGGCAAACAAAATAATGTTGATGGAAATATTTTAATGTTAGGAGATCCTTTTATAACATTTACAAAATCAATAGGTGCTGAGGTCGATAAATCTGGGAGAGGTCTTGGAATTAGATCTAATAGATATACTATGTTAATTGAGGATAATAAAATTTTACAACTGCAAGAAGAAAAAGAAACTGGAATGTGTCAAATTTCAGCAGCAGAAAATTTTCTAAATTTAATTTAGACTCGCTGCTTTTTTAGCCATTAAATCAACTTCGTTATTTAATTGATCAGTCGAGTGAGCTTTAACCCAAGACCATTTAATATTAAAATTTTCCACCAGACTATCTAATTCCTTCCATAATTCTATATTTTTTACTTCTTTCTTATTTGAAGTTTTCCAACCATTTTTTTTCCAATTATTAATCCATTCTGTTATTCCTAATTTTACATATTTTGAGTCTGTGATTATTTCTATTTCTGAATTAATTTGGAGAGTTTTTAAAGCTTCAATTGGTGCTAATAACTCCATCCTATTATTAGTTGTATTTTTCTGATTTCCAGAAATGATCTTCTTTTGTTTGTCAATAATTATTATAGCAGCCCAACCTCCATCACCTGGATTTTCTAAACAAGATCCGTCTGTATAAATTTTAATCATTTAATATAATTTTTAAATTTACTTAACTTATTATGAAAAATAAGTTTTTTTAAATACTCTTTAGGGTCTTTAACTTTTATCAAGGCTGTTTTTGGTGTATTAAGAAAATCATAGGATCTTGTTAATAAATACCTAAGCGCCGACCCTTTACAAAGAATATTAAATTTATTCTTTTCAGAAGAATTTAATTTTCTTATTTTTTGATATCCTTTTAAAAGGTTGGATGATTTATTAAGGTCAAGAATATATTCGCTTTTTTTCTTTCTAAAACAAATGGCATTAATACAAGTTGCAAGCTCATATGCATAAAAGTCAGTTGAGGAAAAGTAAAAATCTATAAAACCATAAAATTTTTTTCTTAAAAAGAAAATATTATCTATAAATAGATCAGAATGTATAACCCCCTTGGGTAAATTTTTTGGCCAGTTTTTTTCAATATTTATAATATTTTCCTCTATTATATTTTTAAGATTTTTTGATAGTTTATTTATTCTTCTATCTATTTTCTTATTTAAATTAGACCATGATTTCACATCTAATGAATTTTTTCTATACAGCTTTAACTTTTTTGTAGCTTTATGAAGTATCGCTATATTTTTTCCCAAAACATAACAATCTTTTGGTGTTAAATTTTTTTTATCATTACCTTTTAAAAAACTTACTAGACACGCTTTTTTATTTTTAATATTAAAAAGGTAACTTTTTTTTTTAGTTTTCATTGGTTTAGGACAATTAATTTTTAAATTAGAAAGTCCCGACATAAGATTCATAAAAAAAGGAAGATCATTAGTTTTTACTCTTTTTTCAAAAATTGTTAAAACAAATTTTGTGTTGTTAAATTTAATTATATAGTTTGTATTTTCTATTCCTTTTTTAATACCCTCAACTTTATTAATTACACCAAGATTAAAGACATTTTCTATTTTTTTTATATCTTTGGAATTTATTTTTGTAAAAACTGCCATTAATTTAATTTTCCAGGAATTTTGAAAGTTACATCCTCTTTGATAATCTCAACTTCTTCGACAGAAATATTATATTTACTTTTAATTTCATCTAAAAACTGTTCTACTAAAATTTCAGGAGCAGATGCACCCGATGATATACCAATAGTTTTACACTTATCAATTTGATCAAATGGTACTCCACTCTCTGAATGAAGAAGTATAGAGTTTTTACAACCTGAATTTTTAGCAACTTCAACAAGCCTTAAAGAATTTGATGAATTTCTACTACCGATAACAAAAAACATTTCACATTTGTTTGCAATTTTTTTTACAGCAGACTGTCTATTTGTAGTTGCGTAACAAATATCTTCTTTTTTTGGCTCTTTTATCTCTGGAAATCTTTTCTTTAATTCATCTACAATATCTTTTGTATCGTCAACGGATAAAGTTGTTTGAGTTATAAATGCTAAATTTTTATTGTTCTTTTTATTGTATTTAGTCGCATCATCTAAACTTTGAATAAGATCTATACCCTCAGAAGGAATTTGACCCATAGTGCCTATCACTTCAGGATGATTTTTATGACCAATCAAAAGAATATGGGATCCATCTTTATGCAAATTTTCAGCCTCTCTATGTACTTTAGTAACTAATGGACATGTTGCATCAATATATTGCATATTTAATTTTTTTGCTTCATTAGGAATTTTTTTTGGAACCCCGTGCGCAGAAAAAATAACCGGTCTAGATTTGTCTTCAATTTCGTTTAATTCCTCAACGAAGATAGCTCCAATTTTTTTTAAGCTTTCGACAACATGTTTATTATGAACTATTTCATGCCTCACATATACTGGAGCGCCATATTTTGAAATACTTTTTTTTACAATTTCAATTGCTCTATCAACACCAGCACAGAAACCCCTTGGTGAGGCTAAGTATATTTTTAAATCTTTATTTTTCATTTCTTTCTTCTCTAAAAAAAGGAATTAGAAATACAAGACATGCCACTAAAAAAAATAGACTTCCAAACATTGCCCAGAAACTTCCAATACTTGATATAGTAAACCCAATTGCTGAAATTATAAATAATACCCATCCTAATAAGTTTATATTTTTATTTTTCATTTTTTTCGATTAAATATTCGAGCAATATATGCGGAAAGGTCAAAGACGCCAAACCAATAAATATAACTTTTGATATAGCAGTATCCAAATCATAATAATTACTTAATAAAAACAGTGATACCAAAAAACAAGACACCAGTGAAAATAGTTAATGGTAGCGCTTTGATTATAAATTTTTTTATACCTTTAATAAAATCTTTATTATTAAGTTCATTAGACAATTTAAATGAATGTCTAACAGAGTGTAAAAAACAAAAATAAATTGTAAACGCCAATATTGGTTGTAGAAAAAAATTTATTAGCATTACTGATATAAAGTCCATAAAAAGAAGAGACTTAATATTAATATCCTTATTTATACTAATAATAATATTTGATAGAAAACTTAGACTAACTAAAAGATAAATAAATTCATTAGAGACAAAAAAACTTTGTGAAATATCAAAATTTAAATCCATGAAAATTTTTAAAGTTTCATTTTTATGAAATAATAGTGGCGCTGTTACGATTAAACTACCTTTGAAAAGATAAATTAAATCATTTTTAGAATTTAAATTTATAAATTCAGAGTCTTCCTTGCCAAAATGATAAGATGCAACAATTAAAAAAAGAAATAATAAAAATTTAGGAAAAATAATCCAAGTTAAAATTATAATTAAACCTAATAAAATATATAAAAAATAAAATATATAAATTGAATTAAATTTAAAAATTTTCAATAGTTTCTTTCCCTTTAAATCATCTAGAGCACCATGAGATATTCCTAAACTTAGTATAAGAAATAATGACAAGATTAAAAAATCATTATTTCTTAAAAAATCAAATGCAGATAATAAAATACAAATATTAAAAAAAATTAAAGAATGAAAATAGTTGATTCTATTCATATAATTAAAAAATATTTTTAATAAATAGTATTTTTGGCATTTTGAAAATTACTTTTGAATCTTCAAAAAAGTTACTTTTATTTGAAAGAAATTTAATTACAGCTTCAGAGGATCCTTTAAACATATCAAAAAATATTTTTGGCATTTTATCAGGATGTCTCTTTAAGACATTCAAGAAGATTTTATCCAGAAATTCATATTTTTTACCGATATGGTAGATTTTAGCCTTTTTAATCATTTCAATATTTTCACTTATATATTTACTATGCTCTTGAATATTTAAAAAGGTGTAACCAGTGCTAAGACGCGTCATACATCCAGCTGATCCAATATTAAGTTTATTTTGTTCAATTTTTTTGATTGGATAAAAAAGTGGTATTGCACCTTCTTCTTCATATTTAATTGTATAATTTTTAATTTTAAGTGTTTCTTTAATATAATTTTCTAATTGTAAATCATAATCATTAAGAGTTTCATCATTCATTTTTGACAACCAAGTAGTTTCAACTAAAGCTTTGTTTTTTGTAAAAGGCAAAGTATAGAAAAAATGTACATTATTTCTTTGATCACAATCGAAATCCATGAGATTGAAGATTTCATCATCAAAAATATTTTTTGGAGTTTCAATTTCTATACCTTTAAAATGTTGCCAGAGGCCAGTGTCATAAACTTGATTAGATGTAATGCTATTAAATACAAATGAATTTTTAGTATTTAAATGATCTATATCTTTTAAGAATTGAATATTTTGATTTTTTTTTAATCTATTTATTACCTTTTTATAGAATAAACCACTATCAATAGTTTGGTATGGGTATTTTTTGTTTTTCATTTCATGGGAACCATAACGTGAGTTTATAGTAAAGCTATTCCAGCTTTTAATAACACAATCCTCAAAATTATGATTGAAAACCTTCCAAAAAGACCATGTCTTGTCCCTTTTATATTTTTCTCTAATTTCGATAATAGCTAAGGTTTTTTTTTCCAGTTTTTTGTTTATATCAAGCTCATAAGCAAGAGATAATCCTGCGCATCCACCACCAATAATAATATAATCAAATTCTTTCATCTAAATTTATTTCTTCTTTTATTAAAGCATGTTCTTTTCTATCAATTTCGTAACTTTTTTTTAAATAACATAAGCGGAACATATCTAAAATACTTAAAACTGTTTGGTTAAACTTTCGTATAGAGGAAACATAAATTTTTCCTGCTATTTTATAACTTTCTATATTTTTTTTTTTTAAAATCTCATATCCAATTTCTCTATAGATTCTTCTTGCAACTAATATTGCAAATCTACTCAAAAATGGTATTTCACTTATAGCACTAAAAGATCTTTTATAAAAAATATCAGCAAATTTTATTGTGTCTTCTATTGTTTCAAAATCTAAATTTATGTAATTCCTATTTCTATTTTTATCCTCCAATACATCTCTAGCTATATTAGTCAACTGCATTGCAATTCCTAAATCAATTGCAGACTTTAATGAATTTTTAGATCTGACATTTAAAATCTTGGCCATCATTAATCCAACAGTACCAGCAACTCGATAGGAATATATAATTAAATCCTTTTTTGTGTCAAAAGTTACTTTTTCTTTTAAGTCTGTTTCAACTCCATCAAATAAATCATTTATAATACTAGTATCAATATTAAATTTTTGAATTAGCGAATATATTTTTTTGATGTTTTCATTCTCAAAGTTTTTATTTTCAAAGTCTCTTTTAAATTCATTAAATATTTTAATTTTTTCGTTCAGCGAAAGATCTTGATCAACAATATCGTCTAATGTTCTACAAAAATCATATAAATCAGAACTGTCTTTATACTTATTTTTTGGTAAAAAAAAACCTGCCCAACTAAATGACTTAGCGTGAATAGATAAAAGACTCTTAGTCATCTTAAAATTTTATCAAGAACTTTTGCAGATGAGAGGACACCAGGAACACCTGCGCCAGGATGAGTTCCAGCTCCCACAAAATAAAGTCCATCATAAATTTCTGATTTATTATGAAATCTAAAATAAGCTGACTGTGAAAATTTTGGCTGTATTGAAAACCCAGAACCATATTTTGTATTTAGATCTTTTTCGAAATAATCAGGCGTTAAATAAAAATCTTCAACAATATTTTTTCTTAAATTTGGCATTAAATCATTTTCCATTTTATCAATTACCAAATTTTTCATTTTTTCTCCTTCAATTTTCCAATCAATATTAGATTGATTATTAGGAACTGGTACTAAAACATAAAAACAATCATGACCCTCTGGGGCCATAGACTTATCTGTAGCTGATGGTCTATGTAAATAATAACTTATATCACTATTTAATTTTTTATTATTAAATATGTCGTCTAAATGTTCTTTGTATTTGTTGCCAAACTTAATTGTATGATGTTCAACAGAATCATAAGTCTTTTTAGTACCGAAATAATAAACAAATAATCCCATTGAATATTCCATTCTATTTTTTTTCCATTCAAATAGTAAAGAACTTCTCTTATTGCCATTTAATAAATTTTCATACACTGCAGGAGGATCAGCATTACATATAATCTTATCTGCATTTATACTTTTGTTGTTATCCAATTGAATCCCAGTAATTTTTTTTTCTTTTAAAATTATTTTATTTACTTCGTGGCCTTTAATTATTTGAATTCCTACTTCATTCATTAATTTTTCAAATCCACTTATAATATTTCCAGTTCCTCCCATAGAGTAATAAATCCCCCATTTTTTTTCTAAATATAAAATTAATCCATAGATTGATGTTGTAGTAAAAGGGTTTCCACCAACTAATAATGGATGCATACTTAACATCCTCCTCAGCTTTTCATTTTTTACATAAGATGAAACTAAAGAATAGACTGATTTGTAACTTTTTAATTTTAATAAGGCCGGTAATTGCCGCATCATTACAAATGGTTTATCAAATGGCACATCAGAGAGTTCTGTAAAACCTTTATCAAAAATTTTTTTTGTAAAATTCACTAATTTTGAATAACCATCAACATCCTCTTTACTGATATTTTCAATCTGTTTTTTCATATCATTTTCGTTTCCTGAATAATTAAATTTTGACTTATCTTCAAAAACAAATTGATACCAAGTCTGAAGAGGTTTTAGCTTTATATAATTTTCTGGATCTTTCTTAAATAATTCAAATAATTCATTTATAAGATAAGGAGCGGTAATAACTGTCGGTCCACCATCAAAAGTGAAACCATTTTTTTTAAATACTCTTGCCCTACCACCAAGATCTTTATGTTTTTCAATTAAGGTAACATCATGACCTTTTGCTTTAAGACGGAGTGCTGCAGCAATACCACCAAAACCTGAACCGATAACAACAGAATTCATAATTATTTAATTTATATTATTTTCAAAAAAAGTAACTAATTTATAGTTAACTCAGGAATTAATCTTTTTTAACAGATTTTTTGTTTCCTCTAAATCTTTAGAAAATAAATTATCTAACTTAGATTTATCCACTGATGTTGATATTGCTTTTTTTACAGATTCGACAGCAATTTTTATTGATGCTTTTTTAATATCATTTAAGGCTACTTCTTTGATTTGTGAAATTTTAGACTTTGCTAAATTTTTTTTAATCTCAGACATTTTATGAAATTTATCATTCATCTCAACTATAAGTTTTTCGCTATCCTCTTTAGCACTATCAGAGATTTTTTTAATTTCTGATTTCGCACTGTCCAACTTTGCTTGAGCATTATCCAGCATAATTTTTGACTCATCTCTTAGCTTTTCACTTTCGTCAATTTCACTTTTGATGTCAGAAATAAGTTTATTTAAAACATTATTTACTTTTTGTGGAATCTTAAAATAAACTAGCACAATTAAAAAAATAAAAAAAGAAACTGCTACCCAAAATGTTGCATCAATTGCCATAATTTTTTTCCTTATTTTTTCTTGATAAATCTTCAACTATTGCTGATATGCTGCTATTGTTTATTTCTTCACCAATTAATTGTTTTATCAAATGTATAGATGTTTCAGTTGCAATTTTGTTAATTTTTTCAGGTGAACTTTTTTTTAATTCAATTATCTCTTTTTCAGCGTTTTGGATTTCTTGATTTATATCTTTTTCTATTTTTTCTCTCTTCTGATCAATATCTTGTATTATTTTTTTTCGAGCTTCATTAAAATAATTTCTTGCTTCATTTTTACTATTATTAATTAACGTTTCATATTCTTTAATTTTATTTTCACTTTCGATTTTTTGTTTTTCAGCAGTTTCTATATTTTCTAAAATTTGTGATTTTCTCATTTCTAAATTATTACTTATTTTTGGAAGAACAAATTTAGATAGTATAATAAATAGAGATCCAAAAGTGAGAATTAGCCAAAAAATTTGAGAAACCCAAAACTCCGGGTTTAATTGCGGCATACCTTCAGACTCAGCTCCATTTACATTTGTAAAAAATGTTAAGCTTAAAATAAATAGATATAAAACCAATCTTTTATGCATTAATTAAAATGCAAATAAAATAATCAATGCCACAACCAATCCAAATAAACCAGTAGCTTCGGCTAATGCGAAACCTAATAATAAATTTGGAAACTGTTTTTGGGCTGCAGATGGATTTCTCATTGCTCCAGAAAGGTAATTTCCGAATATGATTCCAATACCTACTCCTGCTCCAGCCAAAGCTATTGCCGCCAGACCTGCTCCAATCATTTTTGCTGCTTCTAATTCCATTATTCCTCCTTTGTTTTTAATGGTGTAAATTTAATGCATCATTTAAATATATGCATGTTAAAATTGCAAAAACATATGCCTGAAGAAAAGCAACTAATATCTCCAAACCAGTTAATGCAACTGAAAAACTTAGTGGAAGCCATCCACCAACTAATCCGAGGCTTATAACAAAACCTCCGAAAACCTTCATCATTGTATGTCCAGCCATCATATTTGCAAAAAGTCTTACTGACAAACTAATGGGTCTACTCAAGTATGATATTATTTCAATAATTACAATTAATGGCAACAAAACAATTGGGACACCACTTGGAACAAATAACTTTAAATAGCCAAGACCATGTTTAATAAAACCAATTATGGTAACCCCAATAAAAATAAATGCCGCCAAAACAAAAGTAACAATTATGTGGCTAGTGACCGTGAAAGCGTATGGCAACATACCCAACATGTTGCAGAAAAGAACAAACATAAATAGCGAAAAAATGAAACTAAAATATGGTTTCCCTTTTGAACCAGCTGTATCATTAATCATTTTTGAAATAAATGAGTAACTAAGTTCAGCTAGTAATTGCATTTTACCTGGAACTATTCTCTTTTTCAATGAACCTAAATTAAAGACAATAAGAATAACTAAAGAGCTGATTACCATAAACAAACTAGCGTTAGTAAAAGAAATATCTATTTGATCTATTTTAATTTCTGGACCAATTCTATAAACATTGAACTGGTGCATTGGATTTGTGGCCATAATTTATTACTTTTGCATGTTTTTTGCAGACCTTATAACATTTAGTATTCCAGCTATAACTCCTACAAAAAAAAATGTTAAAATTAACCATGGTTTAGTACCAAACCATGTGTCAAAAATAAACCCAATAATACTACCCACAAGAACTGCGGCGACAAGTTCAGTGCTCATTTTGAAAGCTACTCCCAGTAAAGGTGTCTTTTTATCTCTATTTTTTGAATCATTATCAGAGATTTTTTTCTTTGCAATTTCTAGGCGAGTTTTGAATTTTTCTTTGGCCATTTTTAAGCGACCATGCTCTCAGCTTTCTGTAAATCAACGGCAACGAGTTGACTTATTCCTTTTTCAGGCATTGTTACTCCGTAAAGCTTGTTCATTTTTGACATTGTTAAAGCATGATGCGTAACAATTATAAATTTTGTTTGAGTAATTTTTGTAAGTTCCTCGAGCAAATTACAAAATCTTGTAACATTTGCATCATCTAAAGGAGCATCTACTTCATCTAAAACACAAATCGGAGCTGGATTAGTTAAAAAAACTGCAAAAATTAGAGATAATGCTGTTAATGCCTGCTCACCACCAGACAACAATGTAATTGATTGAAGTCTCTTTCCTGGAGGACTTACCAATAATTCTAGACCAGCTTCAAGAGGATCATCAGAGTCCACAAGTTCAAGTTTTGCACTTCCTCCATTGAATAATTTTGTATAAACCTCATTAAACTTTCGATTTACTTTTTCAAAAGCTTCTAAAAGTCTTTCTCTTCCTTTTTGATTTAATTCATTAATACTATCTTTCAGTTTAGAAATTGCATTTGCCAAATCTTGTCTATCGTTTTCCATTTTTTTTATTTCAATTTCATACTTACTTGTTTCTTCATCTGCTCTTAAGTTTACTGAACCTAGCTTTTCTCTTTCTCTTTTCTTAGCATCTAAAAGCTCCTCTTGCGTTACAGCATCTGGGAATTTATCTTCCGCTTCTAAATTAGAAAAATTTAAAAGATTTTCTTCCTTTAGGTTCAAATCAGTATCTATTCGATCTAATAAATCATTTCTTCTTTTTTCAAGACCATCTATTGTTGCTGATGAACTTGCTTTTCTCTCTCTAATTTCTATTGAGGATTCTTTAGTAATATTTAGGTCATTTCTATAAGTATTTATTTGATTATCAATTTGATCAATTAGAATTTCATTTTCTTTTTTTTCATTTTCTGAGATTCTTAAATTTTCAGAGATTTGTCCTTTTTTTTCAGCTTGGGTTTGCGGCTGCTTATCCAACTCTTCTAATTTCTGAATTAGATTTTTTTTACGTTCTTTTAATTCATTGATTTTTTTTTCAGAGTTTATTAATAAGTTTTTCCAACTGTCTATTTCTTTTTTAATCGTATTTATTCTTTCATTTCTTTTAATAGATTCTTTTTTTAAATTTTGGTTTTTACTATAACTATCTGCATATATTTCTTGAAGTTTTTTAATATTTTCATTTTTTTCTGAAAGATTGGACAATTTTTTATCATCATCGTTTTCATTTACTGTTTGTGTTAAAAAGCCAATAGTTACTTGACAGGACTCCAATAATTTTAATGCAGCATCATTATTATTATCAATTACAAGTTTAATAATTTCATCGATATTATTTCTTATTTCTCTAATTGTTTGCAAGTTCTTTTTAAGATTTTCAGAGCCAAAATTCTTAATAAGATTGTCAACTTTTTCCTGTTCTGTCCTTAAATTATTTTTTGCAAAATCTAAATCATCATTAGATTTTTTTTCTGTTTCATAATACTTAGAGTCAATATCGATCAGTTCTGCTTTTTCTTCTTTAAGTCTTTTTTCATTTGAATTAGCATCTATGACTATACTTTTTTCTCTATCAGTATCATTTTCTAAAATTTTTAACGAATTTTTTATTTCTTCAATCTCACTTTTAATTCTTTCATTTTCTTCATCCAAACTCTTTAATTCAAGATTTAACCTCTGTATTTTCGATAAAATTTCAAAATTCTTGTCTCTAATTGGGTTAACTTTTTCTGTTTCCTCTTTTATTTTTTTTTCAATGGACTCTAGTTTTTCATTAAAACCTTTAACCTCAGTATCTGCTTCATTATTAATCTCTTTTTCAAGTTTTATCTCATTATCAATATCCCTAAGTTTTAAATAATATAAGCCTGCTTCAATTTTTTTTATATCTTCAGAAATAATTTTATATTTTGTAGCTTCCTCTGCTTGTTTTAAAAGATTTTGAAGTTGCTTTTCTTGTTGTCTACGTAATTCATCAGCTTTTTTTAAATTATTTTCAGCAGCATCTAATCTTAGTTCAGCCTCGTGCCTTCTAACATGTAATCCTGCGATACCGGCTGCTTCTTCTAAAACAGCCCTTCTATCAGTAGGCTTTGCAGTAACAAGAGCTCCAATTCTACCTTGACTGATTATTGATGGAGAGTGAGCACCTGTAGAAAGGTCAGCAAAAAACATTTGTGCATCCTTTGCTCGTACTTCTTTTTCATTAATATAAAATTTTGATCCTTTATCCTTTTCTATTTTACGTTTAACTTCAATAGAATCCATATCTTTAAATTGATTTGGACCATCTTTATTTTGATTTGTTAATGAAATTACAACTTCAGCTAAATTTTTTGATGGTTTATTAGAAGTGCCAGAAAATATTACATCCTCCATTCCTGATCCTCTCATACTTTTTGCAGATGTTTCCCCCATGCACCATCTCAAAGACTCGACAATATTTGATTTTCCACAACCATTTGGTCCTACAATTCCTGTCAAACCTTTATCGATTATAAATGTTGTATTTTCAGCAAATGATTTAAAACCATTTAGTTGAATTTTTTTAAACTCCATCAGGAGACTATATCAGCTTTTCTATAGCCTTTTTCAAGTTTTTAAAGTTTAGAGCTTTTTCAAACTTTTCATCGTTTATTATTATCGTAGGAGTAGCATTTATTTTAAATTTATTAGCTCCTTCGATTCGATCCTCTAAAATATGGTCCTCAATATTTTTATCGGCTAAACATTTTTCGAAATTTAAACCAAAATTTTCATTTTTGATTACATCTTTAAGATTTGAATTCAGTTCTTCAATTGTATTACCCTTTAACCATTCCTCTTGTTTAAAATATAAAAAATGTAGAATATTTGCTTTTCCATCATTTTTACAGTGCGCCAATTTGGAAGCATTTAAAGCTGCGATATCAAGAGGAAAATTTCTAAATTCAATTGAAGCTAAACCTTTGTCAAAAAATTCGTCCTTTAACTTTGGATAAACATCTTTATGAAAATTAGCGCAATGAGAGCATGTTAATGACTCATAAACTATTAATTTAACCCCCGCATTTATATTTCCTTCAATAATAGGTTTAATTTTATCATCTGCTATCCCATGAGGATTTATAAAAAAAAATATAAAAAAAAGTAAGATTTTTATTTTCATTTTTTTTTAAATAATTTGTTTAATTCTAGTAAAGAATTTTTAATTTTTTCATTTTTAATATTGGTAATTTTTTTTGTATATTGATCTTTTGACACATCTTCTTTAATTTCTTTTTTAAATATCTTCTGATTTCCATCGAAAGTGATTAGTTTAATTTTTTCAACTATTCTTTCATTAAAATACATATTCATTTTTTTAATAATTTCGTTTTTTGAATATTCAATCTCAATTTCATGACCTCTTTTGACCATAATACTTAATGTGCTTGTGCTTAATTTATTTGAAGTTTTAAATGATTTTGGATAACAAACCTGAAAAAGATCATCACCAACAATATACCTCCAATTTTCAAGCGTTTCTGAAAATATATGTCCTTTTTTTTTCAAAATTTTTTTGACTTTTGTTGGTAAAGTATCTTTAAAAGATCTAAGGCCTTGAATAGATCTGTATCTCTGCTTAAAATTAGATTTATATTGCATATGAATACACGAAACATACCAAAAAAAATTCTTTATTGGTACGATAATAATAAAAGATCTTTACCATGGAGAAAGAAAAATACAAAAAAAAATCATGAATATTTTACATTAGTAAGTGAATTTATGTTGCAGCAGACACAGGTAAAAACTGTTATTCCATATTTCATAAGATTTATAAATAAATTTCCTAATTTGAAAGCATTAGCTAGAGCAAATGAACATAAAGTTTTGAAGTCCTGGGAAGGACTTGGTTATTATTCAAGAGCAATAAACTTAAAAAAAACAGCGGCCATTTTGCTAAAAGATTTTTATGGACGTTTACCAAATGACATTGAAAAGCTTAAGACTCTTCCAGGTATAGGTGAATATACATCAAGGTCAATTCTATCTATTGCTCACAATCAACCCTATATACCAATGGACGGTAATGTTGTGAGAATATTAAAAAGAGTTTTTTTACTGAAAACTAAAAAACAAATTTCTAAAGAAAATTTAATTGAAAAAAAATCTTTTTTTTCCAGTACTCAAAGGTCAAGTGATTATGCTCAAGCTATAATGGAAATAGGAGCATTAATATGCAAACCTTCATCACCAATTTGTTCTTCCTGTCCACTAATTAATAATTGTAAAGCTTATAAAAAAAAGGATTTTTTAATTAGGACTAGAAATAAGTTAAACAAAATTAAATATTTTGAAGCAAAGGTTTATAAGCATAAAAACAAGTATTTATTAGTAAAAAACAAAAAATTTAATTTTTTAAAAAATTTAGTCATTTTTCCAATGAATGAAATAGAAAAAAAAAAATTTAAATTATCATTTGCAAAAAAAATAAATATAAAGTTATCGAATATGAATATGAAAATTATTATTAATGAGGAAAAGAAAAAAAGAATTTTAAAGGATAGTTTTCTTTTGGATAAGTCCAACATTAATAAATTTATTCTTCCTTCATTTACAAAGAAAATATTTTACTCTTTACCAAATTTGTAATGAAAAAAATTGCTATAATAGGAGCGGGAATCTCAGGTTTATATTTTGCAAATCTTTTGGAAAGAAATAAAACTTTTGAATACCAAATATTTGAAAAAAAAAACTCAATTGATCTTACTGATGGATATGGAATACAACTCTCCGTAAATAGTATTAAACTTCTTCATAAAGTTGGTTTTAATAAACTTAATACTAGTAACTTATATTTTCCAAAAAAAGTAAACTTTTTTAATGCGAGAGATTTAAAAAAAATATGTGATATTGATTTATCTAAATTTAACGATCAAAATAACTTTTACACAACTCTAAAAAGATCAAATTTAATTGAGTTTCTATTAAGTGGGATTCCAAAAGACAAATTATTATTTAATTGTGATCTTGTTGATATTCAAAACAAAGATAGAATATCCTTATGTTTTAGAAATAATGAAATTAAGGAGTTTGATTATTTGGTTGCTTCAGATGGTATCTACTCAAAAACAAAACAAATATTATTTAAAAAAGAGGGTTTGCCAAAATATTTTAATGCAATTGCTTTAAGAGGAAATATCCGAAATTTTGAAAATTTTGATATTTCATTATATCTAGGACCAAACTTTCACTTTGTAATTTATCCAATTAATCAAAAAAAAGAATTTAATTTTATTTCGATTATTAGAAAAGAACTAAATCAAGAGGAAGTGTTAAATAAAGACTTATTTAATGATGATATATTTATAGCAAACTTATTTAACCAGATTTCTTCAAAATCAGACTTAAATTTAATTAACAAAGTAGAAAAAATTAGATGCTTTCCGATTTTTGTAAGCAAAAAATTTCAAATACCTTCTTCAAATAATATTTTTTTAACTGGAGACGCATTTTATTCATTTCCACCCTCATTTGCTCAAGGCGCATCTCAATCAATAGAAGGTGCTAATGATCTTTTTAATGGTTTAGATAATAATTCTTTGAATTATTATAAAAAAAGGATATTGAGAACCAGGCAAATAAACTTCAGATCTAAACTTAATCATTTTGCTTTTCATCTTTCAAATCCATTCAACGTTTTCCTCAGGAATATTTTTTTAAAAAATCTTTGTAAGAATAAAAACTTTTTAGAAAATTATTTAGGAAAAATTTATGAAAATTAGTTTCTTGGTCTTAAACGTTGTCTCAGATCATCGATTGGTTTTAAACTATTTCCTGATTGATAATGCCAATAAGTCCAACCATTACAACTTTCGGAGCCCAATATTTGTGCTGCCACTTTGTGAATTGATCCCTCATTTTGTTTATACTTGATACTCCCATCTACTCTAACTTTTGCATAAATTTCTTTCTTACTATCATAAATTTCTATTCCAGGTTTAATTATACCCAACTCAATTAATGAGCCAAAAGGAATTCTAGGTTTCGATTTATTATTTTGAACTGTATCTAAATATTCATCTTGAATTGTATTCGTATTTCTTAATCTTGTATTAGCAACTTGATAATAAATTTTTTCTTTCTCAATGCCAAAATAAGATCTTCCTAGTTTCTTTGAAACTACAGCAGTTGTTCCTGATCCTAAAAAAGGATCTAGTATAAAGTCATTCTTATTTGTGGAAGCTAATATAACTCTATGAAGCAAAGCTTCTGGTTTCTGGGTTGAGTGAACTTTTATTCCATTATTTTTTAATCTTTCTTTACCATTGCATATTGGTAAATTCCAAGTCGATCTCATTTGCAAATCATCGTTAAAAGATTTCATTGATTGGTAATTAAAAGTATATTTTGATTTTTTATTTTTCGATGCCCAAATTAATGTTTCATGAGCATTAGTAAATCTAGTACCTCTGAAGTTTGGCATTGGATTATTTTTATTCCAAATTACATCATTTAAAATCCAAAATCCCAAATCTTGAATAATTTTTCCAACCCTAAATATATTATGATAGCTTCCAATCACCCAGATAGATCCATTTTTCTTTAACACTCTTTTGCACTCCTTTAGCCAATCATTTGTAAATTTATCGTATGTTTTAAAACTTTCAAATTGGTCCCATTTATCATTTACTGCGTTGACCTTTGATTTATCTGGCCTGATCAAGTTATTTTGCAATTGTAGATTATAAGGTGGATCTGCAAAAATTATATCAAATGTCTCGTCTGGAATTTTTTTTAATTCTTTAAGACTATCTCCATTAATAATTTTATTATATAAATTTTTAGTAATCATTTTTAATAATATAATTAGACTCCAGCAAGGATTCTGCGTCAACTATAGATTGAAAAAAATGGACTCTACTTGTTGTACTATTTAATTGGGACTCAACATATTGTGTATGGGACTGAATTTTTTGCGATGATATATAGTGACCCCAAATTTCTTAATTGCTTTTAAATGAAGTTTGGTACCGTATCCAGCATTTTTATCCCAAGCATATTTGGTAAATTTTTTTGACAATTTTTTAACAAATCTATCTCTAGTCACTTTAGCAATTACGGATGCGGCAGATATTTGAGGTATTTTTTCATCGCCCTTAACTATACATTTAATTTTATAATTTTTAATTTCTGGAATTTTATTTCCATCAATTAAAACGTATGAAGGTTTTTTAATTAATTTTTTTATTGCTCTTTTCATTGCAAGCAAACTAGCATTTAAAATATTTAATTTTTCAATTTCTTTTAGTGATGCAGATCCAATAGACCAATAAGAATTTTTTTTTATATATCTTTCTAATATCTCACGATTTTTTTCGTTAATTTTTTTGAGTCTTTTATTTTACTTTTATCAATATTTTTTTTTAAAATAACCGCTGCTGCATATACAGGTCCAATTAAACTGCCTCTACCAACCTCGTCAACACCAGCAACTATTTTTTTCATTAAAATTTGATTTTTAATTCGTCAATTTTTTTCCTTATTATCTTTAAATCTTCCCAAGAAAATTTTTTCTGATCAGGTTGTCTTAATAAATAAGCTGGGTGAAAAGTAAGAAAAGTAAGAAATGTTTTTTTATTAATAATTACTTCTTTCCATTTCCCTCTTTCCTTGGATATCTTTAATCTTTGGCCTAGTAAAGCTTCCATAGCCGTACTACCCATTAAGATTAATATTTTTGGGCTTATAATTGAAATATGTTCACGTAAAAATACTGAATATCTTTTGATTTCTGAAGACTCAGGTCTTCTATTGTTTGGCGTTTTATAATTAATGACGTTAGTTATATATACATTTTCTCTTTTGATGTTAATCGCGTTTAACATCTTATTAAGAAGTATTCCAGCATCTCCAACAAAAGGTTTACCTTGTGCATCTTCTATTTCTCCAGGTCCTTCGCCAACTATCATTAATGAACTTTTATGGGTGCCATCGCTAAAGACCATATTTTTTGAAAATTTTTTGATTTCACAATCTTCGATTGATTTTATTTTATCTTTTAATTGAGTTAACTCTTTAAAAGTTTCATTACTGTCATGTTTTTTGCTAAAGCGGTTAATAGGCGCATTATTAAAAATATATTCAGATTCTATTGATTTTATAAACTCTTGATTTAAGATTTCTTTATTAACCATTTATAAATGATAACAAATTATTTAAAATTAATCTTTATAATATTTATTTTTTTTTTCCCCATTGAGGCGAAAACAAAAAATACTTATTCCAAAGATTTTAATTCTAAACAATTATCAAATTATTTTTCAGGAATTGTATCACATAATAATCAAAAAAATGAGCAAGCTTTAAAATATTTAAAATCTTCAAAACAGTTACTAAACGAACATGAAGAATATTTTAGAAAATTTATTTATTCGTTGGTTTTAAATCAAAGTATAGATAGAGCCTTCCAAGAAATAAAGTTCTTAAAGAATAAAAATCAATCAGAATTTTTTGAAGCTCAATTACTTTTGTTAATTGATAGTATTAATAAAAAAAAATTTGATAAAGCTAAATTATATTTAAAAAAAATTTCAGAACTTACAGAAGAAGGTACCTTTGAAAAAGTTATTTATGAAACACTTCGAGATTATACCTATACGTTTGAAAACAAAAAAATTAGCACTTTTAAATCAAACTTTGGAAATTTAGTTGCTATAAACAATGCTTTTCAAAGTTGTTATTTAAACGATCCTAAAACATTAGACTATTTCAACAGATTAAAAAATTCTGAAGCAGCTGATTATTCAAGGTATTTATTTTTTTATGCTAATTATCTTGTTCATGAGAAAAGGTTAGATTTAGTCAAAAAAATATCATCAGAAATAAATGGATTATCGAGCAACTTGATTATATTACAAACAAAAGCATGGATTGAAAAAAGTAACTTCAAAGAAATTGAAAAAATTTTCTCTTGCAAAAATGAGAATGATCTTTTAGCTGAATTTTTTTATTTAGTTTCTAACTTGTATTCATCCCAGGAGGAATTTGAGCAATCAAATTTTTATTTGAATATTTCATATTTCCTAAATAAAAAATTTAAAATCAACTTATCTTTAATGGCTGATAATTATTTTTTAAATGAAAACTACGAACAGAGTCTAAAAGTTTTGGAAATATTTAATTTAAAAGATGACCTTTATTATTGGTTTAAGATTAAGCAAACAGGAAAAATAATTACTGAACAAAGAAACAAAGAGGAGTCTTTAAAATTTATTGAATCGAATTTTAAAAAAATTAAAAATCCTTCAAATAAAATTTTATTCGATTTGGCAGCTGTATATAAAAATTCAAAAAAATATGAGAAATCAATTGACTTATATACATCAATAATGAGCACGACTGATAAGAGTTCCATCAATTATGCCGACTTACTTTATAGAAGAGGCGGAAGTTATGAAAGAATTAATGAATATAAAAAATCCGATAATGATTTGTTATCAGCTTTAGATTTAATTCCAAATAACTCCTATGTTTTAAATTATTTAGCTTACTCTTGGCTTGAGCGTGATAAAAATATTAATAAAGCAATTTCAATGTTGGAGAAAGCCTATAAAGAAAACGACAATGATCCTTATATAATTGATTCTGTTGGTTGGGGTTATTATCTAGTAGGTAGATATACAGACGCAGAAAAATATATGCGAAGAGCCATAGAGCTTATGCCTAACGACCCAATTGTAAATGATCATTACGGAGACATTTTATGGAAAATGAATAGAAAAATTCAAGCACGCTACTTTTGGAAAAGTGTTTTAAAAATGAATGATACAGAAAAAGAAATGGTAGATTCAATTAAAAAAAAATTAATTAAAGGACTACCAAAAAAAAAGAATAATGAGAGTTTATAGGATTAGTTCTCAAGCAAAGATAAATCTTAATTTAAATGTTATCAAAAAATCTCAATCGAAAGGGATACATTTAATCGAGACCTTAGTATGTTTTATAAAGCTATCAGACAAAATTTCTATTAATAAAATAAATTCAAATTCTCATAAAATTTTATTTACTGGAAAATATTCACAAGGCATATCGAAAAAAAATTCAATTAAAAAACTTTTAAATTTATTAGATAAAGAGAAAAAGCTTAAAAATAATAAATATAGAATTATAATTAAAAAGGAAATACCTCAACAATCCGGAATGGGTGGAGGGTCTATGAATGCTGCAAGCTTGTTAAGTTTTTTTTATAAAAAAAATCTTTTGAAACTAGGGGATATTAAAAAATATGCTATAAAAACTGGATCAGACGTAATTCTAGGATTAAACAACATTCCTAAAATCCAATATACTAATGGGTCCATAAGGGAGCTAGATGGAGTTAAAAAATTTAATGTCTTAATCGTAAAACCACCTTTTGGATGCTCTACCAAAAAAATATATTTAAATAATGAGACTTTTTCTAGGGGTGAATTCAAAAATACAAAAGGAAATATTCTTAAAAACGTGATTCTTTACGGCAAGAATGATCTAGAAAAAAGTGCATTTAAATTGTACCCAGCACTAAAAAAAATTAAGGAATTACTTCTTGAAAATAAACAAGCTAAGTTTGTAAGAATGACAGGTTCTGGATCTGCGATAATTATGTATTTTAATTCCAATAAATATGCAAAAAATGCATTGAAAATTTACAAAAGAAAACTTAATAATTGTTTGTGTATTTTAACAAAAATTATATAAAAAATTGCATTATATAATAAATAAATTTTTTGGGGCGTAGCCAAGCGGTAAGGCAGCGGTTTTTGGTACCGCCATCCTAGGTTCGAATCCTAGCGCCCCAGCCAAATATGTTGAATATTTTAAATAAAATTTTCTCGTCTACAAAAAACTTGAATGTTATTAATCATAAATTTCTTAAATTAAGAAAAGAAACAAGTGTAGAAAAAATTTTTAACGCCATTGAAAGTTTTTCAGAAGAAGCTGAGATAAGGTATGTTGGAGGTTGTGTTAGGAAAATTATAAAAGATGAAAAAGTAGATGATATTGATTTAGCTACTAATATTGAACCATCAAAAGTTAAACAAGCTCTTGAAAATAAAAAAATAAATTATTTTGAAACTGGTATTAAACACGGAACTATTACCGCAGTTATAGATAATAATAAGTTTGAAATAACATCGTTAAGAAGTGACATTAAAACTGATGGAAGGCATGCAGAAATAGAATTTACAAATAATTGGGTAAAAGATGCAGAAAGACGAGACTTTACAATTAACTCTATATACGCTGACATCAATGGAAATTTATTTGATCCTTTTGATGGAAAAAAAGATTTAGAAAACGGAATTTTAAAGTTTGTTGGAGATCCAGAACAAAGAATAAAAGAGGATTATCTTAGAATATTGAGATATTTAAGGTTTTTTACGGTTTATAGTAAAAAAGATCACCAAGCAGATATTAAAAAAATAATAAAAAAAAATATTGTAGGTATAAAAAAATTATCCTCAGAAAGGTTATTAGATGAATTAAAAAAAATCTTTAAATCAAATTGTTTCATAAAGATATGTGATAATGAATATTCCTATCATATTACAAGTGTGATATTCCCAGAGTTTAAACAAATTAATTACTTTAAAAAGTTCAACGATTATACAAAAATAAACTTAAATAATTTAGAATTTCCTTTTTTTTTAGCACTGTTAATTCTAGATAATACCGACAATTCGGATTATTTTTTTTATAAATTTAATATTTCAAAAAAAGATCAAAAAAGAATAAAAGTTTTAAAAGAGTTTTATTTTAGCAAGAAACCACCAATTAAATTAAATTCAAATAATCTTTGGAAAATACTTTATGTAAACGGAAAAGAAGGATTGATCGATATATTAAATTATAAAATATATACATCAAAAAAATTTGATAAAAATTTTGTAAACCAATTGAATTATTTTAAAGATAAAGAAATACCCAAATTAACAGTGACTGGAGATGATTTAATAAATAATTATGGTATACCACAAGGAGAAGAGGTTGGGAAAAAACTGAAACAAATTGAGAGTTTTTGGATTAATAATAATTTTAGGATTACTGATAAAGATTTAAAAAAAATAATAAAAAATTAGATATATTTTACGTCTTTAATTTCAAAGTTTTTTACACCCGCAGGCGTATTTATTTCTACAAGGTCTCCTTTATTTTTTCCTATTAAGCCTTTTCCAATTGGTGATTTAAAATAAATTAGTTTTTTTTTAAGATCTGCTTCATCTTTTCCTATTATTTTATAATTAATTTTTTCATCAGTATCTAAATTAATTAAGTAAACAGTTGAGCCAAATATTACCTTGCCATCATTTGTAAGTTTTGTAACATCAATTACATTTGCACGAGCTATTATATCGTTTATTTCCTGAATTCTTCCCTCGTTTAAAGATTGTTGTTCTTTAGCTGCATGATACTCAGCATTTTCTTTAAGGTCTCCATGAGATCTTGCCTCTGATATTGCTGCAACAATCTCAGGTCTTTTTTTTTCTTTCAAAAAAACTAATTCATTTTTAAGTTTTTCAAGACCAGTTATTGTAATTGGTTCTTTTTCCATTTTATTTCCATTTAGCGATCGGAGGTAATGACATTAATATTCCCTCAACATTTCCTCCAGTTTGTAATCCAAATTTAGTTCCTCTATCATATAAAAGATTAAATTCAACATATCTTCCTCTTTTTAAGTATTGGATCTCCTTTTGTTTTTTTGTCCATTTCTTTTTTTTCTTTTTTTTTATAGTTTCATTAAATATTTTGCTAAATAATAATCCCACATCCCTTACAAATGCAAAATCTTTCTCCCAATTTCCTTTTTTATAATCAAAAAATATTCCTCCTATTCCTCTTTCTTCATTTCTGTGTGGTAAGTAAAAATATCTTTCACACCATTTTTTATATTTTTTATAATAATTTTTATTATGCTTATCACATGTCTTTTTAAGTTCCTTATGCAGCCAGTTTTTAAAATTCACGTCTTTTAAGCAGGGCGTCACATCCATACCTCCACCAAACCATCCATGCGATGTAACTATATATCTAGTATTAAAATGCATCGCCGGTACATGTGGATTTTTCATATGCATAACAACAGATATACCTGATGCCCAAAAATTTGAGTTTTTATCCGTTCCAGGAATTTGTCCCTTAAATTTATTAGGAAATTTTCCATAAACTTCTGAAAAATTTACTCCAACTTTTTCAAATATTTTACCATTTTCAAAAATTCTAAACTCACCACCTCCCTGATTTAAACCTCTTGACCAATTTTTTGATTTAAATATATTTTTTTTCTTTTCAATTTTTTCAATATCATTGGTAATTATATCTTGTAATATCATAAACCAGTTTTTGACGATTTTTTTTTTTGTAATTAATTCCATTTTATAATTTGAGCTGTCTTTGGCTTTCGCTAAGTATTATAGCAACCGATGTTGATAGATTTAGTGATCTTTTTTTGGCAATCATTGGAATTTTTATTTTTTGTTTTAATATTTTGTGTACCTTATTAGGTACTCCAGCACTTTCTTTGCCAAATAGCAAAGTATCGTTTATTTTAAATTTAAAATCAGTATATATTTTTTTGGCTTTCGTTGTAATCAAAATAACTCTTTGATCAGACTTTGCCTTAAAAAAATCCTCGGAGCTTTGATAGATTTTTATTTTTTTATCATTCATATAATCCATAACTACTCTTTTAAACCTTTTGTCGCTAATTAGAAAACCGCACGGTTCAATAATTTCTAAGTCAGCTCCTAGGCAAGCGCAGGTTCTTATAATAGCTGCTGTATTTTGAGGTATATCTGGCTCGTATAACGCTATTTTAGGTACAAAATTAGCTTTATAATGTGTCATTCTATCAGTGGAAATATTATGCTTTTTTATTATATGAAATCATATAATAGATATTATTAAGTTATAAACCAAATGTCAGAGAAAAAAGTCAAAAGAAGAGAATTTATCTTTACAGCAACTTATGCAGTTGGAGCAGTTGGAGTAGGGGCAACAATTTGGCCTTTAATTGATCAGATGAATCCAGATGCATCAGTTAAAGCTCTAGCAAGCACCGAAGTAGACATAAGCAATGTTGAAAGAGGTCAATCAATAACAGTTTTGTGGAGAGGAAAACCAGTATTCATAAGAAGAAGAACTGAAGAGGAAATTTCAAAGGCCAAAGAAGTCGATTTAAAAGATTTAAAACATCCAGAGAGAGATGAGGATAGGGCTAAAAATCCAGAATGGCTTGTCATGTTGGGAGTTTGTACACATTTAGGATGTGTACCCTTAGGGGATACAGGAGAATATGGTGGATGGTTTTGTCCTTGCCATGGTTCACATTATGATACTTCTGGAAGAATTAGAAAAGGTCCTGCTCCTACAAATATGGAAGTGCCAAAATACGAATTTGTTAATAACAATATAATTAAGATAGGCTAAAAAATGAGTAACCACGAATATACACCTAGTTCTAAATTTGGAAAATGGTTTAATGATCGTTTGCCTCTTTTAACTCTTGGAAAACATCTAACTGATTATCCAACTCCAAAAAATCTTAATTACTGGTGGACATTTGGAGGCATACTAACTTTTTGTTTAATAACTCAAATAGTTACCGGTTTAATTTTAGCAATGCATTATGTTGCTCATGCAGATTTAGCATTCGGTAGTGTAGAGCACATTATGAGAAATGTTAATTACGGTTGGCTTATAAGATATACGCACGCAAACGGTGCATCAATGTTTTTTTTAGCAGTATATATTCATATATTTAGATCTTTATATTATGGCTCTTATAAATCACCTCGAGAAATAATTTGGATTTTGGGAATGATAATCTATATTTTGATGATGGCTGCTGCTTTCATGGGATATGTTCTACCGTGGGGACAAATGAGTTTTTGGGGAGCTACAGTAATAACAAATCTTTTTAGCGCAATTCCTCTAATTGGTGAAAGTATTGTTACGTGGTTATGGGGAGGGTACTCAGTTGATAATCCTACTCTAACAAGATTTTTTAGCTTACACTACTTAATTCCTTTTTTAATTCTTGGGCTAGTAGTACTCCATATTTGGGCACTTCACGTGCCAGGTAATAATAATCCAATTGGTATTGATCTGAAAAAACCGTCAAAGGATACTGTTCCATTCCATCCTTATATTGTAATTAAAGACTTATTTGCTTTACTAATTTTTTTAATTATTTTTGCTTTTTTTGTTTTTTACTCACCAAATATTCTTGGTCATGCAGATAATTATATTGAAGCAAATCCTATGGTTACACCTGCCCATATAGTACCTGAGTGGTATTTATTACCATTCTATGCAATCTTAAGATCGGTGCCAGATAAACTTTTAGGCGTGATTGCTATGTTTGGTGCTCTATTTATTTTAGTAATATTACCATGGCTAGATACTTCAAGAACAAGATCAGCTATATTCAGGCCTTTGTACAAACAGTTTTATTGGTTTTTAGTGGCGGATGTTCTTATACTTGGTTACGTTGGAGCAATGCCAGCAGAAGGAATATACTTGCTGGTAGCAAGAGTAGCAACTGCATATTATTTCGCTCACTTTTTAATTATTCTTCCAGTGCTTAGTAGAAAAGAAAAAGTCTTAGATGTGCCATTAAGTATTACGGAACCTGTACTTGGAGGATCAGTTAGTGCGTCTGCGTTAAGGCAAAAAAAAGATAAATTATGAAAAGATTTTTAATTATTTTTTTTTTTTTAATTTCAATTAACCTTATACACCCTTTTTCTTTTGCGGCAGAAAAAGCCGCTAAACCTATGAGCCCGGGGTGGAGTTTTAAAGGTTTTTTCGGGACATTTGATAGGGCTTCTCTTCAAAGAGGGTATCAAGTTTATACTGAAGTTTGTGCTTCTTGCCATTCAATGAAACATTTGAGTTATAGAAATCTCTCTCAACCAGGTGGTCCAGAATTCAGTGAAGATCAGGTAAAGATTATCGCATCACAATTTGAGGTAAGAGATGGTCCAAATGATGATGGTGAAATGTTCGATAGACCTGGAAGACCTTCAGATAATTTTGTTAGTCCATATGCTAACGACAAAGAAGCAACTGCAGCAAATGGTGGTGCATATCCACCCGATATGTCAGTCCTTGTTAAGGCAAGAATGGGTGGAGCAGATTATATATATTCTTTATTACTTGGGTATGAGGAGCCACCTGAAGGTATTTCCTTAGACGATGGGGTTTATTATAATAAGTACATGGCTGGAAATAAAATCAAGATGTCAAATCCTCTATCTGAAGGAATAGTTGAGTATGCAGATGGAACTAAAGCAACCGAAGAGCAAATGGCAAAAGATGTTACAACCTTTCTTTCATGGACAGCTGAACCACATTTAGAAGAGAGACACAAAATTGGTTTTAGAGCAATAGTTTATTTAATTATAATAACTATTTTAGTTTATTTTAGCATGAAAAAAATTTGGTCACGTGTTGAATCTGAAATTTAATATATCACCATCTTTGACTAGATAATCCTTACCTTCTAACCTCATATCTCCATTATTCTTAGAGTTTAACCAGCCATTATTTTTTATAAAATCTTTATATGAGATAGTTTCCGCTCTAATAAATCCTTTTTCAAAATCTGTGTGTATTTGACCAGCAGCATTAGGAGCAGTACAATTTTTTTTTATTGTCCAAGCTCTGGTTTCTTCGGGACCTGATGTAAAAAATGTTTCTAAATTTAAAATATTATACCCTTTATTAATTAATTTATTAAGGCCAGTTTCATTCAGATTGATCATATTCATATAATTTTTTTTTTCTTCTTTTTTAAGTTGATTAATTTGATTTTCAATATCTGCAGAAATAATTATTGAATTATCAGTGCCAAACTTTTTTACAAAATCAATTGTATAATTGTTCCCACTTTTAACGCTTTCTTCATCAACATTGCATACATAGATTTTAGGTTTTATTGATAGCAATCCAGTTTGATTAATAATCTTATCGTCATAATCACTAGATAGTGATGATAAATCTATACCGCTATTTAACTTTTCAAATGCACTTTCTAGTATTTTAAGCAAGTTTCCATCGATATTTTTTTTATTTTTTTTATCTAACCTTTTTTGCAATGATTCAATATCAGCTAACATCATTTCTGTTTCAATAATTTCCAAATCTCTTATTGGGTCAACACTTGAATTAACATTTTGAATATCACTTGAATCAAAACATCTTATCATGTGAATTATTGCATCGACTTCTCTTATATGTGATAAAAATTTATTACCTAGACCTTCACCCTTTGAGGCACCCTTAACAAGACCTGCAATATCAACAAATGAAATTGTTGTATTAATTTTTTTTTTTGATTTAGAAATTTCTGAGAGCTTATCCAGTCTTTCATCTGGCACAGGCACTACTCCAATGTTTGGATCAATCGTACAAAAAGGAAAATTTTCAGCTTGGGCTTTAGATGAGTTTGTTAAAGCATTAAATAGAGTTGACTTACCAACATTTGGTAAACCAACAATACCACATTTAAAACCCATTTATTTATTATTTACTGTACTTGAAAATAAATCTAATTTCTTATCAATGAGGATTGGTAAAGAGTCAGTAATATTTTTGGTAATTGAAGGGAGTTCTTCTTTCTCATCTTCATTAAAATCTTGTAATACATGGTCAGAAACTTGCACTTCATTCTTTGGGTGACCAATTCCAATCCTTACCCTTGAATAGTCTTTTCCTATAAATTTATCTATAGACTCTATACCATTATGTCCAGCGCTTGATCCTCCAAATTTTGTTTTAATTTTTCCAAAATCTATATCTAAGTCATCATGAAAAACTATTACATTTCCTGATTCAATTTTAAAATATTCAATCAACTCTCTAATGCAAACACCAGAATTATTCATAAAGGTTAAGGGTTTAATTGCGTAAACTTTTCTTCCATTAATTGTACCAGTCGTAAGTAATCCTTTAAATTTAGGTTTCTGCTTTGACAATCCAAATTTAACATTTATTGCATCTATAATTTTAAATCCAATATTATGTCTATTATTTTCGCTATTAGGGGATGGATTACCTAGACCTACAAAAAGTAACATAATTATTTTATATAAATTTTTTCAGCTTAATTATTTTTTCTCTGTTTGGGATTTTTTATCGTCAACCTTTTTAACGTCGTCCTTTTTATCAGATTTAGCTGCATCAGTTTGAGGTGTTTTACCTTCTCCATCTGCACCCTCTGTAGGGGTTGTTGCCCCTTCTTCTCCAACCGCTTCCGCCCCCTCAGCTGCTTCAGCAGGTTTCTCCGGCTCTTTAATTACTGTAGGCGCTGCAAGAGTCGCAACAACAAAGTCTCTACCTTGTATTGTAGGATTTACATTTTCTGGAAGTTTGATTGCGGATATTTTAAAACTTTCGCCAATATCTACACCATCTAAATCGACTACGAGTTCATTAGGAATATTTTCTGTAGGACATTTTAACTCAACTTTTCTTCTTACAATATTTAGAACCCCACCTCTTTTTAATCCAGGGGACTTGTCACTGTTAATAAATTTGACCGGTATTTGTAAAATTACTTTTCCACCTTTTACTATTCTTAAAAAATCAATATGTGTTGGTTCATCTGAAAGTATGTCAAATTTTACTTCTCTAGGTAAAACATTTTGATCCTTACCATCTATTTTTAAATTAATTATATTTGATAAAAAGTTATCTTTTTCTAATAAGTTGATTAGTGTTTTTTTTGAAACAGAAATATTTTGATTTTTATCTTCACCTCCATAAATTATTCCAGGCACATTACCTTGAGATCTAAGGGTGTTTAATTCACCCTTTGTTTTTGTATTTCTAATATTAGCTTCCAGGTCGTTCATAAAAACTAGGACTTTTAACCCAAGTTTATCTATAAAACAAGAGAATTATTTGAATAAATCTGAGACTGAATTAGAATTAGATATTCTTTTAAGAGCTTCACCTAGAAGATTAGATATACTTAAAACTTGAATATTCTTAGCATTATTTATTTTTTTTGTATTATCAATCGTGTCTGTAATTACTAAGTTTTTAATCGGTGAGTTTTTAATTTTTTTAACTGCATCTCCACTCAATACACCATGAGTAATATAAACATGAATTTCTTTAGCACCTCTAAGTTTTAACATTTTAGCTGCATTAACTATTGTTCCACCAGAGTCAATTATATCATCGACTATGATGCAAATTTTATTTTTTATATCTCCGATTATATTCATTACTTCTGATTTTCCTGGGGCCGGCCGTCTTTTATCTACGATTGCAAGGTTTACATTAAGCAATTTACTTAATCCTCTTGTTCTCGCAACACCACCAACATCTGGAGAAACACAAACTAAATTATTAATTTTAAGATTTTTTTTAATATGTCTATAAAATATTGGAGTAGCAAAAAGATTGTCAACTGGAATATCGAAGAAACCTTGGATTTGACCAGCATGTAAATCTACTGTTACAACTCTATCAGCTCCAGCTTTTGTTATTAAATTGGAAATTAATTTTGCAGATATAGATGTCCTAGGTACAACTTTTCTATCCTGTCTTGCATAACCAAAGTAGGGAATTACTGCTGTAATATTTTTTGCTGAAGATCTTTTTAATGCATCTATACATAGTAACATCTCTAATAAATTGTCGTTAGCTGGAGAAGATATAGACTGAATAATAAAAATATTATTACCTCTAATATTTTCATTTATTTCAACATAAATTTCACCATCAGAAAATTTTCTTATTTTTGAGTTTACAAGTCTTGTTTTAAGATATTTTGAAATTTTTTGACTTAAGTTTTTGTTACTGTTTCCAGTTAATAATTTCATTGAGATTTCCTAATTAATCATAATTAAAGATATATTTCTACCATAATCATTTTCTTTTTTGTGTTTAGATCTTCTGGCACTAAAGAAATTGTTTTTTGGGTTATAAGTATCCTTATTTAATATATCTATTTTTTTAACCCCAAAGCTTTTCAATTGGAAATTAACATATTTATTGAGGCTAAAATATGTTTTATTTCTAATATTTTTAAAAAAAATTTTATTATTCTCACTTTGTTTTAAAAACTTTGATTTAAAATCCTTCTGTACTTCATAATTTTTTTGAGATATGCAAGGACCAATTGCAGCAATAAGGTTTTTTGATTCGCTTCCATTTTTCATAAAGTATTTTATGACAGCACTTATTATACCTTTGAAGGCACCTTTCCACCCAGCATGTATAGCAGAAATCATTTTAAGTTTTTTATCAAATATTAATATTGGTACACAGTCGGCGGTTAAAACCCCAAGTATAATTTTTCTTTTATTTGTAATTAACGCATCGCCAATAAGTTTATTTTTTTTGGATTTATGATCTTTAATAAAAAAATATTTATTACTATGAATTTGATTAAGTAAAATTAATTTATTTGAAGTTTTACTCAAATTCTTACTGGCGATAATTAAATTCGCGTTAATATGATTTTTTTTATCTAAAGATCCTTTCCCACAATTTAAACTTCTGTAAATTCCTTTTGATTTACCACCTTTTCTATTAAAGAAGCAGTGTCTTATATCTTTTTGTTTGAGTAGTTTCTTTGAATAAAACATTATTTAAAACCTAAAAAATTATTTTTTTTACTTTTAAATGCAAAAATTACTTTAAATAACTCTCCCATTAAATCTTTGTGTAAAAGTCTTTTTAGGGTAAAAAACATATCGTTTTTTTGCTTACTATTCATATTTTTCTCCAAAATTTTAGCTCTTTCAAGTATTCCCATAGTCTCTAAAAAAAATTTTTGGGAAACTATATTTTTTACTTTTAAATTCTTTTTTAAAAAATACTCTTTCAAGAGGTTAAAGTTTACTAGGTAAGTAATATCTGCTTTTCCTATATAATTAATTAATTTGCTCATTTTCACTTTTTTATTTTTCATCACAGCCTGTAATGAATTTTTATTCAAAGGATTTAAATAACCGTAGTCAATGAGTAAAATTCCACCAGAATGAATCGAAATTTTTTTAACTATCTTATCCAACTCGATAAATCCCAATTTAGGATATTCAATAAAATCTTGTTTTTTTAAAATCTTATAAGACTGCAAAGTAAAAATATCCTTAGCGGAGGCTTTTCTGAGTGTCTCTTTAAAACCATTTTTGTTCATAATATAACATTTTTCGTGAAATTTATTTTTATTTTTCAAAAATTGTTTTATTGGTATTGCATCAAAAAACTCATTTCCAAAAAAAATTATTGGTCCTTTTTTAATAGAGGCAAAATTTTTGATCCATTTAATTTTATTATTTTTAATTTTTTTTTTTTGAATACTTTTTAACTTATTACTTTTCTCGTATAAAAATATCTTTACAGCATTATTAAATTGATTAAAATTTTTAAAAGTTTCGATTAGTACTTTTGTTAAACTCCCATCTCCAGGTCCAAGTTCTACAAGATTAAATATTTTTGGTTTTCCTAGTTTTTCCCAAGTAGATATAATCCAAATTCCTAAAATTTCGGAGAATAAATTTGAGATTGTTGGAGATGTTATAAAATCACCTTTATCACCAAACGGCATTTTATTATTGTAGTATCCAATATTAGGTTGATACAATGCCTTTTCTAAAAACTCATCAACCGGAATTTTTTTATTTAGTTTGATTTTAAAGTTTTTAAGTTTTTGTTTCATTTACTTTATAAAAATAAATTATGCTTACAAAAACCATTATTAAACTAAGAAGCATGCCCATACTTAATGATCCAATTAGGTAACCGAGCTGAATATCAGGCTCTCTGAAAATTTCCGATATAAATCTAAAAACTCCATAAAAAAACAAAAATGCGAATGATACGGTTCCCGTTTTATATTTTTTTCTAAAAAAAATAAAGTTCATTAAGAAAAATAAAACTATTCCTTCTAAAGCACATTCATATAACTGAGAGGGATGTCTTAGCGTATTATCTATTTCAGGAAATATAACACCCCAATTTTTATTAGTAGCTTTACCAATAAGCTCTCCATTAATAAAATTAGCAATTCTCCCAAAGAAGATACCAATAGGCGCAGATATAGATATTAAATCTAAAAAAATATATTTATTTATTTTATTTTTTTTACTGAAAACATAGGTGGCAATAAAGATACCAATTAGACCTCCATGAAATGACATACCTCCTTCCCAAATAAAAAATATTTCGAGCAAATTATTTAAATAATATTTTAAATTATAAAATAAAATATAACCTAGTCTTCCCCCTATAATTATTCCAATTATCAAATAAGTTAGCAGATCATCAAATAGCGTTGAAACAACCTTATCCTTAATTAGAAATCTTTTGCAGTAAAACCAGCCAAATAAAATACCAAATATATAAGATAAAGAGTACCATCTAACTTCAAAAGCAAATAAACTAAATGCAACTGGGTCAAAATTATTAGTAAACATTTTAAAAAAATAATTGTAAGAATATATTATTATTTATGAGCTTTATATGTCAAAATCAAAATTTATAGCAGATAAAATTACTAAATTATTAGAGCAAGGACTTATTTCTTATAAAGATTTAAGTAGTGAAATTTTAAATATTTTTAATTCTAAAAAAGATGAAATCATATTAAAACTTGAACTTCCTACTAAAGAAGAGTTCGAGGTCTTGAAAAAAAGAGTTGAAAATCTAGAAAAAAAAAAAATAATAAAAATTAAAAAAAAATCAAAAAAATTAAAAAGGTAAGGATATTCTTACCTGTAATCCACTTAAAATAGATTTATCTAATTTAATGTTACCACCATGAGACTGAATTATATCAGATGCTATAGACATTCCTAAGCCAACACTTGATTTTGACTCACTACGACTTTTATCGATTTTATAAAATGGCTTAAATACATTTTCATATTCACTTTTAGGGATACCAGGGCCGTCGTCTTCAATTATCAAAGTAATAATATTGTTACTTTTTTTCAATTTTACCTCGATAATTTTTCCATATTTTAAACTGTTATCTAATATATTTGAAATACATCTGGTAATTAGGTTTTGTTTTCCATGAAATAAAATATTTGGTGTTATCTCGCTTGATATATTTTTATTACAATATTTTTTAATTGTGTTAATCAAAAGTTTTGATAAATCAAATTTTTCACCTTTTTCACTTGATTTATTTTTGGAAAATTGCAGATATTCACTTAACATTTTCTCCATTTCAATCACATCTTCAGATAATTTGTTTGATAATTCTTTATCTTTTATAAAAGCTAATTGAAGTTTTATTCTTGTTAGTGGTGTCCTTAAATCATGACTAATGCCGGAAAGCATTTCTGATCTTTGATTAAGTTGACGAATTATTCTTTTTCTCATTCTTTCGAACTCATACCCTGCTTGTCTAATTTCTAAAGCACCTGAAGGTCTATATTCTCCAACATCTTCACCTCTACCAAATTTTTCTGATGCTTTTGCTAAATTTATAATAGGTCTTGTTTGATTTTTAAGAAATACGAGTGCAATCGCAATTAGTAAAAATGCTGGCAAAGTAATCCACATAGCAAAAACTCTAGCAGAAGAATTTGCAACTCTATTTTTTGGAATTTTAAATTCAAAATACCCGTTTAAATATTTTATTTTTAAATCTATATTTTCTTTGAAAGTAGTTGTATCAAACCAGTAATTAGTAAATTTAGATTTAAGTTCTCTTCGCAAGGTTCTGTCCATTGGACTAAACCATCTTTCTAAATCATCTTTTGGCATCATTTTGTATGGAATATAAATTGCTTTTATATTTTGTGTGTCAGAAAAAAGCTTTGTCAGCGAGTCCTTGTTATATTGTTCATTATCATAAGCTTCGATAAAAAATTTAATTTCACCAATCAAAGCTCTTGTCATTCCTTTGTTTGTTTTAATCCATAAACTGTCAAAGAAAACAATAGTTATAGTGATTTGAAGAATTATAATCGGTGCTGCAACTATTAATAAGGCTCTATAAAATAATTGTTTTGGTAAGATGTTTTTAAAAAATTTATTCAATCCAAAGGACATAGCCCGTACCCCTTATTGTTTGAAGATATTTTGGATTTTTTGGATCTATTTCAATTTTTTTTCTCAATCGGGTGATTATAACATCAATAGATCTTTCTTTATCAATATCTATTAAATTTCCAATATAATCTCTTGCAAATGATTCCCCAGGAGAGTTAATCATTTTTTCTAAAATTATTTTTTCGGTATTGTTTATTTTAAATTCCTCGTTGTTTTTATGTATTATCAATTTATTTAAATCAATTTTAATATTGTCAAATTTAATTACTCTTTTAGTGTCATATTTTTTGGTTTTACTTAAAATATTTCTAATTCTTAATATTAACTCCTTTGGTTCAAATGGTTTTGGTAAATAGTCATCAGCTCCAACTTCTAAACCCTCTATCCTTTCTTTTGACTCACCTTTGGCTGTAAGTAAAATTACTGGGGTATTAATTTTTTTTTTATTTTCTGATAAAAATTCTAAGCCAGTTTGTCCTGGCATCATGATATCTAAAATTATTAAATCAAATTTAATTATTTTAACTTTCTCACCTGCATCCTCGGCACTTTGAGCTGTAGTAATTAAAAAATTATTTTCATTTAAATATTTTTTAACTAAGTCTCTAATTCCATCGTCATCGTCAACCACTAGTATATGGGCATCAAAATTATTCATTAATGATTTTTTTTAAAACACTTTTAAAATTATTTACTTCTAAGGAAGATGATTTTATAAGCGCGTTATAAATTCTTTTTTTTTGAGAAGAAAAAATCTCTTTGAAAACATCTTCTCCTTTTTTTGTAAGGTGTACATGTTTCATTCGGGAGTCCCTTTCATCTTTTTTAAAGAATATAATATTAAATTTAACTAAATCATTAAGAATTCTATTTAAACTTTGTTTTGTTACTTTCAGTTTCTTTAAAAGATTTGTTATCGTAATGCCATGATGAATAGAGATGATATGTATAACTTTATGATGAGCAATCCCCAAGGAATGCTTTTCTAGTGTTTTTTTGGCATCTCCAAAGGACTCTCTATAACTAATGAATAGTTTTTCAATAAACTCTTTTAATTGTTCGTCTTTTAAGTACAAAAGATCTTTCATATTGGTAAGTTATATTGACATATTATATATACAAAGATATTTTTTTGGAAAATAAAATCTAATGATACCTTTTGATAAAAGAGACGGAAAAATTTGGTACAATAATGAGCTTGTTGATTGGCAAAATGTAAAACTCCATGTTTTAAGCCATGGTCTGCATTACGCAAGTTGCGTATTTGAAGGATTGAGAGTGTACGATGGAGAAATATTTAAGCTAGAGGAGCATACAGAGAGATTTTTTCATTCTGCTAAGAGATTAGGAATGGAGATTCCATACGACGAAAATGAAATTAATTTAGCAACAAAAAAAACAGTTGCAGCTCAAAATGTTCAAAATGGTTATATAAGACCTTTTGCCTGGAGAGGAAGTGAAATGATGGCGATCTCAGCACAACAAACAAAAATACATATCGCAATTGCAGCCTGGGAATGGGGAACTTACTTCGACCCTAAGCTAAAAAATAAAGGTATAAAACTAAATATTTCAAAATGGAAGAAACCTGGACCAGATACGATACCTTGGGACAGTAAAGCTTCAGGCCTATACATGATAAACACATTATCGAAGCACGAAGCAGAGAGAAATGGTTTCACAGACTCGTTAATGTTAGATCATGAGGGAAATATTGCTGAGGCCACAGGAGCTAATATTTTTTTCAAAGATAGTAATAATGAATTTCACACACCAATTCCAGATTCATTTTTAGATGGAATAACAAGAAGAACCGTTATCGAAATTGCAAGATCAAAAAATATGAAAGTTCATGAGAGAAAAATTTCACCAAGTGAATTACCCAATTTTACTGGTTGTTTTCTTACTGGAACTGCAGCAGAAGTTACCCCTGTCTCAAAAATAGATAAATACGATTATAAAGTTTGTGAAAGCATTTTAGATTTATCTTCTAGTTATGATAATCTTGTAAGAAAAAAAAGAGCAGCTTAATCTTTACTATCCTCTGATATCGCATGATCGATACCCTTTCTTAGATATTCATAACCAGTATACAAAGTTAAAAAAGCTGATAACCATAATAAAATTATACCAATTGTTTGAGCATTATAGTCTTGAAAGTTAATAATTTTATTACCAGTTTCACCAGTTAACAATAATGAAATAGAAAACATTTGTAAAAATGTTTTATATTTAGCTAAAGTTGATACAGGTATTTTAACTTTTCCCTTTGCTAAAAATTCTCTTAACCCAGAAATTAATATTTCTCTTGTTAAAATAATTATTGCTGCAATAACTTCATAATTCTTAATTGTTTCATTCATTACTAATAATATTAAAGCAGTAGCAACAATTATTTTATCTGCTATCGGGTCTAGTAATTCTCCAAGTTTAGATTCTTCTTTAAACATTCTCGCCAATAACCCATCTAAAAAATCTGTAAATGATGCAATTATAAATAAAGCGAATGGCAGTAAATCGCCGTAAAAACCAGGCAAATAAAATGTAAAAACAAAAATTGGAACAATGATTATTCTCCCGATAGTTAAATAGTTTGGTATTTTAATTTTCATTCGTGGAAAAAATTATATATTTTCTTTGCAACTTTTTCTTCTACTCCATCTACCGATTTTATCTCATCTAAACTTGCTGATTCCACAGCTCTAGCAGAGCCGAAATGGTTCAAAAGTGACCTTTTTCTTATTGATCCAATACCTTCAATTTGATCTAGAAGAGACTTGCTTAGTCCTTTTTTTCTTCTAGTTCTATGTGCGCTAACTGCAAATCTGTGTGCTTCATCTCTTATTCTCTGTAAAAAGAATAAAGTTGGCTCATTTTTTTCAAATTTAAATTCTTTCCCATTATGAAAAAAAGTTTCATTTCCACTGTTTCTAAATTTACCTTTAGCTATCGCAATAACTGGAATATCGTATAATCCTAATTCATTTAATGTCTCTCTAGCGCTAGAATACTGACCTTTCCCCCCATCTATTAAAACTAAATCGGGGAATGATAAGTAATTATCTTTTTCTTGCATTGCTCTTTTAAATCTTCTGGTCAAAACCTCTTTAATCATTCCATAATCATCTTGCTCATTTTTTTGAACTTTAATATTAAATTTTCTATATCTTTTTTTTACAAAACCCTCTTCTCCATAAGTAATTAAAGCTCCGACGCTATTCGTTCCTTGCATATGGCTATTATCGTAAACTTCAATAAGACTTATATTTGAATGTAAATTAAATTTTTGTGTAATTTCTTCAAAAAAGTTTTTGTTGTTCTGACTTTCGTAAATTTTACGATTTAAACTATCCTTAGCATTTTTGATTGCCAATTCTATAATTTTCAATTTTGTACCTTTCTTTGCAATAGAAATTGAAACATTTTTATTTTCTTTTTTTGAAAAAGTTTTCTCTAATAATTCCTTTTCTCTAATTTGGTGACTTAAAATTAATGTCTGAGGTACACTTTTATTCTCATAAAACTGTGCAATAAATGAATTAATAATATCTTCTAATTTATCATCTGGATCATGCTTTGGGAAAAATGCTTGATTACCCCAATTTTGTTTTGATCTATAAAAAAACACTTGAACACATGTTTTTCCAGACTCTTTAAAACCCGCAATGACATCTGCCTCAATTAGATTTGCTTCATTTACTCTTTGTGATGACTGAATTATATTTAATGACTTAATCCTATCTCTTAATATTACTGCTTTTTCAAAATCTAAATTTTCACTTGCTTTTTCCATTTGGTCAGAAAGATTTTTTTGAATTTTCCTAGATTTTCCTGAAACAAACTCAATTGCATTATTTACTGTTTTTGAATATTCAGATTTTTCAATATAGCCAACACAAGGTCCTGAGCACCTTTTAATCTGATACAAAATGCAAGGTCTTTCTCTTTTTTTAAAAACTGTATCATCACATACTCTGAGTTGAAATATTTTTTGTATCATTTTAATAGTCCAGTTTGCTGATCCAGCTGAAGCAAAAGGTCCAAAATAAAAACCATCTTTATTTTTTTTACCTCTATGTTTTGTAATTTGTGGCCACTTATCTTTATTTCCAATATAAATAAAAGGGAATGACTTATCATCCCTAAGAAGAATATTAAATTTTGGTTTATGTTTTTTAATTAAGTTAGCTTCTAGAAGTAGAGCTTCACTCTCATTTGAAGTAGTAGTTATTTCAATTTTCCTAGTCTGAGATAACATCCTCTCAGTTCTAATTATGTGGTTTTTTTCAGATACGTAAGATTTTAATCTATTGGGAATATTTTTAGCCTTACCAATATATAGAATCTCATTTTTTTCGTTCAACATTCTATAAATTCCAGGAAGTTTTGGAATAACAGGTAGTTCTTTTTTTATAACGTTTTTTCCAATTTCAACGTTCTTCATGACTTCTTTTTTTTGAGATTTGGATGCCTACTGATGAGCAATCTTTAATTATTTCAAGTTTTTCAATCTGAAGTGAAATTTTATCGATTCTTTTATCTTTAAACATTTCATCAAATACATCTTCCGCAAGAGTTTCCAAAAAATTATAATGTTTATTTTTAGTCAATTTTTTTATTAATTTTACCAATCTGTCATAGTTAACTATTGATTTTAAATCTTTGTCGTTCGTAGGCTTTTTATCTTTATAGTTTGCTTCTAAGCTAAATTTAACTTTTTGAGGTTTTTCTTTCTCAAAATCATAATAACCTAAAGTCAAACTTAAGATCAATTCTTTAATTAAGACTTTTTTCTCGTAATTAAATAAAGTTTTATTTTTATCAATCTTTACAACCTTTAAATTATTTTTTTTCATTTATTTTATTCTTGAGGCTATATATTCTTTGATTAGTGGGTGATAATACATAAAACAATCTGCATAATCTATGCTATGAAAATTTTTTACTGCCTCTTCCCAATTTGAACCAGCTATTTTACATTTTTTTCCGTTAATTTTTTTCGTTTCAGAAATTACTACTCTCTTAAAGTTAGGAACAGTGTCCATCCAATCAGATGTTAATCCCTCGTAGTGGTCCATTGGATGCGTAAAAATTAAAACTGGTGCATTTCCCTTTTTAATTATGTCAATTTGATCTTGTCTCCATTGAGCCATACCAGGATATTTTTTATGAAATTTTTCCATAGCTTTTTCATAGCCAACTTTTTTCACTTTATATTTTTTTGATAAATTCCAAAAACATGCAGGCATTAATGATATCCCTCCACCTAATTCATTTATATACTTTGCTGTTAATCTTAGTGTTGCCCATCCTCCACAAGAGTGACCTGACATAAAAATTTGTTTCTTTGGTACTCCCATGTTAACAAATTTTTTAATAACTTCTAAATTACCCTCAACTCTTCGATCCATTTTTGAAGTTCCTGGATAAGGTCCTTCCCATTTTTTCATCCACATTCCTGCTTTTCCTAACTTAGCACCTAAATCACCCTCTAGTTGACCTTGGCAGTGTATGTAAACCATAATTTCTTTATCATTTATTTTATCACCAGCAAACTGGGCCCAATTTCTAAGCTCAGATCTCCAGAAACAATTTTTTGATTTAACATCATTTACGTCAGAACCATGATTGTATATTACTATTATTTTATCTTTAGGGTTATTTACTTCAAAATTTTCATCGATTTTAATTTTATCTTTCCACTTATTTGTAGGTATTACAAAACCATCTTTTTTTATAGTTTCTTTTGAATTCGCATAAACATTTGTAGTAAGTATTAATGTAACAATTATTAATAATATTTTTTTCACTCTTTGCCCCCCATAATGTCAGGTGTTTGCCAGTTTAAACTTTGACCACTATCTATTGATAGTACTTGGCCAGTAATAGATCTATTTTTAATAAAAAAGTCAACAGCATCGCAGATTTCTTCGACATTAACTTGTCTTTTTAAAGGTGTTGCCATGTATTGTTTTTTAAAATGTTTTTCTGATTGTCTTTTATTCTTTAATGTTGGACCAGGCGCTATACCATTAACCCTTACATTTGGAGCAAGGCTCATTGCACTAGTTTTAGTTAAGGTATAAAGCCCAGTTTTACTTATTGTGTATGAAAAAAAATACGGGGTTAATTTAAAAACTCTTTGATCAATAATATTAATAATATTATTATTTTTTCCTTTTATATTTTTTGAAAATTCTTTAGATAAAAGAGCTGGTGTTCTTAAATTTGTTCTCAAATGTTTACCCCAACTGTCTGTCGTAAAATTTTCAAGTTTATCATTTTCAAATAATGAGGCGTTATTAATTAAACAGTCAAAATATTTTAACTTTGATTTTGAAAATTTAACGATTTTGTTTACATCTTTTTCAACGCTAAGATCACCTTTAATCAAATAAACTATTGTTCCATTTTTTGATAATTTCTTTTTTAAACTTTCAGCTTTTGATTTTGATTTATTAAAATGAATTATAATTTCTTTATTTGGACCAGATAATTTTTCAGCAATTGCTGCACCAATTCTGGTTGCCCCACCTGTTATAATTATCTTTTGTGCTTCCATTTTTTATCTCTTTTTTTTGTTACTTTTGTACCTGGCATTCCCATTGTAGAACGTCCTTTTGGATAGAGTTTATTTTTTACATCGTACTGTCTAATTTTTGGATTTAAAGTAATTTCTAGCTCTGTAGTTTCTAGCTTTCTAATTTCATCTCTTATTTTTGCAGCTTCTTCAAATTCTAAATTTGAAGCAGCTTCTTTCATCTTTTTGTTGAGGCCTTTAAGGTGTTTTTTTAAGTTTCCACCTATATTTGAGCCTTCGCTAATTTTTACATAATCTTTCTCATATACGCTTTCTAAAATATCACTTATTTCTTTTTTGACGGATTTTGCATCTATCTTATTTTTTTTATTATAATCTAGTTGAATTTTTCTCCGTCTATCAGTTTCTTTAATTGCTTTTTTAATACTTTTTGTCTCTTTATCAGCGTAAAGAATTACTTTACCCTCAACATTTCTAGCTGCTCTTCCAATCGTTTGTATTAAAGATGTCTCTGATCTTAAAAAACCCTCTTTATCTGCATCAAGAATACCCACTAAAGCACACTCAGGTATATCTAGACCTTCTCTTAAAAGATTAATTCCAACCAACACATCAAACACACCCATTCTTAGGTCTCTCATAATTTCTATTCTCTCTAGTGTGTCTATATCAGAATGTAGATATCTAACTTTAATTCCATTCTCATGTAAATATTCTGTTAGATCTTCTGCCATTTTTTTTGTTAAAGTCGTAACAAGAACACGATGATTTTTTTCAATAACATTTTTACACTGGTGCATTAAATCATCTACCTGATTTTTTGCAGGTCTTATTTCTACCTCAGGATCAATAAGACCAGTGGGTCTAATTACTTGATCAACAAATTTCCCTTTGGTTTGCCCAAGTTCCCATGGACCAGGTGTTGCAGAAACAAATACTGTTTGAGTTCTCATAAGGTCCCATTCTTCAAACTTAAGAGGTCTGTTATCCATGCATGATGGTAATCTGAAGCCATATTCTGCAAGAGTACTTTTTCTAGATCTATCTCCTTTAAACATTCCATTTAGTTGAGGAACCGTTACGTGTGATTCGTCAACAAATACTAAAGTGTTATCAGGGAAGTATTCAAAAAGTGTAGGCGGTGGATCCCCTGGTTTTCTTCCAGAGAGAAATCTTGAATAATTTTCAATACCCGCACAAGTACCTGTTGCTTCAATCATTTCTAAGTCAAATTTAGTTCTTTCCTCTAATCTTTGAGCTTCTAATAGTTTATTTTCCTCTTTGTGTTTTTTGAGAGTGATTTCTAATTCTTTTCTTATATTTATAATTGCCTGTTCTACTGTGGGTTTTGGAGTAATGTAATGGCTGTTTGCATAAATTTTTATTAGACTAAGTTCTCTTACTTGATCACCAGTTAAAGGATCGAACTCTTCAATTTTTTCTAATTTATCACCGAATAAACTTAATCTCCAAGCTCTGTCTTCAAGATGAGAAGGAAATACTTCCAAATACTCTCCTCTAGCTCTAAAAGTTCCTCTGTGAAAATTTTGATCATTTCTTTTATATTGCAAACTAATAAGTGATTTAATTATTTTTTCTCTATTATAATCATAATT
>CACLWL010000009.1 GCA_902610655.1 uncultured Pelagibacteraceae bacterium
AGTTATCCCGTAATATGTAACGAAACTGGAAACTTGTTAGGTGAAATTGACAGATCAATCGTTATGAAATCAATGAAATCTAAATCTTAATTAATAAAATTTTTTACTTCCCTTTACAGGTTTATTTTTTTGTGCATCTCTCCATATAATTATAAAACCTGCAAATACAATTAATAATACTCCTGGAAAAAGCTGAGACCAAGGTGCTTCGTTAAAAAAAATCCATCCTAATAAAAAAGAGGAGGGGATTCCAAAATATTCAAAAGAGGCAAGCTTGCTTAATGAGATTAGTCTATAAGCATATACAAATAATATTGCAGCGGTACCCCCTAGTATTCCAGTTAAAACCATTAACATTAAATCCTTCATCGAATTAACAGTAAAATCATTTGATAAAATAATAAATAACGTCAATGCACCAATTACATTAAAGATTAAAGTATAAAACTGTATTTTTGATGTTGAAAAATTTGGTGGAATGAATTTTAATATCATTACTGTAACACCCCATGCAAAAGCTGTTAATATTGAAAAGATTGAAAAAAAATTAAATATTTCACTTGTGGGTCTTAAGATTAATACTACTCCAATAAATCCAATTATAATTGCTGACCATCTGTAAATACCAACTTTATCTTGGAGAAAAATTATTGAGAGTATTACAATAAAAAATGGTGAAGAAAACGTTAATGTCATAGCGGTTGCAAATTCAACATTAATTACAGAGATAAAAATAAATATATTCATCGCTAAAAAGCATAAACCTCTAAAGCAACAAAGAGATAAAAATTTCTTATTTATATTTTTAAAAAGTGTGCTGTATTCTTTAGAAATCAACAGCAAAACAAGCAAGGGTATAATTGCAAAAAAATTTCTAAATACAGCTAATTTAAGCACAGAATAGTCACTACCTATTAATCTAATTATAACTAAGTATAGATCTACACAAACCACTCCTAAAAGCATTGTAACAATTGCTAATATAGTTTTTTTAAAATCTGCTTTTTCTTTTGCGATTTTCATTTATTTTTGTAAATTAGTATAAATTTTTAAATAAATATGCAAAATTTTAAACTTAACAAAACTGATTTATTAGGGGCTCAGGATTGGACCTTTCCAACATTTACTGCATATGGACCAGGAAGATTTAAAGAAATTGGGAATTTTTGTAAAAATTTCAATATTCAAAACGTTTTAATTGTAACAGATAGTGGAAGTATAAATTTACCCTTTATAAGTGATCTACAAAATTTACTTTTAGATTCTAAAATAAAATCAAATATTTATTCCAACATATCACCCAATCCTAGAGATGATGAAATAGAGGGTGGATGTAAAAAATTTAGAGACGGAAGCCATGATGGTATAATTGCTATTGGAGGAGGCAGTGCTATGGATGGGGGCAAGGCAATATCCTTAACAGTTAACAGTGGGATTCCTTTATGGGATTTTGAATTTTTAGATAAAGTTCCAAGAGACCTTAAAGGAAAGAATCCTTTTCCAAAACTAATAACTATACCAACTACTTCTGGAACGGGCGCTGAAACAGAAATAACTGCAATGGTTACTGATACCAAAAAAGGAATGAAATTTTGTTTATGGCATCCAGACGCTAGACCTTGTTTAGCATTAGTTGATCCAGAATTAACTTTAAAGTTACCGGCAAACTTAACAGCTTGGACTGGTGTCGATGCGATGATTCATGCGATTGAAGGTTATAGTGTACCGATGTTTCATCCACTTTGTGATGGTTCTGCATTGGAAAGCTTAAATCTTATTTCAAAATCATTGAAGTTAGCTGTAAATGAACCAGACAATTTAGTAGCTAGAGGTGGAATGATTATAGGATCTTACTTAGGAGGGATAGCGTTTTTGAAAGGGTTAGGACTTGTTCATGCAATATCTCATATGGTAGGTGCAGAATATAATACTCACCATGGACTTACAAATGCAATAATTCTACCAACAGTAATGGAATATAATTTACCTGGGTTAGAGGAAAAAGTTCAACGAATGTCAGAAGCGATGCAATTTGATGATCATTCTGTAAATGGTTTTAAAGAAAATTTAAATAAAATGTTAGATGAACTCAACATACCAAGAGGATTAAATGAAATTGGTGTACCTGAGGACTCATACAAAAGAATTGCCAAAAAATCTATGCTCGACCAAGCATATGGTCAAAACCCTAAAAAAGCAACTTTAGAAGAGGTTGAACAACTAACTTTAAAAAGTATTAAAAAAGCTCGTTAGGGCAGATGCTAGAAAATAAAAATGTATCTGAAATTATTAAATTAATTCAGTCAAAACAAATATCAGTAAAAGAAGTTGTAGAATTTTATATTGCAAGGATTAAAAAATATAATCCAAAATTAAATGCAATTATTCTTTTAAAAGAGACTGAAAAAATTTTAGAAGAAGCTAAAAAAAAAGATAATCAAAAGGATAAAAATAAATCTTTGTTTGGATTACCGTTAGCAATTAAAGATTTAAGTGATATCGCTGGAATTCAAACAACATACGGTTTTAAAGGTTACAAAGATTATTTTCCAAATAAAAATTCTTTTTTTGTAGATAAACTAATTGAAAACGGTGCGATCATAATTGGAAAAACTAATACAGCTGAACTTGGGGTAGGAGGACATACAATTAATAGACTATTTGGTCCAACCTCGAATGTTTATGATTTAAGTAAGTCTGCTGGTGGTTCAAGCGGAGGGGCAAGCTCAGCAGTTGCCGCTCAATTAATTCCCTTTGCAGATGGTACAGATCAAATGGGTTCATGTAGGAATCCTGCTGCATATTCTAATATATATGGTTTTAGACCAACCCCAGGAGTTATTGCCTCTGCTAGATCAGATAATCAAAAAAATATTCCTATTTTAACTACTCCTGGTTTTTTATCTAGAACACCAGACGATATGACAATTATTTTAGATAGTGTAACTGGAAAACACAATTTGGATCCATACTCTTTAGAATTAAAATCTAACTTTCAAAACTTTGAAATAAAAGATTCAGAAATTAAAAATATTAAAATAGGATGGTTATCCGATATTAATGGTAATTATAAATTTGAAAATGAAATTTTAGAAATTTGTGAAAAAAAATTAGGTGAGTTAAATAAGCAAAATATAAAAATAGATTTTTTGAAACCAAATATTAATACTGATGAATTATGGGACTCGTGGTTAACATTCAGATCAAGAAGTATATTTATGGATATTGGAAGCATGAATATAAAAGATATCGATGAAATGACATATCAGGCAATTTGGGAGTACAAAAGAGGGAAAAATATTAGGGAAAATGACATCAATATTGCGATTGAAAAAAGAAAGAGGTGCATGTATGATATAGAACAGATCTTTAAAGATTACGATTTTTTAGCTTTGCCATCTGCACAAGTATTTCCATTTAAAAAAGAATTAAATTACCCAGAAAAAATAAATGATTTTAATTTAGATACTTATCATCGATGGATTGAAGTTTTTATATTATCAAGTCTTTTAGAATTACCCACTATAACAGTTCCAGTTGGTTTTAATAAAAATAAACTGCCAATGGGTATGCAGATAATTGGAAAAATGAATGATGATTTAAAAGTACTTGCATTTGCTAAAAAATACGAACAAATGTTCAATTATTCAAAAATAAAACCAGAAATAAAATAATTAATGCAAAGACATCCTCACCATTTTAAAATTGCTCTTGCTTTAGCTATCTCTGCAGGAGCTTGGGGAATTTATTGGCTTCCACAGCGTACATTAGAGGCTGGAGGATTAACTGGTGGATGGGGAACAATTGCCCAGATGGTAATCGGAGTGTTATTGTTACTACCAATTGCTCTCTGGAGAGTTTATAAAAAAAAAGGAAGTGGCTTCGAGCTTCCATTAACAGGATTATTGGTTGGTGGTGGTTTTATTTGTTATGCACTCAGTTTTTTATTAACAGATGTCATAAGAGCTTTAATACTTTTTTATATGACGCCTATCTGGACTACTATCTTTGAAATTTTATTTTTAAAAAGAAAACCAGGCTGGGAAAGAGCTGTTACACTTACATTAGCTCTCGCTGGATTATGGATAGTGTTTAGCAAAGATGCGATTATACCTTTACCTCAAAATGCGGGAGATTGGATAGCACTAATTGGAGGTGCAATTTTTGCAGGAGGAATGATAAGACTTGAAATTGTAAAGACAGATGGAGTATTCCCAATTATATTTTCATTTTTCTTCTATGGAACATTATTTAACATTGTGGCTGGTTTTTTATTAGTTGATTATTTGGGTGAGACACCACCGATCGAGTCTTTTATTCCAATGGCTATGTTTTTAATTGTTTTGTCATTATTTTATTTCATTCCTACAGGAATTGTTATTCTTTGGGCACCAAGCAAACTAGGTGCTGGACTATGCTCAATTCTTTTTTTAACAGAAATAGTTGTTGGAGTTGTGAGCTCCAGTATATTAACCGATGAGCCTTTTGGATGGAGAGAAATAGTTGGAAGTTCAATGATTATTTTAGGTGGAATTTTAGCAGTGGTTCTTGCTCCTAAAGAGGAAGAAAAAGTTACTGCTTAATATTTAGTATTCACTATATCAATCAACATATTTATCATATCTACTTTATAACTTTCTTTTGTTGCTGATTTAGTTTCCAAAACAGAAAAAAATGCAGCAACGTTTCCAGTTTTTAAATTTACAGCTAAAAATTGACCACCATATCCAGAATGACCAATCATATTTCCAGAAACCATGGTTGAGTTTGAATAATATAAATATTTATTCTCTGATAGATTCATATATTTTGGACCAACATTTTTAACAGTTTGATCTAAAAAAGAAGCTGAGCCAATCTTTCTATTTCCAACACCTTTACCTTTTCTTGCAAATAAAAGCCCCATTCTTAAAAAGTCTCTTGTTATTAAACACCCTCCACCTGACATCCAAGGCATACCGTATCTATCGGACGCAATATAAATTCCTTCTTCAAAGCCAGCTGCTTCAACTGCTCTTAACATCCAATGTCTTAACGGTTTACCACTGATCTTCTCAACTATTAATCCTACAACATCGGTATTTGCAGATTTATAAAAAGCTAAATTACTTTTGTTTATTAAATTTCTATTTTTTTTTGATTTAATAGTATTTAGATAATCTTCCTGGCTTAAATATTTTTCACCGTTTTTCGGCAGTCTCCATCCACCAACCGGCTCATGTAAAAAAGATGAGGAGTATGCTTTGGTATAATCTTCTGTGTAAGCATTTATTACATTCATATTTAATACATCTTTGACTTTAGCATTGGCATAGCCACTTCCGATTTTTGGAAGATAGTAAGACACTTTTTTATCAAGATTTATAGACTTATTGTTTAATAATTCGCCCACGAAAAGATTAACAAACATTTTTGTTATAGACATTATCGTTTGAGGTTGATTTTCTGTAAAATCTTTAGCGTATTTTTCAAAATAAATATTTTGTTTATTTCCAACTATTAAAGAGCAAAAAGACTTGTGTTTAGTCATTTTTTTTACGAGTGGCTTTTTATAAATAGTATCTTTGTATTTTTTTTTTAATTTTAAAACCAAATCTGATCTTAAAAATAAACCATATCTATTTATTTTGTGAAGATTTCTATAACCATATCTTCTGGTTTTAGGTAGATTCCAAACAGCTTTATTATCTTTGACTGTTGTTAATTCAGGATTTTTATATGATATTACTTTAGTCAAATGAGAATTTAATTTTTAATCAAATTTTAAGGATTTCTTTTTTTCATATTTTTGGTGATAACCTTCAGCCTTACAATAATTTTTCTCTTTTGAAACTTTAGTAGAAACCTTACCCCCAAGCTTATTATTCATTTCATTTAACACTTTTTCTGCAATTTTTTTTTCTTCGTCATTATTATAAAAAATTTCAGATCGATATTGAATTCCAACATATGTTCCTTGTCTATTTACTTGAGTAGAGTCGTGTAATTCAAAAAAAAGTCTCACCATATCTTCATACGATTTAACTTTTTCATCATACTCGACTTTAACAACTTCTATATGACCAGTATCTCCACCGCATACTGCTTTATAAGTTATGTTGGGATCGTCTCCTCCACAATAGCCACACTCAGTAGATATTACTCCTTCAATACCTTCGTATTTAGTTTCATCCCAAAAGCAACCAATTCCCCCAATAAATGTCCTCATATTTTCATTTTATATTAATTTTTTAGAATTGATATTGCTTTTATCTCCTCAACACCAATACCACAGCAACCACCAATAATTTGAGCCCCACTAGCAATCCATTTTTTTGCACTTTCGAGATAATCACTTGGCTTGATATCATCTGTAAACTTCCATTCGGGTTTTATAAAATGACCTCTGTTTGGATAAGCACCAATGGTATTGTTATAGTTAGTTTTTAATATTTTAACTGCTTCTTCAGTCACACTCATGTTCGAGTGAGCAACAAGTATTGGTCCAGAGTGAAATTTTTTAAATCTTTGTAATGACTCATCGAGTTTTTCATAAACTTGAGGATCTGTATGAGAAACATCATCGTCATACCCTAGATGAATATTTTTATCTTTATCAAATACACAAGATACTGATAACCATGTTGGTAATTTTAAATTACTTGAACATTCTGCTAAAACCTCAACAATATCAGCTTGTGACGACATAGCTTCAAGAATTACAAGATCTACACCTGCATTAGATAGAATACTTAAGTGTTGGTCAAAACTTGGTTTCATTTTTTTTATACCATCTTTCATAAAATAACCATAAGTGGAAACTGATCCAGCAACTGAAACATCTTTTCCTGCCACAGCTTGTTTGGCAATTTTGATACTTTTAATATTACATTCCTCTATCAAGTCTTCATAACCATATTTTTTCATTGATATAGGAGTTGAAGCATAAGTATTAGCAGTAATTACATCAGCACCCGCTTCAATATAATTATGATGTACTTTTAAAAGTTCATCAGGACTATCTATAGAACATCTTCCACACCATAATCCCTCATCCATTTTTGCTCCAATTTTTTGTAACTCCCCTCCTATACCACCATCGAGAATAATAGTTTTGCCATTAGCTAGTCGTTTTTCAATTGATGAATATGACATTTAATTTATTTATTATTTGTAAAAGCGCAGATCTTATTTCCATCCAAATCACGAACATAGGAGTAATATACACCAGAACCTTCTGGTCTTTCTCCGCCACTTCCTTCACTACTACCGCCTGCTTTTAACCCTATTTCATGAAACTTATCAACTATCGCTCTTGAAGAAACATTAAAAGATACTTGAGTGCCATTTCCAAACGTAGCTGTTTTACCATTAGCTGGTTTTGTAACATAGAATTCTATGGTTCCATCGCTATCATTTTGTGTATATCCAGCACAAAATTCATCAGTATCTTTTCTTCTTAAGTTTATAACTTGTAAAACTTCATCGTAAAAAGTAATCGCTTTTTCTAGATTATTTGTACCGACCATTACGTAACCAATCATTTTAGTTTTTCCATTCAGTAATGGTTTTAACCTCCAAATATTCATGCAAACCCCACGTGCCACCCTCACGCCCATTTCCAGACTGTCTATAACCACCAAATGGCGTGCCAGAGTCTGCTGGTTTATGATTTACGTATACAATTCCAGATCTTAATTTCTTTGAAACTCTTTTTGCTTTTTCTTTATCTTCAGTTTGTAAATAATTCCCGAGGCCATATTCAGTATCATTTGTGATTTTTATTGCATCTTCTTCACTCTCAAACGGAATTATGGATAAAACTGGCCCAAAAATTTCTTCTTTAGCAATCCTCATATCATTATTTACATCTGTAAACACAGTAGGTTTAATAAAATACCCGTTTTTTAAATCTTGAGGTTTTTCAGGTCCACCTGCTACCAATGTTGCGCCTTCTTCAATTCCGCTTTTGATTAAACTTTGAATTTTATCGTATTGAGTTTTAGATATGACAGGACCTATATGTTCACCAGCTTTTGAGGCTAGGTCAACCTTAATTTTATTTGCTTCATCAGCAGCTTCTTCTACTGCTCTTTTGTAGATGGATTTTTCTACCAACATTCTTGTTGGTGCATCGCATGATTGTCCAGAGTTACTCATAATATTTCTTATCCCATCTCTAACTGCATCAGGATAAGCGTCCGCAAATACAATATTTCCACCTTTCCCTCCAAGTTCTAAACATACCCGTTTAATTGTATCAGCAGCATTTTTTGTTATTAATTTCCCAGCTCTTGTTGATCCAGTAAATGAGACCATATCAACATCAGGATGGCCTGATAAATCTGTACCAACACCAGGGCCATCACCATTTACTAAATTAAAAACACCAACAGGAAATCCAGCTTCATGAATCATTTCAGCAAATAGCATTCCAGATAAAGGTGCAATCTCAGAAGGTTTCAAAACCATAGTGCATCCAGTTGCTAATGCCGGTATAACTTTTAGTGCTATTTGATTTATTGGCCAATTCCATGGAGTTATCAAACCACATACTCCAATAGGTTCATAGACTATATGATTAACAGAACCTTTGTCAAAACCAGGTTCAAAATTGAACTCTTTTAATCTTTTTATAAAATCCTCAATATGACCTGCACCTGATGCAGTTTGATTGGCTGAACACCAGTCTTTTGGACAACCAAGCTCTGTAGATATAGCATCAGTCATTTCATCCCATTTAGATTTATAGATTTCTAATAATTTTTCTAAAAGTTTAATTCTTTCTTGTTTTGAGGTTTCTTTCCAAGTTTCAAAAGATGATTTTGCAGATTTTACAGCAAGATCAGTATCTTCTGGACTGCCAAGAGAAATTATTGCACAAACTTCTTCAGTAGATGGATTAATTACATCAAAGTCTTTTGGTTTAATTGGATTAACCCATTCTCCATTTATATAAAATTTTTTCTTATCTTTCATAATTTATATTTAATTTTGATAATCAGGTTCTTCTTTATCTAAAATTAACCTTATTTGATCTAAATGTGCTCTTCCAAGATCAGAAGGATAGTTTGACCATTCTTGTGCTGTTTTTTCTGCTACCTCGTGCGAAGCAATATTTAATTCTTTGCCAGTAGCTAAAGCTGTTAAATAAGTTTCAGCAGATTTTTCAAAATAATATAAAGCATCAAACCCATCTGAAACGGTCTCACCAGTAGTTAATATTCCATGATTAGCCATTAACAAATTTTGTTTATTTCCTAAAGATGCTGCCATTTTTAGTGATTCTTCCTCGAAACCCATGCCACCATATTCATTATATATAGAGACTCTATTATAAAACCTCATGGTATTTTGATCTATTGGGGGAAGAACAGGGTCTTTTAGAGCAGAAAGTGCAGTCGCATACTTTGAGTGGACATGAAATATACACTTTGCATGAGGTACTTTTTGATGAATAGTACCATGAATATTTATTGCTGTAGCGTCTACTAGATCGGGTTTTTTTTTTAGTTCCTCAATATTTTCTTTGTTAACCAAAATTAAATCGCTTACTTTCATTTGGCTAAAATGAATACCTGATTTATTAACTAAAAATTCATCAGTTGATCCAGGAATGCAAGCACTAAAGTGATTTGCAACTCCTTCATTCATATTTAATCTAGCTGCCCATCTAAATGTTGCTGCTAAGTCCTTTTTTAACTCTATTATTTCCATTTTAATTATATTAAACTATATCATTAATAAAATATGAACAATAAAGTATTTATTTCATGCGCAGTTACGGGATCAGGAGATACAGCTAAAAAGCATCCAGATTTACCTAAGACACCAGAACAAATTGCTAAATCTGCGATCGAAGCGGCAAAAGCAGGAGCCGCAATAGCTCATGTGCATGTTAGAGAAGAAGATGGAACACCCAGTAGAAGACTAGAATTATATAAAGAGGTAGTCGATAGAATTAGGTCATCAGACACTGATGTAGTTTTAAATTTGACTACAGGAATGGGTGGGGATTTAGATATTGGCGAGAATAGTCCGCTTCAGTTTGGTCCATTAACAGACATGGTAAACGTAATGGAGAGAATAGAAAATGCAGAACAATTTCTGCCAGAAATATGTACATTAGATTGTGGGACTTTAAATTTTGGAGATGGATCTGTGATCACAGTTAATACACCGAGAGATTTAAGGAAAGCTGCTAAGAGATTACAAGAAATAAAAGTAAAGCCTGAGATTGAGGCGTTTGATCTTGGAAATATGTGGTTCGGAGCACAACTTTATGAAGAGGGATTGTTAAGCGATCCTCCAATGTTTCAAATGTGTCTAGGTATTCCATGGGGTGCTCCAGCTACTACATCAGCTATGCAGGCTATGAAAGATATAATGCCTAAAGAAGCGGTATGGTCAGGTTTTGCAATTTCAAAAAACGAGATGCCTTATGTAGCACAAACTGTGGTAATGGGAGGAAATCCTAGAGTAGGACTTGAAGATAATCTTTATATTTCAAAAGGAAAGCTTGCAACAAATGCTCAATTAGTTGAGAAAGCCAGAAGGATTGTTGAAGACCTAGGTGCATCTATAATGACACCTAAAGAAACAAGAGAAAAATTAAAATTGGTTAAACACAATTAAATATTAAATTTTAAAATATTAACTGTGGCAACTTGCACTAATAATTAAATTGATATCCTAAGTTTTAATATTACATACACCTCATGAAATCATTACTTAAAACACTAATTCTAGTAACACTATTCTTTATTCCAAACTTGGCTATTGCAGCTGACGTCACTATAGAAATGCTTAATAAACAAGGTAAAGAAAGCATGGTCTATTCACAAAAAATTGTAAATATTAACGTTGGTGATACTGTTTTTTGGAAAGCTACAACTAAAGGCCACAATGTTCAGTTTATGAAGGGCGGGGTTCCAGATGGTGTAGAAAAATTCAAATCGAAAATGAACAAAGATACAGAGTATACATTTACAGTACCTGGTATTTACGCTTATTGGTGCACACCACATAAAAGCATGGGAATGATTGGTTTTGTAGTAGTTGGTGGAGATAAATCTAATTTAGAGGCTATTAAATCTCTTAAATTCTTTGGTAAATCAAAAAAAATTGCACCTGATCTTATAAGCAAACTTTAATTTAATATTTTATTTAACTACTTCTTTTAAGTTTTCTTTGGCTAAAGCTTTAGATAATTCATTTTGGGTTAAATACCCTTTAACATTTCCACTTTTGTCAACAACTTCACAATTTGCGTTAGAGCAAACAACCTGAGGTAAGAATTCTTCTAAAAATTGGTCCTCATTTACTTTTACTGTATTGTTTTTATCTATTTCATCAGACTCACTTACTGATTTCATTATAATCTTTGCTTTAATTACTTTTGCCCGATTAACATCTTTTACAAAGGCTGCAACATAATCATCAGCAGGTTTCATTATTATCTCAATCGGTGTTCCTACTTGAACCAATCTTCCACCATTTAAAATACCTATGTGATCTCCCAGTTTTAAAGATTCATCTAAATCGTGTGTAATGAAAACTATTGTTTTTTTTAATTCTCCTTGCAAGTCTAGTAACTGTTTTTGCATATCACTTCTAATTAAAGGATCTAGAGCTGAAAATGCTTCATCCATCAACAAAATATCAGTATCAGTAGCGAGTGCTCTTGCTAGTCCTACTCTTTGTTGCATACCCCCTGATAGTTGATTTGGATATTGATTTTCAAATCCGCTTAAGCCTACAGCTTCTATTTTTTCCATTGCAACTTTATTTTTATCCTCAAGTTTTCTCCCCTGAACCTCAAGTCCGTATCCAACATTTTCCAAAACTGTTTTATGTGGAAATAAACCAAATCTTTGAAAGACCATACTCATTTTATGTCTTCTAAAATCTATTAGTTTTTTTTTATCTAAACTCATTACATCAGTGCCTTCTACGGATACCACTCCTGATGTTGGGTCAATTAATCTATTGATATGCCTTATTAAAGTAGATTTTCCAGAACCAGATAGACCCATGCACACGAAGGTTTCGCCCTCATCAATTTTAAGAGAAACATTATCCAGACCAACTGTATGTCCTGTTTTTTCTAAAACTTCTTCTTTAGATGCCCCATCTTGAACCATTGGCAATATCTTTTTTGGATTAGGGCCAAAAATTTTATAAACGTTATTTATTTCAATTTTATTCATTTTTTACAATGTTTTAACAGCTGTGTTTATTTCTTGCAAAGTATCTAATTTAAATTTTAAGCATTACTAAAATAATAAATGCTTTATCAACTATAAATTGCATTGAAAATGTAAATAAGTATAATAAGTTTTATCATGGCAGGTATTTCAAAACTTGAAAAAAACGGAACATATCTAAAAGTAATTTGGGATGATGGTGAGGAAAGTAAATTTAATTATATGTGGCTCAGAGACAATTGTCCAACCGCCCATGACAAAGATTCAAGACATAGGATGTTTGATATTTTAAAAGTATCAAAAGATATAAATCCAAAAAAATATACAATAAATACTAATGGCAAATTAGAAATAGAATGGAGTGAAGGAGAGCATACAAGTCATTACGATATTAATTGGTTAAGAGAAAATTGTTATACTATCAAAAATAAACAAAAATATATTTCTCCCTATAAACTTTGGGATAATTCTCTTCAGAACGATATTAAATCAATTAGCATTGACTGTGATGAAATCATGTCTTCAAATGAAGGACTTGTAAAATGGTTAAAACTTTTACATTTTAAAGGGATTGCAATAGTCAATAACGCACCCACCAAGGAAAAATCGGCTTTTGAAGTATTAAATAGAATTAGTCATACAAGAGAAACTTTTTTTAAAACACCTTTTGAAGTTATAAATGTTCCAAAACCTAATAATTCTGCATATACAGCTCATGCATTAAAAAATCATATGGATTTACCATGGTTCGAAAATCCTCCTGGTTATCAGTTTCTGCACTGTTTGATTAATTCAGCAAATGGAGGGGACTCTTCAGCTGTAGATGGATTTGCTGTGGCGGAATATTTGAGAAAGAGTGAAAAAGATATTTTTGAGACATTGGTAAGTGTGCCACTTAAATTTAGAGATAAAGATTATACCCAACAATCTCATAGAAGTTTTTATGCTCCAGCAGTAAGTCTTACTAAAGATGGAGATTTTAATGACATTAGGTTCAGTGTGGCAACTATGGATGCTCTTGATTGTCATCCAGATGTGATGGACAAAGTATATTCTGCTCACCACAGATTTGGCAATCTATTACATGACGATAAATTTGTTATTAGATTTAGATTAAATCCTGGCGATATTTACTCATTTAATAATAGAAGAGTTTTACATGGTAGAACTGCTTTTGATCCAAATTCAGGCCACAGACACTTACAAGGATACTATATTGACCGAGATGAAATTATAGGGAGATTGAGTTATTTAATTAAATAAATTAAAGATTTTCAAAAATGAGATTTTTATTTGAATGTTTATCTCTTACTTCTTTATCTTTGATAGTATAAAAATATAAAGACTTATTTAATTTGTTAATTGTTTTATTGTTAATAAATTTTTTCTCTAAAACCAGTATTTTTAAATATTTTAATTTGCTTTTTTTAATAATTTTTTTGATAGAGGTGCTTGATGAAAAAATAATTCCTAGGTTTAAATTTCTATTTATTTTGTAAATATTTTTAATATTTTTTTCATTAAAAGAGGTTATACAAAATTTTTTTAGTTTTTTTGTTAGTTTTACTAAATTAATTAGATTTTTTTTTGAAAAATTAGATTTTATTTCTAACATTAAAAATTTTCTTTTAGATATTTTGATTAAGTCAATAAGTTTAGGAATATCTACATTAAATTTGCCTGCAATTACTTTTATTTCATTATAATTGGTATTTTTAATAAGTTTTGAGCTTTTAAATTTTTTTAGACTAAAATCATGAAAACATATGATTTCATTATCACGTGTTGTATGTAAGTCTGTCTCTATTCCATATTTTTTTTTAAAACAATATCTAAATGCATTTAGTGTGTTTTCTTTAAAATTTTTTTTTGCTAAACCTCTATGAATTAATTTAAGACTTTGAAAATTAGATCTCATAACCTTTCTTTTCAGGCTCATTATCTATTAATTCACTTGGAAATCCTTTTGCACGAAAATTAATACTATTTAAATCTTCCATTCGCTTAACAATCATTGACGACCAAGCTCGTGGCCCGTATTTTTCTAGGCCGTCTTTAAACGTTTTCACAATCAACGGAGATAATTCCAATGATGCATTTAGTTTTTTTGCTAAATTGTTAAATAACGAGGTATCTTTTAAAACCAAGTCCATTGTAAAATTAATATTATAAGAACCATTAAGTATAACCTGACTCTCGGTTTCATGAACAAATGAATTACCAGATGAAACCATAATTCCTTTAAAAGTTTTCTCTAGATCTAAATTTGATTTTTTTGCAACTGTCCATGCTTCACCTAAAGCAACCAAATGAGCTGACGCCAAATAATTAGTTATAACCTTTAAAACTGTTGCGGAACCTAAACCACCTGTATGAAGAATTTTTTCACCCATTGCCGAAAGTATTGGTAAAATTTTTTCAAACGCGACCCTATCTCCACCGACAAAGATTGCAATATTTCCAGTAGCTGCTCTATGACACCCGCCGCTAACAGGGCCATCTAATGCAATTGCTTTTTTTTCATTTACTAGTTTACCCATTCTTTTTACATCGTTTTCATCTGAAGTGCTCATTTCAAGCCAAACCTTATCTTTTGACAATCCTGCAATTACACCATCATCTGACTCCATTACTTGCTTACATGCATCTGGCGATGGTAGACACGTAATTACAACATCAACTGTTTCAGCTAATTCTTTTGGATTTTTTGAAGTATTTGCACCTTTTGATTTAAAATTATTCATTATTTCTTTATCTAAATCAAATACAGTAAGTTTAAAATTATTTCTTATCAGACTTCCAGCTAATTTACCTCCCACATTGCCTAAACCTATAAAACCTATTCTCATTTGCGTCCTTATTGTAAAGTTAATTTTGTTAGCTTCATGATATATTGTTTATTAAAAAATGTATTTATTAAAAAATAAAATTGTAGTTTATTTATTTTTGAGCTTATTATTTCACAGTGTCTCTAATGCGGAAATAATAAAACCCAAAAATACAATTAAGCCATTAGAAGTTGTAGAGATTCAATTGAATGGATTAAAAAATAACAATAAACCTTATGAAGATTTTGGGATTGAGCAGACTTGGGAGTTTGCCCACCCAAACAATAAGAAATATACTGGTCCATTAGAAAAGTTTAAATCAATGCTTAAAAGTGAAATGTATGTGATGTTAATTAACCACATAGAGTACAAAATAGATATAGTATCTATTTCTGAAAAAACTATGTCCTATAAAGTTACAGTTTTAGATGATAAGAAAAAATACTACGAATTCGATTGGATAGTGCAGAAATATGATAAGTCTGGGCCACTTGAAAACTGTTGGTTGACAACTGGTGTTTCTCAACCTTTATTATTAGGATCGTCAATCTAAATGAGAAAAAAACCTTTCTATGAAAGAATTCCAATTTTAATGATTATTTTGTGTGTACCAACAATAGGATCTACCCAGTTGGGTTGGTATTTCTTTGGTAAACAATTTGGTTTAAACTTGGGTATGGTTGTGGGAGCAATAAGTGTAACCGTAGCTGCGTATTTAATGTATATTAAAGGTTGGAGAGATGGAGACGACGATTATTAAAATTTTGTTTCGTTCAAATCGAAAATCTAGTAGGAATCTGATTTATGAAATCAAAAGCTAAAGTAGTTGTTGTAGGTGGAGGAGTTGTAGGTGTTAGTGCTTTATATCATTTAGCAAAAAAAGGTTGGTCAGATGTAGTTTTAGTTGAAAGAAAAGAACTAACTTCTGGTTCAACATGGCATGCAGCCGGTCTTTTGCCTTTATTCAATATGAGTTACTCTGTAGGTCAACTTCATAAATATGCTGTAAATCTTTATAAATCATTAGAGGAGGAGACGGGTAAAAATGTAGGCTTCAGTGTCGTTTCAAATATAAGATTAGCAAATAATAAAGATAGAATGGACGAGTATCATCAATACGCAGGTGTTGCTCAAACAATAGGCGTAGATGTAAAATTTTTAACTCCTGATCAAGTTAAAGAAATTTGGCCTTTATGTAATACATCAGATCTTATAGGTGCAATACAACACCCCGAAGATGGATATATACAGCCAGCAGATCTTACTCAGGCACTAGCGACTGGTGCAAGAAACAGAGGTGCTGAAATTTATAGAAATACAACTGTCATTGGAATTAAACAAACTAAAGAAGGATGGGTAGTAGAAACAGATAAAGGAACAATAGAATGCGAACATGTAATCTCATGCTCAGGAAATTTTGCTAGGCAAACTGGTAAAATGGTTGGTTTGGATATACCTGTAATTCCAGTTGAACATCAATATATAGTTACAGAACCTCATCCAGAAATTCAAAAAAGAAAAAAAGATGGTCTTCCTGAAATGGGAGTTCTTAGAGATAGTGATAGCAGATGGTACATGCGAGAAGAAGCAGGTGGTCTTATATTAGGGCCGTATGAAGATGGAGCCCCAGCGTGTTATGTTAATGGACCATCTAAAGAATCGGAGTATGAATTATTTCAAGAGGACTTGGATAGACTTGCTCCACACATAGAAGGAGCAATTCATAGAGTTCCTGCTTTTGGTGAAGTAGGTGTTAAGAAAGTTTATAACGGAGCAATCTGTTATACACCAGACGGAAACCCAATCGTTGGTCCTGCATGGGGTTTAAAAAATTTTTGGATAAATGAAGGTCATAGTTTTGGTATCACAGCTGCTGGAGGTGCAGGTTGGCAGTTAGCAGAGTGGATAGTAGATGGAGAACCAACTATTGATATGTTGGGCGTTGAACCTAGAAGATATGGTGACTATTGTTCAAAATCTTATTTAAAAGAAAAAAATGAAGAAGCCTACAGTCATGTTTTTATTACTCATTTTCCTGATGAAGAAAGACCAGCTGCGAGGCCATTAAGAACAGCCCCGTGTTACGATAGAATGAAAAAATTGGGTGCTGTATTCGGTCAAAAATTTGGATGGGAAAGACCAAACTTTTTTGCAACAGATGGCATGGAGCAAAAAGATGATTGGTCATTTAGAAGATCAAAATGGTTTGAGGCTGTTAAAAAAGAATGTAAAAATGTAAAAGAAAATGTTGGCCTTTTAGATATGACAGCATTTGCTAAATGTAGAATAAAAGGACCAAAAGCAGAAGAGTTTTTAGATAATTTGGTTGCAAATAAACTTCCAAAAAAGAGTGGCAGAGTAAATTTGTGTCATGCCTTAAATACAAAAGGCGGTGTTCATTCTGAATTTACAATTTTAAAAGAGGCTGAGAATAGTTTTTATTTAGTTTCAGCAGGAGCTTTCCAAAGACTCGATCATGATTGGATACTTAAATGGATGCCAAAAGATGGAAGTGTTATATTTGAAAATTTAACTAGCAGCACAGGGGTATTAGTTGTAGCAGGTCCAAAATCTAGAGAACTCATGCAAAAAGTTTCAAAGGACGATTTTTCAAATGAAAACTTCAAATGGTTAAGTGCAAAAAATGTAGATGTGGGATATGCACCAGTAAATGCAATGAGAGTAAATTTTGTTGGTGAACTAGGATGGGAACTGCATCATCCAATTGAATACCAAAATCATATATTTGATAAGTTGATGGAAGCGGGAAAAGATTTAGGGTTAAAGCCTTTTGGTATTAGAGCAATGAATAGTTTAAGAGTTGAAAAATCTTACAAACTTGTTGGTACTGAACTGTCAATTGAGTACGCACCGTACGAGAGCGGATTGGATAGGTTCGTTCATCCAAATAAAGGTAATTTTATTGGTTTAGATGCACTAAATAAGTGGAGAGAAAAAGGATTTAATAACAAGTTAGTAACTATGGAAGTTCATAATGTAACTGACGCAGATGTTTTAGGTAATAATCCGATTTATGAAAATGGATCAGTTGTTGGAAGAGCAACAGGAGGGGATTATGGATTTAGATTAGGTAAATCGATAGCACTAGGAATGGTAAAACCAAATTTAGCAAATGTTGGACAAAAACTTAAAATTGATATATTAGGCAAAATGTATGAGGCTACTATTTTAGAAGATAGCCCATATGATTCAAAAAATAATTTAATAAGAGCTTAATGAAAATACTTGTAGCTGTAAAAAGAGTTATTGATTACAACGTTCAAATTAGAGTTAAGGAGGACGGAACTGGAGTAGTTACGGATAATGTAAAAATGTCAACGAACCCACCAGATGATAATGCTATTGAGGAAGCTGTAAAAATAAAAGAGGCTGGCAAAGCAAAAGAAATTGTTGCCGTTACTGTTGGAGAAGAAAAAGCCCAAGAAACTGTTAGAAAGGCATTAGCTGTAGGAGCTGATAGAGGAATTTTAGTTAAAGCTAGCGGAACTGTTGAGCCTTTAGCAGTTGCAAAAATTTTACAAAAAATTGTTGAAAAAGAAAAACCAGATTTAGTCTTTATGGGAAAACAAGCTATAGATGACGATTGTAATCAAACCGGACAAATGCTTGCTGCAATATTAAATTGGCCACAAGCAACCTTCGCATCCAAAATTGAAGTTAAAGAAAAAGTTTTGGAAGTGACAAGAGAAGTTGATGAGGGTCTTGAAACTATAGAAGTAAGTATACCATCAATTGTGACCTGTGATTTAAGGCTTAATGAGCCTAGATATGCGTCTTTACCAAATATAATGAAAGCAAAGAAAAAACCCTTAGAGCAAATAGATGCTTCAGAATTGGGAGTTGATATTAAATCAAGAATCGAGCAAATTAAGGTTGAAGAACCACCAAAAAGAAAAGCTGGAATAAAAGTTTCTAGTGTAGAAGAATTGGTTCAAAAATTAAAAAATGAGGCAAAGGTAATTTAATGTCTGTATTATTGATAGCTGAACACAACAATAAAGAGGTCAAGCAATTTACATTTAACGCTATAACTGCAGCATCTCAAATAAATGATGATTTACATGTTTTGGTTATTGGTAAAAATGCAGATCCTGTTGCAAAATCAATCTCTGAAGTTCCTAATGTAAAAAAAGTTATTCATGTCGATAATGATATTTATGAAAACTATATTGCAGAAAATTACACCCCAGTCATACTTAAGCTCTCTGAAAATTACTCCCACATTATTTGTTCAGCCAATACCTTTGGTAAAAACTTAATGCCAAGAATAGCTGCATTACTAGATACATCACAAGTAAGTGATATTATTAAAGTAATTTCCGAAGATACTTTTTTAAGACCTATTTATGCTGGCAATGCTTTTGCAACAGTTAAAAGTACCGATAAAAAAAAATGTATTACTATAAGACCTACTTCTTTTGATGCTGCACCCACATCAGGTGGATCTGCAGAAATAGTAAAAGGTGAAAATACAGACCCATCAGAAAACACAAAATTTTTAAAAAAAGAAGAAATAAAATCTGACAGACCAGAGCTTGGAACTGCACGAATAGTAATTTCAGGTGGTCGGGGAATGCAAAGTGGAGATAATTTTAAGTTAATTACAGCTATTGCAGATAAATTAAATGCAGCTATTGGAGCATCACGAGCGGCAGTGGATGCAGGTTATATAACTAACGAACACCAAGTTGGTCAAACGGGTAAAGTGGTCGTTCCTGATTTATATATAGCAGTCGGAATATCAGGTGCTATTCAGCACTTAGCTGGAATGAAAGAGAGTAAAGTAATTGTCGCAATCAATAAAGATGGCGAAGCTCCTATTTTTTCAGTCGCAGATTACGGCTTAGAGGCGGACTTATTTGATGCGCTTCCTAAATTTTTGGAAGAATTGAACAAATTAAACACTATACAAAAATAACAAATACTGTAAAAAATTACCAATATGTCTAGAGAGGTAATGGAATACGATGTTGTGATTGTTGGTGGTGGACCATCAGGATTATCCGCAGCGATTAAACTTAAACAACTTAATTCAGAATTAAATATTTGTATATTAGAAAAAGCTTCAGAAATTGGTGCTCATATTTTATCTGGAAATGTATTTGAAACAAGAGCTTTAGATGAGTTATTACCTAAATGGAGAGATTTAAATAGTCCAATCAAAACTAAAGTCTCTAAAGAAAAATTTTTATTTTTAGGAAAGAAAAAATCTTTTAGTTGGCCAACCTGGTTATTACCCAAAGTTCAACAAAATCATAATAATTATATTATAAGTTTAGCAAATCTATGCAGATGGCTTGCAGAGCAAGCTGAAGGTTTAGGGGTTGAAATTTTTCCTGGTTTTCCTGCAAGTGAAATTTTATATAACGATGATGGATCTGTAAAAGGTGTAGCAACTCAAGATATGGGATTAGATAAAAACGGGGAAAAAAAAGATAGCTATGAACCTGGAATGGAGCTACATGCAAAGGTAACAATATTTGCAGAAGGTTGTAGAGGTCACTTAGGAAAAGAATTAATTAAAAAATTTGATCTAAATAAAGGAAAAGATCCACAACAGTATGGAATTGGTTTTAAAGAAATTTGGGAAATAACAGAAGAGCAACATCAAGAAGGTCTTGTAATGCATACAGCTGGATGGCCGTTAGACAATCAGACTTATGGCGGAAGTTTTATGTACCACGCTGAAAACAAACAAATCTTCTTAGGTTATGTAATCGGCTTGGATTATAAAAATCCACACTTATCTCCTTTTGATGAATTTCAAAGATTTAAAACTCATCCAGCCATTAAAAAATATATTGAAAATGGTAAAAGAATTTCTTTCGGAGCAAGAGCATTAATAGAAGGTGGTATTCAGAGTTTGCCCAAAATGTATATGCCTGGTGCTTTATTAGTCGGTTGTGATGCAGGAACTTTAAACATGCCTAAAATTAAAGGTTCACATACAGCAATGAAAAGTGGAATGATTGCAGCAGAAACAGTATTTGAGCACCTTAACCAACAAAAAGACTTAGCAAATTATGAGGAAAAATTTAATAAAAGTTGGGTATATGAAGAATTATACGCCGCAAGAAATGTAAAACCTAGTTTTAGCTGGGGTTTATTGCTTGGAATAATTTTTACTGGATTAGATCAAATAATATTTAGAGGTAAATTACCTTTTACATTAAGGCACAAACACGCCGATCATGAAACTTTAAAAGATGCAAAAGACATGCCAAAAATCGATTATCCAAAGCCAGATAATAAAATTACTTTTGATAAGACTAGTTCTGTATATTTAACGGGAACCAACCATGCGGAAAATCAACCTGTTCATTTAAGATTAAAGGATCCAAATTTACCAACAAATTATACTTTACAGAAGTATGATGAACCAGCTCAAAAGTACTGTCCCGTGGGCGTTTATGAAGTTCAGATTGTTAATGGTTCATCAAAATTTGTAATTAATTCGCAAAACTGTATTCATTGTAAAACTTGTGATATTAAAGAGCCATCTCAAAATATTACTTGGGTAACGCCAGAAGGCGGCGGTGGGCCTAAATATGGGAATATGTAAAAAAGTAATTTTTTATTTTTTAACTTCAATTTTTTTTTTAATTTCAAATATTAAAGCAGAAAATAATCTTAATAATATAAATCTAACTATTAATGATTTAATTTTAATGAAATATGAGATTTTTTTTTTAAAAAATCAATCAAGAGTTATTAATTCCAAAAAGACTGGACTAATGGTTAGATATCAATCAATTAATTATGAATTAAAAATCGACGGAGAAAATAATACGAATATAATTATTAATGCAGTAATGGATAAGAATAGATATTTAAAGAAAAAAAAATATAAACCTAGGATTTCAGATTGTAATATTATTAGAAATAAAATTGTCGCTAATAAAATGGGTTATTCGCCAATAACTTCAAAGCCAAATTATTCAATTACTGAGGATGTTTTATTTGAATATATAAAAAATAATATATTTAATATTCAAAATTTAAATGAAGATGCAATTAAAAATCTTATTAAAAAAACTACTATTAAAATAAACATTATACATCCAATTTCAGAATTTAATATTAATTGTTCTGGAAAATTATCTGACGCAGAACTTTACTAGGCTAAGATAAATCTATTGCAAATTTTTTTAAAGTTTCAATCGGTATAAGATTTAAAGTATTTTCATGAGTCCTTTTTAAATAAACAGGACATCCTTTGCCAGCCTCAACTGCTCTTGAGTACCAACTGGCACATACGCACCATGAGTCACCATCTTTTAATCCTGGAAACCCAAACTCTGGATGAGGTGTAATTAGATCATTTCCAGCTGTCTTACACCAATTTAAAAATTCATTATTAACTTTTGCACATACTGTGTGAACGCCTTTGTCATTTTCATCTGTTTTGCAGCAACCGTCTCTATACCATCCAGTTAAAGGATCTAATGAACATTCTTCAAGATCTTCTCCTAAAACATTTTTTTGAATATTTTCCATTAAATTTTTGTTGGATTTGGTTGTCCCTTGTAAACTTCTTCTGGATCAAATTTTTTTTCTTTTTCTTCAAATTTCATTTCTATATTTCTACCATTATCAATTTTACCTAAAGGTATGGACCTGTAAAAGCATGATCTATAACCTACGTGGCAGCTGGCTCCATCACCAATATCTACACTCATCCAAACAGAATCTTGATCATCATCAATTCTTATTTCTTTTACTTTTTGTGTAAATCCACTTGTTTTCCCTTTATGCCAAATTTGATTTCTTGATCTACTCCAGTAGTGGGCTTCTTTAGTTTCTATAGTTAGTCGAAAAGACTCTACATTCATATATCCATGCATCAAAATTTCTTTTGTGTTGTTGCATGTTGTCACAACTGGTATCAAACCATCATTATCGAATTTAGGTGATAAAAGCTTGCCTTCCTCTATTTCCTTAACATTTTCTCTTTTTTTAAACATTTCTTTTATTATGTAACATATTAGCAGATATATTAAATATTTTAAAAAATAGTATTTATATGTATAAGAAGCACGATGAAACTTGTTAAAGAATTAGATAAACAATCTTTAAGCAATGAAGTATCTGACAAAGAGGCAGAAGAAGCATTTGTTAAGATATTAAAATATATAGGTGAGGATCCATCAAGAGAGGGTTTATTAGAAACACCGAAAAGAGTAAGAAAAGCTTTTAAAGAATACTTTCAAGGTTACCAAGAAGACCCATACAAGATTTTATCAAAAACATTTGGAGACGTTGATGGATATAACGATATTGTAATACAAAAGAATATTTCTGTTCAAAGTCATTGTGAACATCATATGGCTCCAATAATTGGAATAGCTCATGTAGCCTATATCCCAAATGAAAGAGTAGTAGGTCTAAGTAAACTCGCAAGAGTTGTAGAGGTATTTTCTAAAAGACTTCAAACACAAGAGAGACTTACAATGCAAATTGCAAATACTGTAATGGAGGCTTTAGATGCAAAAGGAGTTGCGGTAACTATAGACTCTAATCATATGTGTATGACTATGAGAGGTGTTAAAAAAGAACAAGCAACGACAGTAACTAATTATTATCTAGGTCAATTCAAAGAAGATTTAAGTTATCAAAACAGATATTTAAGATTTATTAGCAAGTAAATATCTGTATAATCATTTTCAGTTATGTCCGATAATTTCAAAGCATTAATAGTTAATCATGAGGGCGATAAATTCACTAGGGAAGTAAAGTTTATTAATAAAGATTTTTTAAAACATGGAGATGTTTTAGTTAAAGTAGAATATTCAGGTCTAAATTATAAAGATGCTTTAATTTTAAAAAATGGAGCAAAACTTGTAAAAGAGTTTCCTCATATACCAGGTATAGATTTTTCAGGAACAGTTATAGAAAGTGAAAATGAAAACTACAAAGAAGGTGATGAAATTATCTGTACAGGATGGAGAGTGGGCGAAATATTTTATGGTGGTTATTCTCAGTATGCAAAAGTAAAAGGAGAATACCTTGTAAAAAGACCTAAAGATATTTCAGCAAAACAGGCTATGATATTAGGAACAGCTGGTATAACTGCTATACAATGTGCTTTCGCTGTAAAAGCAAGAGAGGAATTATTACTTCAAAAAAAAGTTGTTGATGTAATTGTTACAGGAGCTTCAGGTGGCGTTGGAAGTATGTCTGTAATGATTTTAAATAAACTAAATTGTAATGTAACAGCTGTAACAGGAAAAAAAGAAAATAATGATTACCTTACTTCTTTAGGTGCAAAAAACCTTATAAATAGTGCAGATTTAGATAAAGAGCCGAGAGTACTTGATAAAGGTTTATATGATGGTGCTGTAGATACAGTTGGCGGTAATATACTAGCAAATGTTTTACCTCATATAAGGGATAAAGGGATTGTAGCTGCATGTGGAAATGCCAAGCATTATAAATTAAATACTACTGTAATGCCTTTTATAATAAGGGGGGTTAAACTTTGGGGAATAAATTCTGTTGATACATCAAAAAAAAGAAGAGATTTCCTATGGGGAGAATTACCCAAATTAATCGATTTTGATTTAATAGGTAAATCAATAAAAGAAATTAGTTTAGACGAACTTTTGAATACTTATTCGTTAATGCTAGAAGGTAAAACTTCTGGTAAATATATCGTTAATTTAAATAAATAATGGATTGGGACAAACTCAAAATTTTCCACGCAGTTGCTGAGGCTGGTAGTTTTACCAGTGCAACAGTTACTTTAAACTTAAGTCAGTCGGCTATAAGTCGTCAGATTCAATCTTTAGAGGATGATTTAAAAGTAAAATTGTTTGAACGACATGCAAGAGGTCTTACTCTTACTGAAAATGGTGAATATGTTTATAAAACGGCTCATGAGGTCATAAGTAAATTGAAAGAAGTTGAAACTTCGCTAGGTGATCAAAAAAATAAGCCATCTGGCAAAATAACCATCACAACAGTCAGAAGCTTTGGAACACATTGGTTAACTCCAAGAATTCAAGAATTTATGCAACTTCATCCAGAAATGGAAGTTGAGCTTATATTTGATGATAAGGAGCTAGATTTAAGTACTAGACAGGCTGACATTGGTATATTCATGCGAAGGCCTAAGCAACTTAATTATATTCAGAAAAAGTTAATTGATATCAACTATCATATTTATGGATCAAACGCGTATCTTGAGAAATTTGGTATGCCGAAAACTGTAAATGATTTGAATAAACATAAATTTATTTCCTTTGGCAGAGGGACGCCATCACCTGTATATAACCCTGACTGGGCAATTAAGATAGGTATGAAGGATAGTAAAAAAAGAAAGTCTGTTATGAAAGTAAATAGCGTAATGGGGTTGTTGTTAGCAGTTGAAAGCGGGGTTGGTCTTGCAGCTTTGCCTGATTATTTAGTAGTACAATCGAAAAATTTGATAAAAGTACTCCCTAAAATCGAAGGGCCAATAACCGAAGCACATTTTGTATATCCGCAATCATTAAAAAATGTAGCGAGAGTTCAGGCATTTAGAAATTTTTTATATAGTAAAATTTCTGAATGGAATTTTTAGTTATTTTAAAAAAAATTATTAATAATCCCTAAAAATACGCATTTTTATTAAAGAATAGATTGTCGCAACTAATAACTATTCGCATTGCAAATAATTCTCATTTGCATTATAAGGCTTAGAAAGTCTTTAACAAATAGGAGAATAAATGAGGAAGATTACAATTATTACGTTAATTTCATTTTTATTTGCATCAACTTTTGCAATAGCAAATGAAGTTAATGTATTTAACGCAAGACACTATAAGGCTGACGGAGAACTTTATAGTAAATTTACAAACATGACTGGAATCAAGGTTAATCTGATTAATGGAAAATCTGGTGCTTTAGAAAAAAGAATACTTGAAGAGGGTGCTGATGCAACTGCAGACCTTTACATCACAGCAGATGCTGGAAGATGTGGTGCTATGGATAAAAAAGGTGCGCTTCAAGGTGGTTTAACATCTGCATCTATTAAAGCAGCTGTTCCAAAAAGCTTTAGAACAAGCAAGTGGGTTGGTATCGCAAAAAGAGCAAGAATAATTTATTATTCACCCGAAAGAGTTACTGGCGCTGAATTATCTGGAATGACTTATGAAGGTCTAGCTGATCCTAAATGGAAAGGTAGATTAGTAATTAGAAAATCTAGCAATATTTATAACAAATCACTTGTAGCTTCATTGATTAAAAATAATGGAAAAGCTGCAACAGCTGCGTGGGCTGAAGGGGTTGTTGCAAACATGGCAAGAACACCGACTGGTAACGATAGAGCACAAATTATGGCAGTAGCAGCTGGTGAAGCTGATATTGCAGTAGCCAACACATACTACTTAGCTCTTATGTTATCTGGTAAAAAAGGTGCAGAACAACAAGAAGCAGCAAAAAAAGTAAAAGCTTTTTTTCCTAATCAAAACGACAGAGGAACACACATGAACGTGAGTTGTGCAGCTTTAGTAAAGGGTGCGCCTAATAAAGCTAATGCTGTTAAGCTTGTCGAATTTTTATTAACTCCAGAATCTCAAGAGCACTTTACAAACAACACTTTTGAGTTTCCAATGATTGACGGTGTTTCACCAAGCCCATTGGTAGTGAACAACTTAGGTTTAGATTTTAAACAGGATATGAAAACTAAGCTTGCTTCATATGGAAAAAATCAAGCTGCTGCAGTGGAAGTAATGACAGCTGCAGGTTGGAAATAAGTTAATGAATAAAAAGAATTTATTTGAAATTGATTTAAATAAATCTTCTAAAGCATGCAACCCGTGTGCTTTAGAGTGTGAAAAAATCAATGAAAAAATAAATAAAAGAAAGTTTTCTGAGCTCAAAAATAAAGAGGTTTCACACATCCTAAATATTTTTGAAAGCAAAAAGTAATTTTCTTTACTCACAAAAAGACTTGTGACTAACTGGTATTACCCCCTTTTAGTTGCAAGTCTTTAGTATTATAAGGGTAATATTTTGACAAAAAAATTTAATATTTGGTTTTTTTTATCCCTACTAATTTCTGTATTTGTTTGCATCCCAATCATAACAGTTTTTTCAAGCTTTTTTGAAAGTACTTCAAATTATTATGAAATATTAAAAGATACTTTTTTAATGGAATATATTTTTAATTCATTAGTTCTTTTATTATGTGTTTTAGCTCTTACTTTTTTATTAGGCACTAGTACGGCTTATTTAGTTTCATTCTTTAAATTTCCTGGAAGTAATATTTTTAAGTGGGCACTTATATTATCTTTTGCTGTACCACCATATATTTATGCTTACTCTCTAACAGCTTTTTTTGATAATTATGGAACTGCTTTTACTATTTTAAAAAATTTGTTTGGAGATGGTGATTATAATAAAAATATCCCAAAATTTAATGGAATGTCAGGCGCTGTAATATCTATGACTTTCTCACTTTATGCTTATGTATATATACTTTCTAGAGCATCATTTCTGTATCAATCTCAAAATTTGATTGATTTAGGTAAAAATCTTGGTTTTTCAAAATTTAAATCATTTTATAAAATAATATTACCAGCATCCAGGCCAGCAATTGTTGCTGGTTTGTCTCTAGTAGCGATGGAAACATTGGCAGAGTTCGGAGCTGTTGATTTTTTTTCGATCAACACTTTAACTACAGGTATATATAATTCATGGATTACATTTGATGATCTTGCTTTTGCAAACAGAATAGCTTCTTTTTTATTATTATTCATATTCTCTTTATTCATAATAGAAAACTTATCTAGAAAAAAAGCAAAATATCATTTCAATATTAAAGGTGGTTTTAAACAAAAAGAAAAAATTAAGCTTTCAGGTTATAAATCTTTTTTTGCATTCATGTTCTGTTTTGTTATTTTTTTAATGAGTTTTTTATTTCCATTAAGCCAGATGTTATATTGGACAATAAAATTTCCTGAAAATATATTTGATCTCCAAATTGTTACACTTTCATTAAATACACTCTACTTAGCATTATTATCTAGTTTAGTGTTAATAACATTTTCTTTGATATCAAATTATGGAAACAGAGTAACAAATAATAAAACACTTAAAATACTATCTACTTTATCAATTTCAGGGTATGCAATACCTGGAGTTATACTTGCCGTAGCTTTTATAACTTTCATTGCATGGTTTGACAATACGATAGTTAAAACTTTAGGGTTTTTATCTATTAAAAAATTATTTATTGGCTCGATCTTAGGTTTAGTTTTAGTTTATTTTATAAGATTTTACTCTTTAGCATTTAACGGAATAAAATCTGGTTATGAAAAAATTAATATTGCAGTTGATGAAAGCGCATACTTGCTAGGTTATTCAAAAAGAAAAACATTTATGAATATACATATTCCCTTTTTAAGAAATTCATTATTATTGATTATTATATTAATTGCTTTAGAGATTATAAGGGAATTACCCATTACTCTAATCTTAAGACCATTTAACTTTGAAACTTTTGCTACTACAGCATATATATCAGCTTCAGAAGATTTACTTGAAGCAGCGGCAGTTCCTTCATTATTTTTAATTTTAATTGCCTCAATCTTTATTATAATTGCATCTAAATATATTTTAAGAGAACACAATGAGTAATAATTTTTTTGAAGTTAAAGATGTTGATTTTATTGTTGGGGGAAAAACAAAAGTTAAAAAAATGTCTTTTTCAATTAAAGATGAGGGTGATATTATCTGTCTATTAGGACCATCTGGAATTGGAAAGACTACAATACTCAGAGCAATTGCTGGGTTACAAGAAATAAAAAATGGTCAAATAAAATTAAAAGGAAAAGTTTTATCTTCAGATAATATTAATATTGAACCTGAAAATAGAAATATATCACTCGCTTTCCAAGAGAATAGTTTGTTTCCTCATTATTCTGTAGAAAAGAATATATTACTGGGTGCAGAAAAAAATTCAGGTAAAACAGATAAACAAGTTACTTTTAATGAGATAGTAGATTTGTTAGACATTTCTCAAATATTAAACCAATACCCACATCAAATTAGTGCTGGAGAAGCACAACGAGCCTCACTTGCTAGATCGCTCTTATCTCAACCAGATTTACTTTTATTGGATGAGCCTTTATCGAATGTGGATCAAAGTCATAAAGAAGATATTCAAGAGAAAATTAAAAAAATGCTTACAAAATTAAAAATTACCACAATAATTGTAACTCATGATTCTTATGAAGCCTTTTACTTAGGGACAAAATGTGGAATAATTTTAAATAATGAGCTGAAACAGTATGATGATCCATATAATGTTTATCATCTACCTAATTCTATTGAGGTTGTTAATTTTTTAAATAGAGGAATTCTTGTACCCGCAAAGGTAACTAGCCCAAAAAGCCTAGAAAATGAAGAACTTGGAACTATAACGGGAAATTTTGTTAAACCATTTCCCTTAGGTGCTGATGTTAAACTTTTGATTCAACCAGAGGACTTAGAACATGACGATAAAAGCAATCTTAAGTTAGAGGTAGTTGATAGAAAATTCAGAGGTACAAATTTTATTTATACTTTAAAAACTATCAAAAATTTACTTATACCTGTTTTTGTCCATTCACACCATATTCATCAACATGATTTACAAGAAAAATTTGGTATTAAAAGACCAATTCATATTGAACATTTAGTATGCTTTTAAATTTTAGTCGTTACTAACATAAACCGAAACGCCTCTTGAGTTAACATCCACATCAAATTTTTTATGCAAAGGTGGAAATGCTCTTTGAGAACAATCTAATCTATCACAAGTTCTACAAGAAACACCAATGGGTATTTCAGTTTTTTTATCGTTCAAATTCAAGTTTTCTGTATAAACAAAATCTTTTGCATATTTTGCTTCACAACCTAAGCCGATTGAAAGAATGCTCTTTGCTTCACCAAATCTTCCAACACCTTTTTCTACGGTTTTAGCAATACAAACATATTTTTCACCATTTGACATTTTACTAACTGCTGCTTGAATTATTCCAGGTCTTGTAAATGCAGAATATACATTCCATCTTGGGCATGCACCTCCGTATCTTGGTATTTCTATTCCAGATAAAGAAAATCTTTTTGATATATTTCCAGCTATATCTACTCTTAAGAAATGGAAAGGTATACCTGGCATTTTTGGATCTTGCAAACAAGTTACTCTATGTGCAATTTGCTCAAATGTAGTTGCAAAAGTATTTTGTAGTAATTCTAGATCATATTTATTTTTCATGCATTCTTTATGGAAAAGTTTATAAGGCATTAAGATCGCTGCACCACAATAATTTAATAAAGCTACACGAGTAAGTTTTTTTGATTCTTCACTTGGAAAAGAAAATTTTGCTAAATAATTATTTATTATATCTATGGCACCTTCATGAGCAATTTGAGCAGCTACAAATAATTTTTTAGTCTCTAATGCTACATAGTCACTGAGTAATAATTCTTTTTTCTTTTTATCGAAGTATTTTGAGAACGGTTTTCTTTCTTCAGGCAAAACATCTTTTACAATTATATTATATTCTTTTTTCAAATATTCATTTAAAGCAAGGTATGTACATCTATTATTAATTTGAATTTTATCAAAAACTGTATTTGCATATTCCTCCAATTTTGGAAAATAATTATTATTTTCTTGCAAGAAATCAGAGACAATTTCTCCTGGAAAAGCAGCTTTTCTTTTGTCAATTATTTTCCCAGATAGGTTTTCAACTCTATTGATAATGTCATGATCTTTTTGTCTAAAATTATCACCAAGTTTTATTAATGCTCTGGCAATTTTTGGGTTTGTGTTAACTAAATCTTTTATTTCTGGGCTAAGTATATCTAAGTCCTCAAATAATTGATCATCTAATAATTCTGATATATCATTAACTAAATTTAAATCTGATTTTACTGTTAAATCTGAAAGTTCAATTTTTAATTCTTGGCAAACTTTTAAAAGCAAATCACCATCAATTTTACGTTTTCCACCTTCTATAAGATTTAAATAGCTTGGAGATATATCAAGTTGCTCAGCAAGTTTATTAGCCTGTATCCCAAGTTTTCTTCTAAATGCCTTGATTTTTGGCCCAATTTTAAGATTAAATTGACTCATAGTTTTCTAATTGTAAATTTTGTAAATAAATATTTACAATAAATTATCTTATTTTACAAGACTTTTTAATTATTTATTAGCAAAAGTAAATTTTGTAAATTATAAGACCCTTATGAACGACAAAAACAAAATCAAAAACGTTGAAAATAAAGCTAAAAATAGCTTTATAGACGATTCAAATAGTGAAACTAAAAACGGTATCTATTTGAGAGATGACCATTGTGATTGGGGTTCAAGCGGTATGAACGAATTCACTAACGAGTTTAGCGAAAACAACTAATACCTTATTTCTAGAGTAAACCAATTTTAATAGGAAATAAATAATGAGCTCAGAAAAAAAGGTATCTTACGATTTAAAAAGATTTGCAGGAATTAAAAGAGACTATACTCCAGAAGAGGTAGAGAGATTAAAGGGTTCAATAAAAATTGAATACTCGATGTGTAAACATCAATCAGAAAAACTTTGGAGATTGTTAAATACAGAACCATATATTAATACACTAGGCTCACTATCTGGTAATCACGCTGTTCAGCATGCTAAAGCAGGTCTTAAAGCAATTTACTTAAGTGGATGGCAAGTAGCTGCAGACGCCAATAGCGCAGGCGAAATGTACCCAGATCAATCTTTATATCCTTATGATAGTGCACCAAAATTAGTTGAGTCAATGAATAATGCTTTGACAAGAGCTGACCAAATCCAACACATGGAAATTAAAGACGGAGAAATGAACTCAAAAGATAGAGTAGATTATATGTTGCCTATTATTGCTGATGGAGAAGCCGGTTTCGGTGGACCATTAAATGTTTTTGAATTAGCTAAAAAATTTATAAGAGCTGGAGCAGCTGGAGTACACTTTGAAGATCAATTAGCTAGTGAAAAAAAATGTGGCCACATGGGAGGAAAAGTATTAGTTCCAACTGGTACAATGATAAAAAATTTGAAAGCCGCAAGATTAGCGGCAGATATCGCGGATGTTCCATTAATAATTTTAGCGAGAACGGACGCTAATGCAGCAAAATTAATTACAAATGATCACGATGAAAATGACAAACCTTTTTTGACAGGAGAAAGGTCACCTGAAGGTTTTTATTATGTTAAACATGGAATAGATCAAGCAATTTCAAGAGGATTAGCTTATGCTCCTTATTCAGATTTAATATGGTGTGAAACAGCAACTCCAAACTTAGAAGAAGCTAAAAAATTTGCTGACGCAATTCATGCTAAGTATCCTGGAAAATTGTTAGCTTATAATTGTTCTCCATCATTTAATTGGAAAAAACATTTATCTGATGCAGAGATTGCAACTTTCCAACAAAAAATTAGTGATATGGGATATAAGTTTCAATTTATTACTTTAGCTGGCTTTCATACTCAAAATATTGCTATCTTTGAACTAGCACAAAAGTATAAAAAAGAAGGCATGACAGCTTATTCAAAAATTCAAGAACAAGAGTTTGCTAGAGAAAAAGACGGTTATACGAGCGTTAAACATCAAAGAGAAGTAGGAACTTCATACTTTGATGCTGTATCTAACACTATAAGTGGTGGAAAAAGTTCAACTACTGCAATGGAAGGCTCAACAGAATCTGAGCAGTTTTAAAATTTTCAAAAAATTTTTTACACATACAGTCTAATTTTGATATATTAATATTATAGGGGTGTCTAAGTAGACTGAGAATATACCCTAAGAACCTGTCCGGTAATTCAGAAAGGGAGATTATGGATAAAGTATATTTTTTGCATCAATCATCATCGCTAACAATAGTTATAATTATAAGCTTAATTTTTACACTTATCGGAGTAACTTATTCAAAAAAACATCAAGGTATAAATAATTATCTAACAGCAAACAGAAGTATCGGTTTTTTTTCTTTAACCACAAGTTTAATTGCATCAGCGCTTGGGGCTTGGATTTTGTTTGGACCAGCTTCAGCTGCAACATGGGGCGGAATAGGTGCTGTAATTGGCTATGCTCTAGGAACTGCTTTTCCTATGATTTTTTTAATATCCTTGGGAAAAAAAATTAGAAAAGGTTCCCCGAAAGGATCCACATTAATCGAATTTTTAAGAAAAAGGTTTAGTAAAAGTTTATTTAAATTAATTCTATTGATAACCGTTTTTTACATGTTCATTTTTTTATGTGCAGAGGTAACCG
>CACLWL010000010.1 GCA_902610655.1 uncultured Pelagibacteraceae bacterium
TTCCCAATCCAGTTCTTTTAATTGTTTTTAAAAATTGCTTTGGAATTATCATATCTGTATCAATATTAACTATTGAAAGATAAGCTGGGATACTTTTTATTGTTTTAAATTTTTGCATTTAATTTTGATATTTTCTTACATCATCCAAAGATCCAGAAATTGCTGCGGCTGCGGCCATCCCAGGACTAACAAGATGTGTTCTTCCACCTCTTCCTTGTCTGCCCTCAAAATTTCTATTTGAAGTAGATGCACATCTTTCTTCTGGTTTTAGTTTGTCAGAATTCATGGCTAAACACATTGAACATCCTGGTTCTCTCCAGTCAAAACCTGATTCTTTGAACACCTTATCTAATCCCTCTTGCTCTGCTTGTTGTTTTACTAAACCTGAGCCAGGTACTACCATCGCATAAACATGTTGTGCTACTTTTTTGTTTCTAATTATTTTTGCAGCATCTCTTAGATCTTCAATTCTACCGTTTGTACAGCTGCCAATAAAAACTTTATCTATTTTTACATCTTTAATAGCTGTTCCTGGTTTTAAGCCCATGTATTTAAGTGATCTTTCAATTGAATTTTTTCTATCTTCATCAGTTTCACTTTCGGGGTTTGGAATTTTTTCGTCTATAGATATAACATCTTGTGGTGAGGTTCCCCAAGTAACCATTGGCATAATATCTTTTCCTTCTAATTTGATTTCTTTATCAAATTTAGCTCCATTATCAGACTTTAGTTTGCTCCAGTAATCTAAAGCTTTATTCCAATTATCTTTTTTTGGAGACATTGGTCTATCTTTTAAATAATCAAATATTTTTTGGTCAGGCTCAATTAGTCCTGCTCTAGCTCCACCTTCGATTGTCATGTTGCAAATAGTCATTCTTTGTTCAACGCTTAGAGATGAAATAAGACTGCCAGCATATTCAATTACATAGCCAGTTCCTCCTGCAGTACCAATTTTTCCAATAATTTGTAAAATTACATCTTTAGACGTTACTCCAATAGATAACTCCCCATCAACTTTAATGCGAAAATTTTTTGATTTTTTTTGAACTAATGTTTGTGTAGCTAATACGTGTTCAACCTCCGAAGTTCCTATTCCAAATGCCAAAGAGCCAAAAGCTCCATGTGTAGCTGTATGGCTATCTCCACAAACTATAATACTGCCTGGTTGTGTAAATCCTTGCTCAGGTCCAATAATGTGGACAATGCCTTGTCTTTTATCATTCATTCCAAAAAGTTTAATACCAAATTCTTTACAATTTTTTTCTAAAGTTTCTACTTGCAGTTTTGACTCCACATCTGCAATTCCCTTAGATCTATCTGATGTTGGTACATTATGATCAGCTACAGCTAAAGTTAAATTTGGTTGTCTTACTTTCCTTTTAGAGTTTCTTAATCCTTCAAATGCTTGGGGGCTAGTTACTTCATGAACTAAGTGTCTGTCTACATAAAGTAAAGAAGTGCCATCATCTTGCTCATGTACAAGATGTTCATCCCAAATTTTATCATATAAGGTCTTAGACATTAAAGAAAAATTATTTTTGATCTTTTAAATTGTCCTGCGAACCCTCAGCTTTTTGGGTGGCAGTTTTTTTTTCATCTTTTTTGGTTTCCTCTGGTGAGGTTATCTCTTTATCAACTGATTTTTCATCTTTAGAAACTATTACATTTTCCTCATTAACAGTTTCAGGTTTTGTCTCAATATCGACTCCTATTTTCTTTCTAATTTTTTCCGCTATTCTTGCAGATTTACCTGTTCTATCTCTTAAGTAGTATAGCTTGGCTCTTCTCACTTTTCCTGATCTCACGACTTTTATCGAGTCTACTATTGGACTGTATAATGCAAAGGTTCTTTCTACCCCTTCTCCAAAAGATATCTTTCTAACTGTAAATGAGGAGTTTATGTCTCTATTTTTTTTTGCTATACAAACACCTTCAAAATACTGAATTCTATCTCTTTTTCCTTCGGTAATTTTAACTCCTACTTTTACTATATCTCCCGGAAAAAAATCAGGAAGTTTTTTTTCAGCAGCAATTTTCTTTACATTTGCTTGGTTTATTTCCTCAATATTTTTCATTTTTAAGTTAATCAATTTAATTTTTTTTATTATATTTTTGCCATAGATCTGGCCTACGGTCGCGAGTTATAGCCTTTGATTGAGTTAAACGCCAGTCTTTTATTTTCGCATGATCTCCTGATAAAAGCACATTTGGAACGCTTTTTTCCTCCCAAATTTGAGGCTTTGTATATTGTGGATACTCTAACAAACCATTTTCAAAACTTTCTTCATTTTTAGACTCCTCGTTGCCAATAACACCTGGGATTAATCTCAATATAGCATCTAAAAAAACATAAGAAGCAGTTTCGCCACCTGATAAAACAAAGTCACCAACACTTAATTCATCAATTTCTCTGTTATCCAAAACCCTCTGATCAACACCTTCAAAATGCCCACAAATTAAATTTACTTTTTTTTCTTTAGAGATTTCCCTAGCTATACTCTGATTAAATTTTTTTCCCCTAGGAGACAAATAGAAAATTTTTTCTCCTTTTTTAGTATTTGCATCTATAGATTTTGCGACAACATCCGGTTTAAGAAGCATTCCAGATCCGCCACCATAAGGTGTATCATCAACGGTTTTATGTTTATCTAAAGCATATTCTCTAATATCTATAGTTTTTAAATCCCAGATTTTTTTTTCCATAGCCTTTCCGTAAAGTCCTTTATTAAGTGGCCCAGGAAAATAATCAGGATAAAGTGTAAATATTTGAGCAATAAACATTTTTATTTTTTTTCTTCTTGTTTGGGTTCTTCTTTAGGAGCGTCAGCTTTTTTAGGTTCTTCTTTAGGAGCGTCAGCTTTTTTTTCTTCTTGTTTAGGAGTCTCGACTTTTTTTTCACCTTCCTTACCAGTTTTCTCCTCGGTATCTTTTTTTCTATCTTTTTTGGGAACAGCTTTTAAAGGATTATTGCCTTTAGCGGGCATTTCCATCAGCTGATTTTCTCCAAGAAGTCGAGCTACACGCATTGTTGGTTTAGCACCTTGGCTTAACCAATATTTAATTCGATCTGATTGTAAACCAATTCTTTCTTTCTTTTCCTTAGGTAACAGAGGATTAAAAAAACCTAGTTTCTCAATAAATCTTCCATCTCTAGGAAATTTACTATCTGCAACAACAATTTTGTAGACTGGTCTCTTTTTTGTTCCTCCCATTGATAATCTTAACTTTAACATTTTTCTCCTTTTATTTTAGTTGATTAAATAGTTCTGGCGGAATTCCTTTATCAGCCAAACCTTTCGTGTTTCCTTTAGACATCTTCTTCATCATTTCAGACATCATTTTAAATTGTTTTAACAATTTATTGATAGCGGCAATGTCAGTTCCAGAGCCATTAGCAATTCTTTTTTTTCTTGAACCATCTATAATTTTTGGATTAGTCCTTTCCTTTTTTGTCATAGATAAAATTACAGCTTCATTTTTACTCACAATTTTTTCGTCAACACCTGCTTGATCTATTTGTGATTTTATTTTAGATACTCCCGGTAAAAATGACATAATACCCTCTATGCCTCCCATTTTTTTCATTTGTCTTAATTGAGATAGATAATCATCTAATGAAAATTGACCTTTCTTTAATTTTTCTTCAGTTTTTTTTAGGTTCTCTTCGTCTAAATCTTGCGTAGCCTTTTCAACTAAGGAAACTATATCTCCCATACCAAGAATTCTATTTGCAATTCTGTCAGGATAAAATTCCTCTAAATTATCTATTTTTTCACCAACACCTAAAAATTTAATTGGAACTTGAGATACATATTTCATACTTAAAGCTGCACCACCTCTTCCATCACCGTCAGATCTTGTAAGAACTATTCCAGTTAAATTTACTGTACTTTTAAACTCTTTTGCGACATTTGCAGCTACTTGACCAGTAAGAGAGTCAGCAACAAGTAAGGTTTCAGATGGATTAATTGTTTGCTCAATTTGTTTAATTTCACTCATCATTTGAAGATCTATTTGTGTTCTACCTGCGGTATCGAATATTATTACTTCTGCTCCATTTAAATTTGCTGCACTTAGTGCACGTCTGCAAATATCTAAGGGTTGTTGTCCCTCAACTATAGGCAAGGTTAAAATATTATTTTGTTCTCCTAACAATTTTAATTGTTCTTGGGCAGCTGGTCTATAAACGTCCAAACTTACCATCATAATTTTTTTTTTGTTTGCTCTCTCAATGTATTTAGCAATTTTTGCAGTTGAGGTAGTTTTTCCTGACCCTTGCAAACCCACTAACATCATTGAAACAGGTGGGACAGCGTTAAGATTTATTTTTTCAGATTTACTTCCTAGTAAATTTACTAATTCATCATAGACAATTTTGATAACCATTTGCCCAGGTGAGGTTGATCTCACAATTTCTTCACCTAATGCCTTGGGCTTAACATTTTCTATAAACTGCTTTGCAACATCTAAAGATACATCGGCCTCTAAAAGAGCCAACCTTACTGATCTTAATCCTTCATCCACTTGTTTTTCGTCAAGTGATGGTGCTTTTTTTAAAGAGGAAAAAATTTCCTCAAATTTATTTGTCAAACTTTCAAACATAATTTTACACAGCAGTTATCTCACCAGTGGGCGAACCCTCGCTGACTGGTGTCGATCTCTTTGTTTCCAAAGACACCGCAAATTGCTGATTTTGCGGAAGTGGCGATAAACTATAATAGAGGTTCAAAAAGTCAATAAATAAGTTAAGTATAAATATATGGAATTTAAAGCTTACAAAATGGATGGTTTAGGGAATGATTTTATCATCATCGACAGAAGAGAAAACCCAATTAATTTGACTAAAGAAAAAATTATTGAATTGGGAAATAGATCTAATGTTGGATTTGATCAAATTATCTTTATTGATAAAGAAAAAGAAAGTTCTTTTCCTATACAAATTTTTAATTCTGATGGAGGCGAAGTAAGCGCCTGTGGAAATGGATCAAGATGCGTAGCTTATCTTTTAAGTAAAAATTTAAATACTAAGGAAATTAAATTAAAAACTAATAATCGATTTCTTAATGCGAAAATAGTTGGCAATTTAGAAGTTGAACTTGAAATGGGAAAACCTTTATTCAGCTTTGAAGATATTCCATTATCAAAAACAGTAAATCCTGCTGATATATCTTTAAAAATAAATGATAAAATATTTTCTAATGGATTTTGTGTTAACATCGGTAACCCGCATATAATTTTTTTTGTAAAAAATTGTTTTGAATACGATTTAAAAATAATAGGTCCTAAAATTGAAAACCATGATCTATTTCCTGAAAAAACAAATGTAACATTTGCTGAGGTAAAAGATAAAAACAATATGACTGTGAACGTTTGGGAAAGAGGTGCGGGACTTACTAAAGCTTGCGGAACAGCAGCTTGTGCATCAGCTGTTGCTGGTTTGAAGAAGAATTTAGTTAATAGTAAGGTTAATATTAAGTTTAGTGAAGGGGCTTTAAAAATTGAAATAAATAAAAATGAAAATATTTTTATGACTGGACCTGTGTCAGAAATTAAAGATATTAATTTAAGATTATAAAATGGGTATTTTTGAAAAATTTAAATCAGGTTTACAAAAAACTGCATCAAGTTTTTCCTCTGGGCTTAAAGAAATAATTGTTAAAAGAGAGATTGACGATAAAACATTAGATGAAATAGAGGAATTTTTAATTCAATCAGATGTCGGCATTATTGCATCAGAAGAAATTAAAAAAATAATTGCAGAAAAAAAAATCGATCCTAATAAAAATAAATTTGACGAAATTAATTCAATTCTTAAAGAATATATAATTAGTTTAATGTCACCACTTGAAAAAGATAATTTTTTTTCAAAAAAAACAAGTTTAAACGCTGTTCTTGTTTCTGGAGTTAATGGAGTAGGTAAGACTACAACGATAGGTAAAATTGGTAAAATTTTAAAGACAAATGGTAATCAAATTATTTTTTCAGCTTCAGATACTTTTAGAGCTGCCGCAATAGAACAATTGGAGAATTGGGCAAAAAAAATTAATGTTGAAATAGTTAAATCCACACAAGGTTCTGACCCTGCATCTGTTGCCTATAAAGCTGTAGAAGATGCTATAAAGAGAAACTTTACTCATGTCTTAATAGATACTGCTGGAAGATTACAAAATAAAAAAAATTTAATGGAAGAATATAAAAAAATTGCAAACGTAACAAAAAAAATTGACCCAAAGGCTCCACATGAGGTTTTGTTAGTTTTAGATGCTACCTCTGGCCAAAATGTATTAAATCAAGTCGAGGAATTTAACAAAATTATTCCAATCACAGGATTAATTATGACTAAACTTGATGGAACTGCGAAAGGTGGAATTTTAATAGCTTTAGCAAAAAAATATAAACTACCAATCATTGCGCTAGGTCTCGGTGAGAAAGAAGATGATTTACAAATTTTTGAAGCTGAAAAATTTGCCAATTCTTTTATAAGTATTAATTAACTTGAACTAAAAAATTTTTAATAGAGCCCAATAAGTCCTCATTATATTCCATCATATGATCATCATTGTCATTGAAGTAGCTAAACTTTGGCGATGATAAAGCCTCTAATATTTGTTCCCCCATATAAAAGGGAACAATTTTGTCTTTTTTTCCATGCATTACTAAAACAGGAGATTTGATGTCATTAAGTTTTTTTCTACTTTCATACCTATCTTTAAGAATTAATTTAACAGGAAATATAGGATAATACTTTTGTGCAAGATCTAACATTGATGTGAAGGGAGACTCTAAAATAATTCCTGAAAAATTGTACCTACTAGCTAAATCTATTCCAACTGCTGTTCCAAGAGATTCCCCATAAATAATAATATCTTTGTCTTTAACTCCATTTTTATTTAACCAAATTTTTGCAAAATTTGCGTCCTCATACAAGCCGCTTTCGGTTGGTTTACCTGCATTTCCGCTAAATCCTCTATATGCAACTATTAAATAATTTAATTCAAGTTTCGATAACTCGTTAAGTTTATAAACTCTATTATCAAGTTTACCTGCATTTCCATGAAAAAATAATATAGTTTTGAACTTTGGATTTTTCTTAAAATACCAAGAAACAAGTTTATCGTTTGATTGAATAAATATTTTCTCTATTGTGTGATTTAATTGTGTTTCATCCAAATAATTATTTTCGCTTGGATGATAAAGTAATTTTCTTTGATAAAAAAATAAAAAAACTACAACAGAAATATAAACAATCAATAAAATTAAAAAAGAATTTAATACGATACTTCCAATTTTCATTAATAAGAAATTAACTATTTTTTATCGAAGAAAGCCTCGTATATCATCATTGCAATTGCAATACCCATAAATATATAGACTGGTAAGACGTCAAAGAAACCTATCATCATTGATCTTGTAAGAGTTGTTGCAAGTCCTATTAAAAAGAAAAGACAAAAAGATAAACCTATTATTGTTGCAATTTTATTCATTGTAATTTTTACTTTTTTGTTCTAGCCATCTAGCAACTCCAAGAAATTTATGATCATCATACTTATCACCAATTAATTGAACTCCTAAAGGTAGGTTATTTTCTCCTTGAAGTAAAGGTAGAGAAATTGCAGGTGTATGCATATACGACCAAACTCGATTAAAATCTGCGCTTCCTGTGCTTTTTAAACCTTTATCTGCAACTCCTGTGGTACAAGGACTTAAAACACCGTGATAATCTTCAAATACCTCTTTATAAGACTCATAACTTCTTTTCATAAAATCTACAGCATCTAAATATTCTTTCGCTGAATATTTCATTCCTCTGGTAATTGCAGATTGCATTTCCTTTGAAAGTTTATTTTTTGATTTTTTATAGTACATCTGAAAATTATTTGCTAAGTCTGATTCATGAATTACTCGATGGTACTTGTCTATATCTTTGAAGTATGACGGGGTGTCAAATATTTCAATGTTTTTTTTAAAAGACTTTATAAAAAACTCAAAAGACTCTCTTGATTTTTTATCAATTTTTTTCCAACTATCTGTTTTATAAAATATAAACTTAGGTTCAAACATTGGGCCTTTCAAACATTCATCCAACATAAATTCGGAAGAATAATGTATTGTAGCTTCATCATAATGATCTTTTTTTATTAATACTTTAGCTAGAAGTGCAACGTCTAAAACTGTTTTTCCAAAAATACCAACGTGATCTAAATTGTAAGAAGTTCTCAAAACACCATTTCTTGAAATTAAACCATAACTTGGTTTATAACCCACTACACCGCAGTAAGATGCTGGTCTTATTACAGAACCACCAGTTTGTGAACCAATTGATAAAGGTGCCATATGAGTTGCTATCACTGCAGCAGATCCACTCGATGATCCGCCAGGTGTTCTAGTATAATCATGAGGATTTCTAGTTGGCGGTGGTCCAAGGTATGCTAACTCAGATGTAGCAGTTTTTCCCATTATAATTGCTCCCTCCGATTTTAATAAATCTACAATTTCTGCATTCTGTGATTGTGTTTTGCCTTTCCTTAATACAGTTCCACATTCTGTTGGCATATCGTATGTTCCTATTATATCTTTAAGCGCCACAGGAATTCCGTGCAGCAGTCCCATTGGTTTACCGGACTTCCTGTATGTATCAGCCTCTGTTGCTTTTTCTAACAAAAGCTTTTTATCAAAATAAGCCCATGCTTTTACGTCTTTCTCAAACTTATCTATTTGAGCTATGTAATGCTCACATAATTCTAAAGATGTAAGTTGAGATTTTCTAATTTTTTCTGCTAGTTCGGAAATTGGCAATGAAAATAAATTCATCATTTATAAATTATTGCGCAAACAATGTGTCTGGTAACCATAATGCTATTCCTGGGAAAATATACATTAAAACCATTGCAAGTATTACAATTCCAAGGAAAGGCATGATACCTGAGAAAATTTCCATAAGCTGAACATTCTTACTTTGAACACCTTTTAAATAATAAGCTGACATTGCCATGGGGGGCGTTAGAAATGAAGTTTGTAAATTTAAAGCGATAAGCATAGCAAAAAAATATGGATTCACTCCAAAAAATTCTACTAATGGTAAAAAGATTGGTACAAAAATAATTAGTATTTCAGTCCATTCTAGTGGCCATCCTAAAAGGAAAATAATTATTTGTGTTATAACTAAAAATTGCCATGGCTGTATATCCATTGATTTAAAAAACTGTTCGAATACCTCGTGTCCACCTAAATAAGAAAATACTGACGCAAAAGTCCAAGAACCAACAAATAACCACATAATCATTGCACTTGTTTTTGCTGTTAAAAAAACTGACTCTTTAAAATTTTTCCATTTTAGAGATTTATAAAAATATGAAAGCACTAAAGCTCCAAATGCACCAACAGCTGCCGCTTCAGCGGGTGTAGCTAATCCAGCTAAAATAGTCCCAAGTACCAATATAATAAGTGAAAATAATGGAACAAATGAAACCAAAACCTCTTTTAAAATTTCTGCACGTGGAGGAATTTCTTCTGCAGCCGGTTTAGGAGCTAAAGATGGATTAAAGTATGCTCTAATTATTACGTAAAGTATATATAATCCAGCTAACATTAATCCTGGAAATATAGCTGCAGCAAAAAGCCTTAATGGTGATAACTGAGCTATTACAGCATAAACAATAAGCATGATGCTTGGTGGTATTAAAATTCCTAAACATCCACCAGAGCAGATAACGCCTGATGCAAATTTTTTATCATACCCGGCTCTTATCATTGCCGGCCACGCAAGAAGGCCCATAAGTGTAACCACAGCTCCAATAATTCCAGTTGCTGTCGAAAATAATGCACATGTAACGAGTGCTGCGACTGCCATTGATGCAGGAAGTCTGTGTGATGCTAGTCTTATTGCAAAAAATAGTTTTGCTACAATCCCCGCTCTTTCAACTAAATAACCCATAAATAAAAATAAGGGGACGGCAGTTAAGACGGTGTTGTCCATTATCGTATATGTATTAGAAACTAATAAAGAAAATATCCGGTTATCTAATAAATGATCCATTCTGGATGGATCAAAGTAAGCATAATAACCAAAACCAACACCCATAGCTAATAATGTAAATGCAATCGGAAAGCCTAATAAAACTGCAAACAAAAATAAACTCATCATTAAAATTGCAATTTCAGGATTTGTTAATTCAAATAACATCTGCTTGATCATCCTTTTGTGAGGTTCTCATTAGTACTTTTTCTGTTTCTTCAGCATCTGCTGATGCTCTTACTGGCCAATGACCAGTTCTGATGCAAATAATTGCTCTGAATACTTCACTTACACCTTGTATGGTTAATAATACTCCCGACAATGGTATTAAAGATTTAGCCATGTAAATTTGTATTTGTGCAGGACTATTCCAGCTTGTTTCTTTTATTTTCCAGGCTAACGCAGCATATTCGTAACCATAAAAAGCTAGAGCTAAAATTCCAGGAAAGAAAAATAAAAAATATAAAATTAGATCGATCCAACCTTGAACTCTTGTTGGAAATAATCTGTAAATAACATCCCCTCTTACATGAGCTTCAGTTGATAAAGTATACGCGCCTGCCATCATAAAAATAGCACCATACATTTGTAAACTAAAATCAAAATTCCATAATGTTGGGCTATTAAATGCATATGCCATAATTACTTCATAGCAAGTTCCCCCCATAAGAATGACAATACACCAAGAAAATGCTTTTCCCATTGAAGCACTTAGTGTATCTGCGAATTTTATGAAAGATTTCATTTTCGTACTTTATGTTAGGTTGTATTAATAAAGCAAACAAAAAAAAGGGGACCAAATGGTCCCCTTTTTAAATATTTTAGTTAAAAATTATATCTTAACTTTTCCAATTGGTCCGAACTCATTTTCATATGCTAATTTGTAATTAGGCTGGTTCATCAGCAAGTACTTCATTACTCTCTTAGCGTATGCTTTTTGAGAATCTACGACTTTCTTAAAGAAAGGATCTTTCTTATTGAAATCACCGATAACTTTATCCCAACCTTTTAATTGTTGAGCTAAAATCTCATCAGACGTTTGGTAAACATTAACTTTATGTTCATTCATTAATTTAGATAAATCAGCTGAATACCTAACTAATGCTTTGAAATAGTTATCTGTGTTCGCAGCGTAAGCAGCATTTTTTAATATTGCTTGGTTAGCTGGTGACAGACCGTTAAATGTTTTATTGTTGATTGGTATTTCAAACATCTCTTGGGATTGGTGGAAACTTCCTAAGTGATAATGCTTAGAAACGTCTTGCATACCAAACTGAGAGTCTGAAGTTGGGTTGTTAAACTCAGCAGCTTCAATCAATCCAGTTTTCATAGCTGGTTGAATTTCACCGCCTGGTAATTGTCTAACGACCATTCCCATAGCAGTAAGAACGTTAGTAGCAAGACCAACTGTTCTATACTTCATACCTTTAACATCAGATACTTTAGTTACATTTTTCTTAAACCATCCAAACGGTTGTGCTGGCATTGGCATATGAAAAACACCTGTGTAGTCGAAACCTACTTTTTTAATAGTTTCTTCATAAAGTGCTCTTCCTCCACCGTACTCCATCCATCCCATTACTTCTTGAGATGACATACCGTATGAAGGTCCTGTTCCGAATAAAGATGCTGCTGCATTTTTACCGTACCAGTAAGCTGTTACCCAGTGTCCCATATCTACGGCACCTGAACTTACAGCTTGACCAATTTCACTAGTCTTAACAACTGCTCCTACTGGTTGCAGATCTATTTTTAGAGATCCACCTGACATGTCGCTAACCATCTTGCAGTAATCTCCTGCCATTTCAAAAAAGATGTTAGCTCCACTAGGCCATGCAGCTTGCATTTTTAATGTTTGTGCAGCACCTAAATTTACATAAGGCATTGCAACAGCAGCCGCTCCAGCCATAGCCGCAGTTTTAAAGAACTTTCGTCTTGAAGGCGTTTTCCCCTTCAATGATTTTTTTTCTTTAATCATTATTTCTCCTCTTACGTTAATTAACTTTATTTAATTTAAGCACAAATGATTGTAAGAGTCTTTTGCTAAATGAACTTATTCAAAATTATTTACAACTTTAAGTAGAATTATTATCCTCTAATTAACCTTATTTTTACAGCTACCAGTTTCAAAGAATTCACTTAAGTTATCTATAGCTAGGTTGGCCATTGCCGTCCTTGTCTCTTTCGTAGCACTTCCTAAATGTGGAAGTATGAAAGCAGTCTTATGTTTTAAATATCCAGGATTTAAGTTTGGTTCTCCTTTATAAACATCTAAACCAACAGCATAAACCTTTCTTCTATCTAAGGCATCAATAAGAGCCTCATCATCTACTATATCACCTCTAGCAACATTAGTTACTACAGCTCCTTTAGGCAAATACTCTAAAGTCTCTTTATTTATTAAGTTAATTGTCTCCTTGGAAGCAGGACAACATACAGAAAGAACATCTGATACTTCCATTAAACTTTTAAGGTTATCATGGTAAATAGATCCTTGTTCTTTTTCTGAACTTAATTTTGAACGATTATGATAGTGTACGACCATTCCTAAAGATTTTGCTATATTGGCAATTTTCTGTCCAATTCTACCCATACCTAAAATTCCAAGTCTTGCTCCAGTTAATTGCTTTCCAATTAAATAATCGGCTGACCATTTCCAATCAGCATCTTTAGCACCTTGAATTCCCTCGGACGCTCTTCTGCATGCTCCAAGTATTAAAAGAATTCCTATCTCTGCTGTTGCGTCGGTTAAAACATCTGGAGTATTTGTAACAATTATATTTCTTTTCTTTGCTGCTTCTAAATCTATATTTCCAAAGCCAACAGCAAAATTGGATAAAATTTTAACACTGTCAGGTAGTTTATTTATTGTTTTTTCATCTAATTTATCTGTTAATGCCGATAACACTCCATCACACCCATGACTCAACTCGATAAGTTTTTCTTGAGAGTAAAGTTCATCATTTAAATTCAAATTTGCATCGAATAGTTCTTTTGCTCTATCTTCATTAGATCTTAGAAGTCTTCTTGTAATTAAGATTTTTTTCATATTCTAGTTTATATCGAAAATTTTTCCAGGGTTCATTATATTATTGGGATCAAGACTACGTTTAATTATTTTCATTACCGGTACATTGTCCGGATGTTCTTTTAACAAATAACTTTTTTTATGAAGTCCTACTCCGTGCTCACCGGTGATGGTCCCATCAAGTTCTAATGTTTTATCGATTAAAAGATCACTGAATTCTCTTATTTTTTGGTAAACAGTTTTGTCATTTGGATCATAAGGAAATAAAACATGAAAATTTCCATCTCCCAAGTGCCCTACCATTGGAGCTCTAAGTCCAAATTTCTTAACTTCTTCTTCTGCAAATTTCACACATTCAGTTATTTTTGATATTGGAACACAAACATCTGTGGAATAAACCCTTCCATTATTCACTAACGCTTTTACAGAATAATAAACATCCCATCTTGCTCTCCAAAGATGATTTCTTTCCTCTAAAGTATCAGCCCACTTGAAAGCACTTCCATTATTGTTTTTAGATATATCCTCTACTATTTTAATAGACTCTTTATTGGAAATCTCTGTTCCATGAAATTCAAAAAATAATGTTGGTAAAGTTTTAATATCTTTAAGTTTTGAATAATTAATACTAATATCCATTTGATCCTTGTTAAGCATTTCAATTCTTGCAATTGGAATACCATACTGAATCGTTTCTTGTGCTGTTTGCACCGCTTCTTCCAGTGTATTAAAATGACATATGGCACTCATCATGCTTTCTGGTATCGGTGATAATCTTAATTGAATCTCAGTTATAATTCCAAGCGTTCCCTCTGATCCAATAAATAGATTTGTAAGATTATACCCAGCGGAAGTTTTTTTTGTTCTGCTTCCTGTTTTAATTATTTCTCCGTTTGATAGTACTACTGTTAAACCAGTTATAACAGTTTTCATAGTACCGTACTTTACTGCCATAGTTCCTGATGCAGAAGTTGATGCCATTCCTCCTATTGCTGCATTTGCCCCAGGATCTATAGGAAAAAATACTCCATCTTCTCTTAAATGTTCGTTTAGTTGTTCTCTTGTAACGTTAGCCTGCACTCTACAATCAAAATCTGAGGCATTTACCTCTAAAATTTTATTCATTTTTTCTAAAGAAATAGTAATTCCTTTATCATTACCGACAACATTTCCCTCTAGCGAAGTCCCAGTTCCAAATGGAACTACCGGTACTTTATGATCATTACATAATTTTAGTATACCTGATACTTCTTCATTACTTTCTGGAAATACTACTGCTTGCGATAAAACAGGATCATAGGTATCTTCACCTCTTGCGTAATTTGCTCTGGTTGATTGTGATACAGAAAACCTACCACTTAATAAACTTGTAAGTTCTTGCATCAAAGAAGAGTTGTTCATCAATTCAGTATAACAAGCTTAATTAAAAAAGATACTTATCCTAACATTTTTTTTACATTTTCAAGAGCTTGAGAAATATTATCTCTTGATGCCGCAAAACTAAATCTTACATAATCATTACAACTTTTTCCAAAAGCTGTTCCAGGAACTATGGCAACTCCTGCTTCGTGCATAGCTTTTTTACAAAATTCAGCACCACTCATCCCTGTTCCGGTTACTTTAGGAAAGGCATAAAAAGCACCTCCTGGCAAACTACACTCTACACCAGGCAAACTATTTAAACCCTCATGAATTAGTTTTCTTCTCGCTGTGAATTTTTCCATCATTTCGTGGATAGAGTCATCAGGACCATCAAGCGCAGCTATACCTGCAAATTGGGCGGCAGCATTTACGCATGAAACACTGTTAATTAATAGTTTATTAACATGCTCAACAAGATGTTCAGGCCAAAAACTCCACCCCAGTCTCCAACCAGTCATTGAATAAGCTTTGCTCCAACCCTCTAAAACTATAAGTCTATCTCTTAATTCTGGATAGTTAAAGAAAGATGGCATTTCTTTGCCATCAAATATTTGTCTACTATAAATCTCGTCACTTAAAATAGTCACATGAGGAAATTTTTTTAATCCTTCAGCCAATTTATCTATTTCTGGTTTTTCTACAAAACTTCCTGTTGGATTATTTGGATTAATTAATATTAACAATCTTGTTTTATCAGTAATTAAAGAAAGAATTTTATCTGCATTAAATTTTAAATCTTTATCTTCAGTTAAGTCATACTTTACTGATGTTGAGCCCGTATAATTAATCATCGACTCATAAATTGGAAAAGCAGGAGTTGGATGAATAATTTCTGCTCCTGGCTCACCAAAACATTGAATGGCGTAAGTCATGGTAGGTTTTCCACCAGGCATAATTAATATTCTCTCAGAACTTACATCTGTGTTATAACGTTTTTTAATCCATCTTGTTACAGCTTGCCTGCACTCAGGTATACCATTCGACATTACATATCCATGATGTCCATCATCTAAAGCTTTCTTTGCAGCATCAACTACATGTTTTGGAGTTTTAAAATCTGGCTGGCCTAGTCCTAGATGAATCATGGGTTTGCCTTGTGCTTCAAGTTTTTTTTGCCTCTGCCAATACACTGAAGGCAGTTTCAGTACCTAATCTTTCTAAACTTTTCGCTAACTTCATTTTATAACTCCAATCTTTTATCTATAAATTAATTTTGAACTGTTTAACTCTTTTAAGTTTTTACAACCCATCAATACCATATTTCTCTTAATCTCGTTATGCATTATTTTTAATAAATGTTCAACGCCTTGTTGACCCCCTGCGCTTAAAGAAAACAGGAACATTTTACCAAAACTACATGCTTTTGCCCCTGCGGCAATAGCTTTTAATACATGACTGCCTCTTCTAACTCCGCCATCTAGAATAATTTCTAATTTATCTCCTACTGAATCTGATATAGCTTTTATTTGATCAAATGGTGATCTAGAACCATCCAATTGCCTCCCGCCATGATTAGATACCATTATAGCTGTACATCCTATATCAATTGCACGTTTAGCATCTTCAACAGACATCACACCCTTTAATGCAAAAGGTCCGTCCCATTTTTTTGCACAATATTCTGCATCTTTCCATCCCATTGCAGGGTCATATTGCTCATTTATATATTCAATAACTGATTTAGATATATTTGTCCCTTTGTCAGTTTTTTTTTTTACATTTGATAATTCAAATCTTTGGCCAGTTAAATAATTAAATACCCATCGAGGACGCATTGCAAAGCTCATTAAACTTCTTAGAGTTAGTTTTGGTGGGGTAGTAAATCCTGTTCTATGATCTTTTTCTCTATTGCCTGCTACTAACGTATCTACTGTTAAACACATAGCATCAAAACCAGATCTTCTAGATCTATCAATCAAATCATCAGAAATTGAGCGATCTTTATGAACATAAAGCTGAAATAGTTTTGGGCCACTTGAAATATTAGATATTTCCTCAATACTATTATTTCCCATAGAGGACATGCTATAAAAAGTTCCAAATTTTTCAGCAGCTTTTGCTGAAGCTTTATCTCCTTCTGGATGATAAAGTCTCTGCATCGCTGCAGGTGAAAGAAAAATAGGCATATCAATTTTTCTTCCAAATAAAGTTGTAGATAAATCAGGCTCTCCTACACTTGCCAGTATATTTGGAACTAAATCACAATCATCAAAAGCTGATGTATTTCTATTTAGGGTCACTTCATCGTCTGCACCACCATCGATATAATGAAAAATTGGAGAGGGTAATTTTTTTTTTGCTAGTTTTCTAAAATCTTCAAAGTTATAACAATTTGATAAACCCATTATCTTCTAAATCTTAAATTATTTCTATTAAGATCGCTTATTTTTGTGCAGCCCATTAGCTTCATGTCTCTCACTAATTCAGACTTATACTTTTCTAAAGCTCTTTCAACACCAGCTTGTCCTGCAGCAGCTAAAGCATAAAGGTATAATCTTCCACCTGAGCAAGCCTTAGCTCCAATTGATAAAGCTTTTAGCATATGTGTTCCTCTATGAATGCCTCCTTCACAAATTACATCAAGTTTATCGCCTACTGCATCAACAATTTCCGCCAACTGATCAAATGGAGACCTTGATCCATCAAGTTGCCTTCCTCCATGATTTGAAACCATTATACCTGTACATCCAATATCAACCGCTCTTTTAGCATCTTCAACGCTCATTATACCTTTTAAAGCAAAGTGACCACCCCATTGAGAACAAAGTTTTTCAGCATCTTTCCAATTCATTGACTGATCCAACATAGTAGAAAAATAGTTTCCAATTGAAGTATTAGTACTTGTACCCTCTTTTACATAATCTTGAAGATGAGGTAATTCAAACTTTCCTTTTGTTAAATAATTTATTCCCCACATTGGTTTCGTAGCAAAACTAAATAAACTTGATAATGTTAGTTTTGGTGGAGATGTAAAACCTGTTCTTAAATCTCTCTCACGATTTCCACCAGTTATTGTATCTACAGTTAAAGCCATAACATCAAACTTAGCTGCTTTAGCTCTTTCTAAACAAGAATCATTTAATCCTCTATCTTTATGAAAATAAAACTGAAACATTTTAGGTGTATCAATCATTGAGGATATTTCTTCTACACTTACAGTTGATAAAGCTGAAACACCAAACATTGTATTAAATTTTTTTGCAGCTTTACCTACTGCTCTTTCGCCGTCATAATGAAAAAGTCTTTGAAGTGCTGTTGGTGCTAAGTAAAAAGGTAAATCTAACTTTTTTCCAAATATTGTTGTTGATAGGTCAACATTTTCAACTCCTCTCAAAACATTTGGAACTAAGTCAACATCATCAAAGGCACTTGTGTTTCTAGAATAAGTAATCTCGTCATCAGCTGCACCATCAATATAATGGAATATCGGGCTAGGAAGTTTTTTTTCAGCTAATTTTCTAAAGTCTTGAAAGTTATGACAATTTTGTAAACTCATGATTTAAGAAATTAAAATTTTTTCATGAAATTAAACATATAACTATTTGCCCCAGGATTTTTTTCCCCAAGACTAGCATTAGAAATATGATTATATGAAAAACCTAGTTCTGAGTCTTTAAATAAGTCAAAAGATAATTGTAATTCACTCTTAAACTCTACAAGATGTCCTAAATCTTTTCCATCCCCTTGGCCATATAATCCAGGTGTAAAACTTGGTGTCAGATTAATTTTACCCAAGCTGTATTCTGCTTGAACCCCTGTGTATAAATATGTGGCTGTATCTGCAGTTACTAAAAAACCTGTTACAGGTGAAAGTGTTCCCAAAAAAGTATCTTTATACAAATTTTCATTTTGATGTTGCAAACCTACAAGAGTGGATTTTTTTCCATCGTCGCTAAAATCAAACATGCCACTAAAAAAATTATATTCATGTGGATCTATCAATTTTTTCACATCATCACTTTTAAGGGATGTTGATATAAAAGTACTAATCAAAACATAACAAATAAATTTTAAATACTTATTTTTCATAATTTTTTCTTAATATAACTTATTATCTTTTCTTTAAAACTCCAAATTTAACTATAATTATTATACCTCCAGCTAAAAATATAACTATTGGAAGCAGCCAAAGAGCAAAATTTTTGATATTAAATTGTGGATCATACAAAATCCATTCTCCATATTGTATTTTGAAAAAAGAGTAAATATCCTCTTCGCTCATTCCAGCTTTAATCTTTTGCTTAACAACTAATTTCATACTTTCAGCAAAATCAGATTGTGAGTCATAAATAGATTGACCTTGGCAAATTAGACATCTTAAATTTTTATTAATTTTATTTTCTAATTTTAGTTCATTTGAAAAAGAACCTTTAGAAAATGAAATTAATACTAAAATTACCAATAATATTATTTTAATTTTCATTCTTCATAATTTTTAAAACCGTTTTAAATTTTTTTTGATCTATTGGTCCAATTATTTTTTTTACGATTTCCTTTTGTTTGTTCAAAATAAAACTTTCAGGAACACCGTATGCTCCAATTTCTATTGATGCTATCCCATCCTTATCATTTAGAATATATTCATATGGATTTCCAAATTCATCAAGAAATTTTTCTGCATTATTTTTTTTATCTTTATAATTAATCCCAATTATTTTTACTGAAGAATTTTTTTTAAGTTGTGTTAAATATATATGTTCATCTCTACATGGTAAACACCATGATGACCAAATATTTACAAGATAATAATTGCTATCAATTAAAATATCTTCAAATGATGTTTGTTTGTTTGTAAAAAAATCGTGAAGTGTTAAATTTGGAAATTTTTGTATACCCGAATTTTCTGTCGTATATAAATCTTTTTGTTTTAATCCATAATAAAAAATAAAAAATGAAAATATAAAAAAAATTATGATGAAAATTTTTAAATACTTATTTTTCATTCTTTTTAAAAATATTAATAATGCCACCTAAAGATATAAAAATAGCTGAGATCCATATCCAAATCATAAATGGCTTTTCTTGATATCTTACATTTAAGTAATCATTTTCTTTAACCAAATTAATAACCAAAAATCTATCTCTAAAAATATCTGTCTTTATGGCTGCCTCACTTGTAATAGTTTCTGGTTTGTCATAAATTCGGATTTCTGGCTTAAAAAGTAACTCTATTTTGTCTTTATCTTCAATTTTAAAATGTGCAATTAACTTAAGAAAATTTGCCTCTTTAGTGTTTTCAAGTCTTTGTAATTTTATATTTTTATCTAAGAATTTAATTTCATCTCCAACTTGCATATTTGACGTAACTTCATTTGAAAAAATACTGTTCATCAGTATACTTAAAACAAGCAAGCTAAACCCAAAGTGCGAAAACATTTGGGAATAATTTTTATAATTTTTTTTTGCAAAATCTTTTATAGTTACAAAAAAAAGATAAAAACTAACAGCTAATAAAATTGTTATGTTTAGAGCAACACTACTATAAAATCTGTATACAAAAATTGTAATCACAATACTCAAAATAAATATGAAAATTAAATTCAATTTATTAGATAATTTATTATTTTTTATCCATTTAAGATTTGGACCAATTGACATAAAAATTAAGAAGGGGATCAAAAAAGGAATAATTAACTTATTGAAAAAAGGTGGACCTACCGAAATTTTTTCATTAGACAACACTTCTAGAAAAATTGGATAGATTGTGCCAATTAAAATAACAGATAAAAAATACATCACAAACCAATTATTTAAAATAATTGAAAAATCTTTAGAGTAAAAATTTAAATTTTTATTATTTGTTTCAAATTTGTCCTCATAAATAAAATAAATTAAGATCGATAAAAAAATCAGGAAAAATAAGAAGAATAATATATACAATCCTCTTTCTGGATCATTAGCAAAAGTATGTATTGAATTTAGTATTCCAGATCGCACTAAAAAAGTTCCACAAATACCTAATGTAAATGTTATAATAGAAAGAATTACAGTCCAAGAATGTAATATTGATCTTTTTTCTAAAACTAAAATACAATGAAGAAGTGCTGTCAAACTAAGCCAAGGCATTAATGAAATATTTTCAACTGGATCCCAAAACCAAAAGCCTCCCCAGCCCAATTCATAGTAAGCCCAAATAGATCCAAGTAAAATACCTAAAGTTAGGAAGGTCCATGATATATAAACCCAACTCTTAATATGTTTAGCCCAGAAATTATTTATATTGCCCCTCATCAAACCTGCCAAAGATGAAGAAAAAACGATAGAGGTACTAACATATCCTAAATAAAGGATGGGTGGATGAATTGCTAATAAAGGGTCTTGTAAAATTGGATTTAGGCCCATTCCTTCATTTGGAACAGGAAAAATAATATTAAAAGGATTTGAGGCTTTTAATAAAAAAAATAGAAAACCTATAATTATAAGTTCCTGAAACATTACCGTTAATAATCTTTCATCTAATGGTCTATTCTTAGATTTTAAAAAATAGAAAAAAGCACAAAATGTTAAAATTAAAAGCCATAACAATAAACTTCCTTCATGATTTCCCCATGTTCCAGATATTTTATAAAATAAGGGTTTTGAAATATGAGAATTATTTAAAACTGTTTCATTGCTAAACTCAGAATTAATAAACAAAATTACAAGACTAAAAAAACTTAAAAAAGTAAAAAAAAATTTAAAGAATAATAATTCATTTAAATTCCTTTTAAAAAAAGAATTTTTATTATTTAAACTTGATATAGAAGTGAAAAATATTATTGATGATAATATTAAACAAAAAAAAAGAGCAAAATTACCAATATAATTTAAAATCAATTTAGTTTTCTCCCAAACTAGCTTTTACCTCTGGAGGCATATAATTCTCATCATGTTTTGCTAATATTTTTTCTGCTTCAAAAAAACTTTTATCTTTTAAAACACCTTCGGCTACAACACCTTTATTTTCTTGAAAAAGATTTGGAATTATTCCAGAGTAAACAACATTAATTTCGTTTTTAAAATCAGTAATAATAAAATTTATTTTATCAGAGTTTATTTTGATAGATTGATCTTTAACCATTCCTCCAACTCTTATTTTTTCTGAAGTTGCTTCATTTAAATTTTTAATATCTGTTGGAGAGAGAAAGTAAACTACATTCTCTTCCAATGATTTTAAAACTAAAAATATGATTAATATTACTGATAAGATTGATAAAAATAAAAATAGCGCTCTTAATTTAACCTTTTTATTATACATGTTCAAAAGTTAAATCTTAGAAAATGTCTCTGTTGCTATAATTTCTTTGTAGATTTTTTGTTTTTTAGCTTCTTGTATTTGATCAGAGTTTAATTCACCAAATTTAACGTAAAATTTATTTTGCTCTTTTATAAGTTGAGCTCTTGTTGCTAAATATAATCCTGCAAAACAAATGAGTGTAAACAAAAATGAAGATAGGACATATACGCCATACCCATTCATATAAATAAAATTTAAAGTCATAATCTATTTAAGCCTTTATTTTTAATTTTTATCAATTCTGTATTATATTTCATTAAAAAAATAAGCAATGAAAATAGGGCAAATGCCGCAGTCATAATCACCAAGGGAATAAGCATCGACGAATGGATTGTAGTTTTTGCCAGTATATTTACCGATGATGGTTGGTGCAATGTAGACCACCAGTCAACTGAAAATTTTATAATTGGAATATTTATAACTCCTAAAATTGCAATTATAGATGTAACTTTATAAACATAATCTTTGTTTTCAAAAATTCTCCATGTGATTAAATACATTAAATAGAAAATACAAAGAATTAACATAGAAGTAATCCTCGCATCCCAAGCCCACCATGTTCCCCATGTAGGTTTGCCCCAGATAGATCCAGTGACCAAAGCAATTAAACTAAATACAAATCCAGACGGTGCTAAACTCTTTGCAATTAAAAAGAAAAATTTATTCTTAAAAATAAATACCATTACTGAAAGAAGAGCCATCAATGAAAAAATTCCTAACGATATCCATGCAGACGGTACATGAACATACATAATTCTTACAGAGTCACCTTGTAAATAATCTTCGGGAGATAGTACAAGAGCCTCTAATAATCCAAGAATTAAAATAATTAAAAATAAAAATAGAACTATTCTTTGACTTTTTTGGACAAAGCTAAATTCATATTTTTTAATAAAATTCATAGGAATATTTATATTTAAATAAAAGTTTTTTTAAAGTGAGATAAAGAGTCTTGATCTGATCAAGAATGTGAGGGAGATAATCTTAAGGGAAACGTTTACACTCTTGATCAGAATATATATGCTAAAATTACATATTCTATGTGACCAACATTTGTACCAATTGTGTTAAAAAAAAGATGTTTTAATTAGACTGTTTAAAGTAACTTGATCCCTTTTTTCCTGAAAAAATTTCATTGATTAAAGGATGCTTTATAGGCTCTTCAGAGTCATCAAACAGCAAATTTTGCTCAGATACGTAAGCTTCATAGGTCAGATCGTCGTTTTCTGCTAAAAGGTGATAAAAAGGTTGATCTTTTCTTGGTCTAACATTTTTTGGTATAGACTGATACCACTCTTCAGAATTATTAAATTTAAAATCTACATCGTATATAACACCTCTAAAATCAAAGTGCTTATGTTTAACTACATCTCCAATTGAAAATTTTGCTTTTTGAATTGTCATTAAGTTAAATATGGGGATTTAAATTAAAAAATCAATAAAAAAAATATTATTAATTTTCAAATCTGTTAATATCTTTATGTGAATAAATCTTTTTACAAATTTGTCACAGATTTTGGTCCATTATTAGTATTCTTTACTTTTTATTATAAGAACGAAAAAAATTTAGAAATTGCTATTCCTCCATTTATATTAGCAACATTATTAGCCTTAGTCATTGTATGGAAGATTGAAAAAAAAATTCCTTTCGTTCCCTTGATGGGTGGAATTTTAATAACTTTTTTTGGTGGTTTGACTATTTATTTTAAAAACCCCATATTTATATATATAAAACCTACAATTATTAATATTTTATTTTTTCTAGGCTTAATATTTGGAAAATTTTTTACAAAGGAACCAGTCTTAAAAAAACTTCTAGGAAACGCATTAAAACTTCAAGATGAAGGTTGGAAAATTTTAAATAAAAGATGGGCTTTATTTTTTTTAGGTTTGGCAATTTTAAATGAGATTGTTTGGAGAACTCAGTCAGAAGAATTTTGGGTAAATTTTAAAGTTTGGGGCATGTTGCCAATAACTTTTATTTTCACGGGATTTCAATTTAATATTATAAATAAATATAAAATGGATGAATAGAAATTTAAAATTAATTGTTAACAACGCTTTAAAAAAAGATAAAAATTATTTTTTTGAAAAGAATGAACTTAAATCGATTTTAAACTTGTATGCCAGGATGGTTTCAAATGGATCTTGGAAAGATTACGGTTTATCAATTTCAAGTAAACAAGTTACATTTAGTGTTTTTAAAAATGCTACGGAAAATGCAGTATATAATATTTGTAAAAAATTTAAGCCTCTAAGTCAAAATTTGAAATATTCAATTACAGACTCGAATGGTAATATTTTAAATAACTCATCAAATTTGGAAAACCTGATTTTGAAAACAAATTGGAAAAAAATTAAATAAAGAACTTACCTTCTTTGTCCAAACAATCTTAGAAGCATTATAAACAAATTTATAAAATCTAGATATAAAGTTAGTGCACCCATCACAGCTTTTTTACCTATAACTTCACCACTATCTGATGCTGCATACATATTTTTTATTTTTTGAGTGTCATATGCAGTTAAGCCCACGAAAATTAAAACTCCTAATATAGATACGATAAAGTACATCATTGCAGATTTAAGGAATATATTCACAAGTGAAGCAATTATTATTCCAATTAAACCCATCATTAAAAATGAGCCTAGCTTAGTTAAATCTCTTTTTGTTGTGTATCCATAAATACTCATTGCTCCAAATGTTGCAGAAGTTATAAAGAAAACCCTAGCAACACTCACTCCTGTATAAACTAATAGTATCCATGATAACGATAACCCCATTAAAGCTGCAAAGATCCAAAATACTGTTTGTGCTTTAGCGGCACTCATTTTATTTATTCCAAAACTCATATAAAAAACAACTCCTAAAGGAGCCAACATAACAACCCATTTAAGTCCTGAAAAAAATAATGCATTACCAATGTTGGTAAACCCAGTAATGGCACCACTAGGATCAGTAACCACTGAAGCTTTAAATGATAATAATGCAATTATACCAGTCAATAATACTCCGGTTGCCATGTAGTTGTAAATTTTTAGCATGTAGGATCTTAATCCCTCATCCCAAACTACTGTTTTTTTGGCTGTTGCTTGAAAAATGTTTTGTTTATTAAAATTCATAAAGTTATATATAGTAATTTTTTAAAATATTTTCAAGAAGTCATAATAATTGTAAACTTTTTATGAATTACAAAAAGCTAGGAAATACTGACTTAAAAGTTAGCACAATATGTCTCGGTACAATGACATGGGGAGAGCAAAATTCTCAGGATGAGGGTTTTCAACAAATGGACTATGCAATTGATCAAGGGGTAAATTTTTGGGATACAGCAGAATTATATTCCATTCCACCGAAAGCTGAGACATTTGGGTATACTGAAACTATCATAGGTAACTGGTTTAAAAATAGTAAAAAAAGAGACAAGATAATATTAGCTACTAAAGTTTGCGGTCCAATGAGATCCTATGTACGAGGTGGCGGAAACCAATATGGAAAGAAAAATTTAACAGAGGCAATTGAAGGAAGCCTAAAAAGACTTCAAACAGATTATATAGATTTATATCAATTACATTGGCCTGAAAGAAATACAAATATGTTTGGCAGACTTGGTTATGAGCATTCTGCTGATGAGAATTGGAATAAATTTGAAGATATATTAGAAAATTTACAAAAATTTATTGAAGCTGGAAAAATAAGATATCTTGGTCTATCTAATGAAACTCCTTGGGGAGTAAGTAAATTCCTTGAAATATCAAAGGAAAAAAAACTTCCTAGAATGATGTCGATTCAAAACCCTTATAATTTACTTAATAGATCTTACGAAGTTGGTTTAGCTGAAATTTCTGTTAGAAATGAAATAGGACTTTTAGCTTATTCGCCATTAGCAATAGGTTATTTGACAGGAAAATATAGAAATAATGAAAAACCAAAAAAGTCAAGATTGGATCATGATTATAATTTTTGGACAAGATACAATAAACCAAATAGAGAAAATGCTGTAGAGGCATACTACCAAATTTCAAAGGAAAATAATTTAGATATGGCTCAAATGTCCCTAAAATTTTGTGAGATACAACCATTTGTAACAAGTGTAATAATTGGAGCAACAACAATGCAGCAGTTGAAAACTAATATAGAAAGTGTAAATGTTAAATTAAATGACAAAATTATAAAAAGCATAAATGAAATTCAAAAATTATATCCTAATCCATGTCCTTAATTAATAAATTTTTCATAACTTTAATTTTAATATTATTTCCTTTTAATTTAATAGCTGAGGAAGTTAAAAAAGTAGGAAAGTTTAAAGATTGGGAAACAATGGTTTTATCTAAATCTAATAGTATTGTATGTTTTGCTCAATCAAAACCAGTTCTACAATCACCAAAAAATAATAAAAGAGATTCTAGATTGTTTGTAACTTTCAGACCTGGTGAAAAAATTGTAGACGAAATTAGCATTACTGCTGGATATGAATTTAATAAACAAAATTCAATAACTGCAAAATCAGGAAAGTTCAGGTACAAATTTGATATTTCACAACAAAATTTTGCGTGGATTGCAGATAATAAAGTTGAAAGAAAAATGATTAGAACAATGAAAAAAGGATCAAGATTAATGATTTCTGGATATAACTCATCTGGCTCACAAACAATTGATCATTATTCGTTACTGGGTTTTACAAAAGCTTATAATGAAGCAAAAAAAAGTTGTAGCTAAAAAAAAACAAAATAGAAAAATTGTACTTGCCTATTCTGGTGGTCTTGACACATCTATAATTCTAAAATGGCTTCAGGAAAACTTTAATGCAGAAGTAATAGCTTATACTGCAAATATTGGACAAGAGCTTGATAAAAATAAAATTATTAGAAACGCTAAACGTTTAGGCGTGAAGAAAGTAATAATTGAAAATTTACAAAACGAATTCGTAAGAGATTATGTTTTTCCAATGATTAGAGGTCACGCAATTTATGAAGGTGTGTATTTACTTGGAACATCTATAGCTAGACCTTTGATTGCAAAAGCACAAATTAAAATAGCTAAAAAGTTTAGAGCTTATGCTGTTTCGCATGGAGCTACTGGAAAAGGAAATGACCAAGTGAGATTTGAGCTTGGATACCATTTCTTTGACAGAAAAATAAAAATAATTGCCCCATGGAGAATTTGGAATTTAAACTCTAGATCTGATCTTATAGAATATGCAAAAAAGAATAAGATACCGATACCGAAAGATAAGAAAGGAGAGCCGCCATTTTCTATTGACGATAATTTATTTCATACATCAACAGAAGGAAAAATTTTGGAAAATCCTAGAAATACTGCACCTGAATATATATTTCAGAGAAGTAACTCACCTGAAAAAGCTCCCAATAAACCTGCTTACGTAACTATTAATTTTAATAAAAGTGATCCAACTGGATTAAATGGTAAAAAATTATCTCCATTTAAACTTTTAGGTAAGTTGAACCATATAGCCGGGAAAAATGGTATTGGAAGAGTAGATTTAGTAGAAAATAGATTCTTAGGTTTAAAGTCAAGAGGTGTTTACGAAACTCCCGGTGGCACATTGCTAATGGTTGCACATAGAGCAATTGAATCAGTCACTTTAGATAAATCAACGATGCATTTAAAAGAAAACATTATGTTTCGATATGCAGAATTAATTTACAATGGTTTCTGGTTTTCTAAGGAGAGATTTAAATTACAAAAAATAATTGATACAAAAAAGAATAAAGTGAATGGTTCTGTAAAATTAAAATTATATAAGGGTAATATAACGATTATTTCAAGAAATACTAAAAGCAAAGCTTATTCAGTTAAAAATGTTTCTTTTGAAGAAAATAAAAGCTTTAATAAAAAAAGTGTAGAAAAATTCATAAACTTCCATAAAAAAAAATTGAGATAATTATCTTTGAGATCTTTTAAAACACTCGACCGTATTCTTTAACAAACAAGCAATGGTCATAGGTCCCACTCCACCAGGAACTGGGGTAATTGCTTTAGCAATTTTCGAAACCTCGTCAAATGCAACGTCTCCAACAATACCTTTATCTATTTTATTGATACCTACATCAATTACGATTGCATCTTTTTTAATCCAATCACCTTTCACTAGCTCAGGAATTCCAACTGCTGCTACCACTATATCGCCTTTAAGGCACTCCTCCTTTAAATCTTTTGTCTTAGAGTGGGTTATTGTAACTGTACAATTCTCTTTTAACAGAAGTTGTGTCATTGGTTTACCATTTAGATTTGATCTTCCCACAACTACTGCTTTTTTTCCACTTAAATTTGGCTCCATTTTTTTAATCAGTAGATAACATCCTAAAGGCGTACAAGGAACTGAGCTTTCATATCCAGACGAAAGATTGCCCACATTAACAGGGTGAAAGCCATCGACATCTTTTTCAGGAATTATAGTCTCTATTACTTTTTTTTTATCTATATGTTTTGGTAAAGGTAGCTGAACCAAAATGCCAGATACTGTATCATCTTTATTTAGTTCATCAATTTTGTTCAATATAGTTTTCTCTTCTACATTACTTGGGTATTTAATTACCTCAGATTTTAGTCCAACTTCTTTTGCTGATTTCTCTTTATTTCTAACATAAATTTGACTTGGTGCGAGATCTCCAATTAAAATTACCGTAAGACCAGGAACCTTGTTATATTTAGCTTTTAAAGCTAAGACTTCTTTTTTTAATTCTAGTCTCAAATTTGCAGCTTCTTTTTTCCCATCTATTAAAATCATAATTAGTTAAAATAAAATTGGTGCTAGATAAAGCTTCATACACACTTCTACAAACCATATCAACAAAAGAAGAATAATAGGAGAGATATCGAAAGCACCAAGATTAGGTAAAAAACGCCTAATATGAAATAACAATGGTTCAGTTAATCGATAAGTGAAGTCTAAAACTAAATATACAAATCTATTAGAGGTATTTAATACGTTAAACGCCACTAACCAGCTAATAATTACATTTGCAACAACAACATAAGTGTAAAGTTTTAAAACTTGAAGCACCAAGTAAAATAATGCAATCATTTTTTTTCTACGTAAATTGATTGACTTGGAAATGCAAAAGATGCTCCATTTTTTTCAACAATCTGTTTAATTTGAATTGCCAATCTTTCCTTAACGGAAAGCCATTTTTCCCATTCATCAGTCTTAGTGAAACAACGAACATACATATCTATAGAACTTTCAGCAAACTTATCTATTCTAACTGCATAACCAATTTCGGAGTCAAAGTCTTCATGACTTTTTATATAATTTTCGATTTCATCTCTGATTTTTTTAAGTTGATCTACAGTAGAATCATATTGAAGATTGATAATCCAACTTATAATCCAATTTGTTGTTTGACTTACATTAATTACAGCATTTTCAGCAAATTGAAAATTTGGAATTATTGCTAATGATTTATCAAACTTTCTTATTGTAGTTGATCTAAAACCAATTTTTTCAACTATACCTTCTATAATTCCTTCAACTAAAATCCAGTCTCCCATCTTAAAACGTTTTTCTACTAATACTAAAATTCCTGAGATTAAATTTTTAAATAAATCTTGTGCCCCTAAGGCCACAGCAACACCAAAAAGTCCAAGACCAGCAATTATTGGGCCAATTTTTATTCCCCATAATTCTAAAACTGCAGCGGCTCCTAAAATAAAAATTAATACTTTTAATGATTTTATAATCCACCCAATTAATTCTCTTGTAAGAATTCTACCTAATCCACTAAGTATATATGAAATCGGTTCAATTATTTGATGAATAATCCAAAAAAGCAAAATTGTTATCAATGTTCTATTAATATTTTCCACAAATGACCTGGTATCATCTGAAAACGACATATAATAGCTAGCAATAAAAAATCCTAAAACAACAGGTAAGAATCTTGCTGGTCCCTCCATTGCTTTCACAAATGTATCATCCAGTTTATTCGTAGTTTTTTGTGAAATAATTTCTAACTTTTTAATTATTAATTTACTTATTAACCCTCTAAAAATTAAAAAAATTAAAAAAATTCCTAGCCCAATCAAAATTTCAAATATATCAATACCTAAAATCCCTCTATTCCAAACAGATAAAAATAAACCTTTAAAGTTATTAAAAATTTCCATAATTAAATTTTATACAGTAAAAATTCTTCTTCTCCAGGATTAAAAAGAAATATTTTTTTCCACTTAATTTCATTTAAAACTGAAGAGGTTTTTTCACTTATGCACATTAAGTTAGTTTTCATCCAAAGACTCTGCAGATTATAATTTTTTATCATTTTAAGAAAACTTTCAGCACTATTTTTAGAATAAATATACACAATATCTGGTATTTTATCTTTTAATTTATTTATCTCCTCTGGATTAAATTTTTCTTGATGAATGGCTTTATAATTAATTATCCTTTTAAGATTATATCCTTCTAAAATTAGTTTTTTATCAAGATCTGAAGATATAGTTTCGCCAGTAACATAAATTAATTTACCTAAAGATATTTTAAAATTTTGTAAAATTATCTCTTTAAGATTTTCTGCATTTCCACCTGCTACATATATATTTTGAAATCCTCTAGACTTAGCCATTTTTTCAGTAGAATTTCCTACACAAAAACAGTTAATTTTTTTATTAATTCTTTGCGTATCTAAAAATTTAATTGCGTTAGCACTTGTGAATATTATTCCTTTAAAAATTGAAAAATCTAAGTTTTTATAAGTTATTTGCTCAATATTTATAATTGGTAAATGAGAAACAATATGTCCCAAAGATTTAAACCTTAACATTAGCTCGTAACAATCATCAAATGGTCTGGTAAATAAAATGTGCATATTTATCTCTTCTTATAAAGATTCTTAGATTTTTTTTTTATTTTTTCACCAAGTTCTTTTCCAATCAAACTTGCTAAATTTAATTTTTTTGAGGATTTAATATAAAATCTTTTCTTTCCATCCAGGGAAAATAGTTCTGCTACTAAAGTTAACTTTTTATTTTTTATTTTTGCATTTACTCCAACAGGTGTTTCGCAATCACCTTTTAAGACTTTAAGAACATCTCTCTCTGCATTTGCACATTTCTCTGTTTGTAAATGATTTATATCTTTTAATAATTTAATTATTTTATTATCATTTTTTCTACATTGTAAAGCGATTACACCTTGTCCAGCACTTGGTATTATTTCTGATAAAGAAAAAACCTGAGAAATACTATTTACCATTTTTAAACTTTTCAAACCAGCATATGACAAAATTATCGCGTCATATAATTTGTTTTTTAATTTTTTTATTCTTGTGTCTACATTTCCCCTTATCAATTTATAAGTGAGATCATTTCTTATTCTCTTCAATTGGAATTCTCTTCTAAAAGACGAAGTGCCTATAACAGAATTTCTTGGTAGGTTTTTAAACTTTTGTTTATCTCTGCTTATTAGAACATCTCTGGGATCATTTCTTTTTAAAAAACAATTTACTAATAATTTTTTAGATTCAGTCGAAGGTATATCTTTCAAAGCATGGATGGCTATATCAATTTTTTTAGATAACAGTTCATATTCTATTTTTTTTGTGAATAAACCTTTCCCACCAATGTCTGATATTCTTCTGTTTTGGACTACGTCCCCCTTGGTAGTTATTTTTTTGATCTCTACAGATGTAATTCCAAAATTTGACTTAATTCTTTGAATTTCTTTTTTTGCTGTTTTTGCGTAAATAAGAGCCAGTTTACTTTTTCGTGCTCCTATTATAATTTTTTTTTTCATAAAATTAATTTATAAGTAATTTTTATATTGGAATTGTATAATTTAAAAAAACAAAATTAATGAAAAAAAATGCAATAATTTTAGGAATAGAGTCAAGTTGTGATGAAACAGCAGCTGCAATATTGGAGGAAAGTGACCAAGGTGTGCCAAATTTACTTTCAAATATTGTTTCAAGTCAGGAAGAAATTCATAAAAAGTTTGGAGGAGTTGTGCCCGAATTAGCAGCAAGATCTCATATAGATAAAATTGATTTAATTGTAAATAAGGCGATTAAAGAAAGTGGTAAAAAATTAAATGATATAGATGCTATTGCGGTAACAGCTGGTCCTGGATTAATTGTTTGCTTGTCTGTTGGTTTAAATTTTGCAAAAGCCTTAGCTATGTCTTTAAAAAAACCATTTATAGTTGTCAATCATCTGGAAGGTCATGCATTGAGTCCAAAAATAGTGACTGATTTAAAATATCCATATTTACTGTTATTAATATCTGGAGGTCATTCACAATATCTCGCCGTAAAAAATTTGGGAAAATATAAAAGACTCGGAACAACTATAGATGATGCATTGGGTGAAGCTTTCGATAAAACTGCAAAATTATTAGGAATAAAATTTCCTGGTGGTCCTTTTATTGAAAAATATGCGATCAAAGGAAACCAAAATAAGTTTGTTTTGCCAAAACCAATAATAAATAAAGGTGGATGTAATTTATCTTTTGCTGGTCTTAAAACAGCAGTTCTTAAAATTTCAAAAATACTCAAGAATAAACAAGACAAATATGATCTAGCCGCATCTTTTCAAAAAACAATTGAGGAAATTTTAAATAAAAAAACTAAAATTGCTTTTGATGAATTTAAAAAAATATCCTCAAAAAAAAATAATATATTTGTTATTGCTGGAGGAGTGGCCGCAAACAAAAAAATTAGAGACAATTTAGAAAAATTAAGTTTTAAAGAAAATTTTAAACCAGTTTTTCCACCGCAAAACTTATGCGGAGATAATGCAGCAATGATCGCTATGGTAGGATTAGAAAAGTTCAAAATGAAAAAATTTAATAATTTGGATTATCCTGCAAAACCAAGGTGGCCATTAGATGAAAATGCTTCTTTTCTTAAGGGCTCAGGAATTAAATACTAACTTATTAATATTTTTTTTAGACTCATATAATATCTAAATTGTGTAAAATTTTTGACTTCTTTTTTTGCATTAACTAATTTTCTTTTTATTTCGTGTTGCTCATCCATTAAAAAACTCTGAAAGGTCTTAACAGCAGAGTTTATATCATTTGTTTTAAATATATATCCTCTGATATTATCTTCTATAAATTCTTTTCTTCCACTTTTACAATCACTACATATAATAGGTACATTTAAAAATGCTGCATCAAGCATTGCTAGATCAGGTCCTTCCCATAATGATGCTGAAAAATAACAAAAAGATTTTTCTAAATATTTATATATATTTTTTTGATATCCCTCTAAGCTAACAAATTTTTTTATCCCTAATGATTGAATTTTATT
>CACLWL010000011.1 GCA_902610655.1 uncultured Pelagibacteraceae bacterium
TGGGCATGCTCAGAGTTGGGCGAAAATATGAGGAAATTAGTTAACGAAAATCAAAAAAGAATTGAAAAAAACGAAAAAATTTCAAATTTTTTAAAATCAGTTTATGGAAAAGAAGTTTTTTCTGAAAATTTAGACAAACTATCAAAAACTGAGTTTAAAGACCTTTGTGAAAATTTACAAAGTGGAGTTCCCATATCAACACCTGTATTTGATGGAGCTAAAGAACATGATGTTACAAACATGTTAGACTTAGCTACTTTACCAAAATCAGGACAGACGACACTTTGGGATGGAAGGACTGGAGAAAAGTTTGATAGAGAAGTCACAGTTGGTACAATTTATATGTTGAAACTGCACCATTTAGTTGAGGACAAAATTCATGCGAGATCAACTGGACCTTATAGTTTGGTTACTCAACAACCATTGGGTGGAAAAGCTCAATTAGGTGGACAACGTTTTGGAGAAATGGAAGTTTGGGCATTAGAAGCTTATGGGGCCTCGTATACATTGCAAGAAATTTTGACAGTCAAGTCTGATGATGTGGCAGGTAGAGTTAAAGTTTACGAGACAATTGTAAAAGGGGAAGAAAATTTTGAATCTGGTATACCAGAATCATTTAACGTTTTAGTAAAAGAAATAAAAGCTTTAGCTTTGAATGTGGAGTTAAATTAATATGAAAAAAGATTTAAAAGATCTATTTAAAGATACCAGTATTTCAGAGGCTCAAAACTTTAATAGCATAAAAATAACCTTAGCAAGTCCAGAAAAAATAAAATCTTGGACATACGGTGAGATTAAAAAGCCAGAAACAATAAACTATAGAACTTTTAGACCAGAAAAAGACGGATTATTCTGCGCAAGAATTTTTGGCCCTATAAAAGATTATGAATGTTTATGTGGTAAATATAAAAGAATGAAGTTTAGAGGTATAATTTGTGAAAAATGTGGGGTCGAAGTAACAAAATCAAATGTAAGAAGAGAAAGAATGGGTCATATCAATTTAGCAACCCCAGTTGCTCATATATGGTTTTTAAAATCTTTGCCTAGTAGAATTTCGCTGGCTATAGATATGAAGCTAAAGGAAGTAGAAAGAGTTTTATATTTTGAAAGTTTTATAGTTATTGAACCTGGACTTACAAGTTTAAAGAAAAATCAATTATTAAATGAAGATGAATTAAATAAATATCAAGAAGAATTTGGTGACGAGTCATTCACTGCAGGAATAGGTGCTGAAGCAATACTTGAAATTTTAAAATCAATAGATTTAAATAAAGAAAAAGAAATACTTTTAAAAAATATAAACGAAACTAAATCAAAAGTTGCAGAAGAAAGATCTATTAAAAGATTAAAACTAATTGACTCATTTATTGAGACCGGAAATAAACCTGAATGGATGATTTTAACGACAATACCAGTTATACCACCCGAATTAAGACCTTTAGTACCACTCGATGGGGGAAGATTTGCTACATCAGATCTTAATGATCTTTACCGAAGAGTAATAAATAGAAATAACAGACTTAAGCGATTAATGGATTTAAAAGCTCCAGACATAATTGTACGAAATGAGAAAAGAATGCTTCAGGAGTCTGTAGATGCGTTATTTGATAACGGAAGAAGAGGAAGAGTAATAACAGGTACAGGAAAACGTCCACTCAAATCTCTTGCAGAGATGTTAAAAGGTAAACAAGGCAGGTTTAGACAAAATTTGTTAGGTAAAAGAGTAGACTATTCTGGAAGATCTGTAATTGTAGTTGGACCTGACTTGAAATTACATGAATGTGGTTTACCAAAAAAAATGGCTTTAGAATTATTTAAACCATTTTTATACGCTAGATTAAATAAATTAGGGTTAGCATCAACTATTAAACAGGCAAAAAAATTAGTAGAAAAGGAGACTAATGCAGTATGGGATGCACTTGAATTAATTGTAAGAGAACATCCCGTTATACTAAATAGAGCTCCAACACTCCATAGACTAGGAGTACAAGCTTTTGAACCAAAATTAATTGAAGGTGATGCTATAGAGTTACACCCATTAACTTGCGCAGCTTTCAATGCTGATTTTGACGGAGATCAAATGGCTGTTCACATACCATTAAGTTTAGAGGCACAGTTAGAGGCAAGAGTTCTTATGATGTCTACTAATAATATTTTAAGTCCATCCAATGGAAAACCAATTATTGTACCTAGTCAAGATATGATATTAGGAATTTATTATTTATCTCAACCACCATATCAAACAGAAAAAGTTGAGGGATACTTTGTTAATAATTCTGAAATTGAACAGGGTTTAGAATCTGGAAATATAAATGTTCATTCTAGGGTAATCTCTAGATTTGAAACTATAAATGAAGAGGGCAAAAAAATTTATCAGAAATTTACAAGTACTGCTGGTAGATTTCTTTTAGCTAATCTTCTACCAAAACATAAGGATATAAATTTTTCTTTAATAGATAGACTTTTACCAAAAAGAACAGTTTCAGAAATTATAGATATTGTGTTCAGATTTACTGGCCAAAAAAATACAGTTATATTTTGTGATAAATTGAAAGATCTTGGTTTTAAACATGCTTTTAAAGCAGGTATTTCGTTTGGTAAGGATGACTTAATTATTCCAGAAAATAAATCTCAACTTATTGATGAAACAAAAAAACTAATAGCAGACTATGAAAATCAATATTCTGAGGGTTTAATTACTAGAGGTGAAAAGTACAATAAAGTAGTAGATGCATGGTCAAAATGTACTGATCGTGTTGCTGGTGAAATGATGAAAAGAATATCAGCGACTGAAACCACAAAGGATGGTTTAAAAATAAACTCAGTATTTATGATGGCTGACTCAGGAGCAAGAGGATCTGCAGCTCAAATGAAACAATTAGCTGGAATGAGAGGTCTTATTGCAAAACCGTCAGGTGAAATTATTGAATCTCCAATTACTTCAAATTTTAAAGAGGGATTAACCGCATTAGAATATTTTAATTCTACTCACGGAGCAAGAAAAGGTCTAGCGGATACTGCGCTTAAAACGGCCAATTCAGGTTATTTAACAAGAAGATTGTGCGATGTGGCTCAAGATTTAACGATTACAAAGAAGGATTGTGACTGCAAAAGTAAAGGAAGTATAGCTTTGTCAGAAATCATTGAAGGTGGAAATGTTATTGTTGCTTTGTCGGAAAGAGCATTAGGAAGAGTGGCCGCTAATGATATAAAAAATCCAATTTCTGGTGAAACTATCATTAAAAAAGATGAGATGATTGATGAAGCTGGATGTGAGAAAATTGATGCTGCAGGTGTGAAACTAATACGAGTTTACTCAGTTATAACATGTGGATCAAAAGAAGGTGTTTGTGCAATGTGTTATGGAAGAGATTTATCTAGAGGAAAAATGGTTCATGTCGGTGAAGCAATTGGAATGATTTCAGCACAATCAATTGGTGAGCCAGGTACACAGCTTACAATGAGAACATTTCACGTTGGTGGTACAGCATCAATTAAACAAGACTCTCAAATAGTAAGTAAAAATGAAGGAACATTAAAAATAATTAATACAAACTTAATTGAAGATTCAAAGAAAAATTCAATTGTAATGGGTAGAAATACCCAACTATCATTAGAGGATGACAAAGGTCTTCAAATAGCAATTTACAAAGTTCCTTATGGTTCAAAATTATTTTTTAAAAACGGTGAAAAGATTAAGAAAAATTCAAAAATTTGTGAGTGGGATCCATATACTACACCTGTAATTGCAGAAAAAAGTGGAATAGCAAATTTTGTTGATTTGATTGATGGTGTATCCTTATCAGAAACTGTCGATGATGCTACTGGTATTGCTTCAAAATCAGTAATAGACTGGAGAGCACAATCAAAAAATACCGATCTTAAACCTAGAATTACTTTAAGAGATGATAAAGGTAACGTAATTAAAAAGGCTGACGATAACGAAGCAAGATATTACTTAGTTCCAGATTCAATATTATCTGTAAAAGATGGTCAGAAAATATCAGCAGGTGATGTAATTGCTCGTTTACCAAAAGAAACATCTAAAACAAAAGATATTACAGGTGGTTTACCACGTGTTGCAGAATTATTTGAAGCACGAAAAGCAAAAGATAGTGCAATAATTGCGGAGAATGATGGAAAAGTTTTATTTGGCAAAGAGGTAAGAGGAAAACAGAGAGTATCTATCATGTCTGAAGACGGGGTAAGTTCAAATTATTTAATTCCAAAAGGAAAGCATATTAACTTTAATGAAGGAGAGAAAATTAAAAAAGGTGAATATCTTCTTGATGGACAACCTTTACCACATGATATTTTAAGAATTTTAGGCATTGAAGAGTTAACGGAGTATTTTGTGAATCAGGTTCAAGAAGTTTATAGGCTTCAAGGTGTTGTAATTAATGACAAACATATAGAAACTATTCTTCGTCAGATGCTTAAAAAAATTGAGGTTAAAAATTCTGGCGATTCCAGTCTATTACCTGGTGAAATTATAGATAGAATTAAATTTGAAAATATGAATGAAGAACTAAAGGCAAATAATAAAAAACCTGCAGTTGGAGAAAGAGTTTTAATGGGTATTACTAAAGCATCTCTTCAAACTGAGTCTTTTATTTCTGCTGCATCTTTCCAAGAAACAACAAGAGTTTTAACAGACGCAGCTATTAGAGGTAAGGTAGACGTTTTACAAGGTCTAAAAGAAAATGTAATCGTGGGTCGTTTAGTGCCTGCCGGAACAGGTAGTATTAAAAATGACTGGAATAGAAAAGCTTTAAAAGATGATGAAAAATTTTTATCTGAGCAACAAACAGTAGAACCATCGGAAACCCAAGCAAATCAATAAAAATAGTCGATCATATCTAGTGTTTTGAATTGACAAATATTAATTCTATAGTATTTTGGCGATAATTTTTGGTTGGAATGTAATACCATTTGGGTATTAAACGCTGCCACAACATATCAGGTTGCTACTGTTTCATTCAAAAAAAATATATAAAAATTATGCCGACTATAAACCAATTGTTGAGAAAAAGAAGACAAAGACCAGCTTCAAGGGATAAAGTCCCTGCGTTAGAAAAATCTCCTCAAAAAAGAGGTGTATGTGTAAAGGTATACACAACGACACCTAAAAAACCTAATTCGGCTTTAAGAAAAGTTGCAAGAGTAAGGTTATCAAATGGACATGAAGTTACATCTTATATTCCTGGCGAAGGTCATAACTTACAAGAACACTCAGTTGTTTTAATAAGAGGTGGTCGTGTAAAAGATTTACCAGGTGTCAGATATCATATTTTAAGAGGTAACTTAGACACCCAAGGGGTGACTGCTAGGAAACAGCAACGTTCAAAATATGGGGCGAAAAAAGGTAAGTAATCATGTCTCGGAAAAGAAAAGCTCCTAAAAAAATTCCAGTCGTTGATCCAAAATTTAAATCTACAGTAATACCAAAATTAATAAATTCTATAATGTACAATGGTAAGAAAACTACAGCAGAAAAGATAATCTATGACGCTATTGATAAAATAAAATCAAAGACAAAAGACGAACCTATAAATATATTCAATCAAGCTATAAATAATATTAAACCAACAGTAGAAGTACGATCTAGAAGAGTAGGTGGTGCAACTTATCAGGTACCAGTAGAAGTAAAATCTAAAAGATCTCAAGCATTAGCTTTAAGATGGTTAATAGATGCCTCGAGAAAACGTAAAGATAAAAATATGTCAGATAAAATATTTAATGAAATTTTTGATGCATATCAAAACAGAGGATCTGCAATTAAAAAAAAAGAAGATACACACAAAATGGCAGAGTCAAACAAAGCTTTTGCCCATTTTAGATGGTAAAAAACTATGAGTAGAACACACACATTAGATAAATACAGAAACATTGGTATCATGGCACATATAGATGCAGGTAAAACAACTACCACTGAAAGAATTTTATATTACACAGGCAAAAGTCATAAAATCGGTGAAGTTCATGATGGTGCAGCAACTATGGATTGGATGGAGCAAGAGCAAGAAAGAGGTATCACAATTACCTCTGCTGCAACAACATGTTTTTGGCAAGATCACAGAATTAACATTATAGATACACCAGGTCATGTCGATTTTACTATTGAAGTTGAAAGATCTTTAAAAGTTTTAGATGGAGCTGTAGCAGTTTTTGACGGAGTAGCTGGAGTTGAGCCTCAGTCTGAAACAGTATGGAGACAAGCTGATAAATATAAAGTACCAAGAATTTGTTTTGTAAATAAACTAGATAGAACTGGAGCAGATTTCTTTAGATGTGTTGATATGATAAAAGATAGATTAGGAGCTAAACCTTTAGTGTTACAAGTTCCTATAGGAATTGAGGCTTCATTGTCTGGTGTCGTAGATCTAGTTAAAATGAAAGCTCAAGTTTGGAAAAATGAGGCTTTAGGCGCTGAATGGGAATATAAAGAAATCCCAGAAGATCTTAAAGAAATTTCAAAAAAATATAGGACAGAACTTATAGAAACTGCTGTTGAGCAGGATGAAAAATTAATGGAAAGTTATCTGAATGGAGATGAAATCAAAGAAGAGGATTTAATAAAATGTATTAGAAAAGGATGTTTAAATTTTAGCTTTGTACCAATAACAACTGGTTCAGCTTTTAAAAATAAAGGAGTTCAACCATTATTAGATGCAGTAGTGAACTATTTGCCAAGCCCTGTTGATATTGGTTCTATTAAAGGCACAAAACCTGGTTCTGAAGATGAAATAGAAATGAAATTTGATGATAAGGCTGGTTTTTCCGCTTTAGCATTTAAAGTGGCAAATGATCCTTTTGTGGGTTCTTTGACATTTATAAGAATTTATTCTGGAACTGTTAAGACCGGCACAGGTGTTTACAATACATCCAAAGATAAAGAAGAAAGAGTTGGAAGAATGCTTTTAATGCATGCTAACTCTAGAGAGGATATAAAAGAGGCTAACGCTGGAGATATAGTTGCGCTTGCAGGTTTAAAATACACTATTACAGGTCATACTTTAGCAGACGAAGATAAACCAGTTTTGCTTGAGCCTATGGAGTTTCCTGATCCAGTAATTGAAATAGCCGTAGAACCAAAAACTAAAGCTGACCAAGAAAAAATGGGTGAAGCTTTAGGTAGATTGGCTAAAGAAGATCCATCATTCAGAGTTACATCAGATGAAGAATCGGGACAAACAATCATAAAGGGTATGGGTGAACTACATTTAGATATTATTGTAGATAGAATGAAAAGAGAATTTAAAGTTGAAGCTAATGTAGGAGCACCACAAGTTGCTTATAGGGAGACAATTCAAAATGCTTCTGAATTTGATTATACACATAAAAAACAAAGTGGTGGTGCTGGACAATTTGCAAGAGTTAAACTCTCTGTAGAACCATTAGAACCTGGCAAAGGAAGGGAAATTGAGAGTAAAATCAAAGGTGGAGCGATACCAAAAGAATTTATACCAGGTGTTGAAAAAGGTGTAGAAACTGTATCAGATAATGGAATTCTAGCAGGTTTTCCTTTGATTGATTACAAAGTCACAATTTTGGATGGATTACATCACGATGTAGACTCAAGTGTTTTAGCTTTTGAACTTGCATCTCGTCAATGTTTTAAAGAAGCATGTACTAGAGGTACATTGAAACTTTTAGAACCTGTTATGAGAGTAGAAGTTGTTACTCCTGAAGATTATATGGGAGATGTTATAGGAGACTTAAATAGTAGAAGAGGTCAAATAAGCACTCAAGAACAAAGAGGAAATGCCACAGTTATTACTGCGATGGTACCATTAGCCAACATGTTTGGTTACATTAATAATTTACGTTCTATGTCACAAGGTAGAGCGCAATATTCGATGTTTTTTGATCACTATTCAAAAGTACCACAGAATGTTCAAGATGAGGTAACAAAAAAAACTGGATAAAATATGCAAAAACAAAACATTAGAATTAAATTGAGAGCTTACGACAATAAAGTTTTAGATCAATCAACTGAAGAGATTGTAAATACTGTTAAAAGAACAGGTGCCAATATTAAAGGTCCAATACCTCTACCCACAAAAATTGAGAGATATACTGTTTTAAGATCACCACACATTGATAAAAAAAGTAGAGAGCAATTTGAGACAAGAACGCATAAAAGGCTTATTGATATTATAGAACCTACGCCACAAACAGTTGAGGCATTGATGAAATTAGACTTAGCTTCAGGTGTGGATGTTGAAATTAAAATTTAAAATTATGAATGAAATAGGATTAATAGGAAAAAAAATTGGCATGACTAGAGAATTTTATAAGACTGGTCAGTCTATACCTGTAACAGTTTTAAAAATTGAAAAGGGTAGAGTGATCAATGTGATTAATGAAAAAGAAAGAGGATACAAAGCTATCCAATTAGGTTTTGGTAAAATTAAAAATTCAAAACTTTCTAAGGCTATGAAAGGATATTTTTTAAAAAAAAACACTGAACCAAAAAAAACACTAAAAGAATTTAAAGTAAATGATATAGCAATTTTTAAACCTGGTAATGAATTTGGCCTTGAAATATTTAAAGATATTAAGTTTGTAGATATTAGATCAAAAACAATTGGGAAAGGTTTTGCTGGTGGAATGAAAAGGCACAATTTTAGTGGATTAAGAGCAACCCACGGTGTTTCAGTCTCCCATAGATCGCACGGCTCAACTGGCCAAAGACAAGATCCAGGTAAAGTGTTTAAGGGAAAAAAGATGGCTGGTCATATGGGTGATAAAATACGAACAATACAAAATATAGAAATAATTAAATCTGATTTGGAAAATGAGCTTTTATTTATTAAAGGTTCGATACCGGGAGCAAAGAATACAGAAGTGTTAGTAAAAAAATCTGTAAAAAATATTAGCAAACTTACGATAAAAGAGAGAATTGAAAATCTTGAAAAACTTAAAAAAACACCTGAGAAAAAAAAGAAATAATATGAAAATTGATAAAATAAATTTAGATGGAAAAAAGGACGCTATTGAAATTTTAGATTCAATTATATCAGCAAAGATTAATAAAAAATTAGTTAGTAACTTGCTTTATAAAACAAATGCAAATTACAAAGGAAGAAAGGCTAAAACGAAACAAAAAAATGAAATTATTGGATCAACATCAAAAATTTATGCCCAAAAGGGAACAGGAAATGCAAGACACGCAAGTAGAAAGGCACCAATTTTTGTAGGTGGAGGTGTAGCTCACGGTCCAAAAGGTGAAAGTAATTATAAAATTCGAAAAATCAATAAAAGTGAAAAAAAAATAGGAATAAGTTCTTTAATAACTGAAAAAAATAATGAAAAAAATCTTATTATTTTTTCTGATTTTAAAGCTGAAATTACAAAGACTAAAGAAATGAATAAAATTTTAGAAAAATTTCAAGCCAAAAATTCATTAATTATTTTAGATAAATCTTCTAAAAACAAAATAATCAGATCAGTTAAAAATATACCAAACATTAAAGTAACTGATGTAAATCATTTTAGTACTTATGATGTGATGAAATTTAAGAAAATTATATTTACAGAAACATCTATGAGAGAACTGGAGAAAAAATATGCATAAGATACATACATACGACAAGATTTTATCTCCAATAGTTACTGAAAAATCAACAAACTTATCTGAGCAAAACAAAATAGTTTTTAAGGTTCCAAATTCTTCTAATAAAAAAATTATAAAAACTAGTATTGAGAAAATATTTAAAGTAAATGTAACCAAAGTAAATATCATAAATAAACAAACTAGAAATAAAGTTTCTCGGGGTAGAAAAGTTAAAGTTAAAGGTTACAAAAAAGCAATTATAACACTTAAAAAAGGTCAAACGATTGACCTAACTACAGGTATTTAGATATGTCATTGAAATCATTTAAACCTTATACAAAATCTTCAAGAGGTACAGTTTTAATTGATAGAACAAATTTATGGAAGGGTAAGCCCTTTAAACCTTTAACGTCAGTTAATAATTCATCAAAAGGAAGAAATAACTTAGGAAGAATTACTTCGAGAAATCATGGTGGTGGCCATAAGCAAAAATATAGAAATGTCGATTTTTACAGAAGAAAATTTGATACCGCTGGTGAGGTTGAAAGAATAGAATATGATCCTAATAGATCATGTCACATTATGTTAGTTAAATTTGAAGATGGAAAAAAATTTTATTATTTGGCACCTCAAAAAATAAAAGTTGGCGATAAAATACAAAACGGGACAAATATAGAAATTAAGATTGGAAATTGCATGCCGCTTCAAGAAATACCCGCTGGTGTTGAGATCCATAATGTAGAATTACATCCTGGAGCAGGTGGAAAAATTGCTAGATCAGCTGGTACATCTGTTACAGTAACAGGTGTAGATGGAGATTATTCACTAGTTAAAATGACGTCTGGTGAGGTTAGAAAAATTAGTTCAAAATGTATGGCAACTATAGGCGTGTTATCAAATCCTGACCAAAAAAATATAAAAATCGGAAAAGCTGGAAGATCAAGATGGCTTGGTATTAGACCGCATACAAGGGGTGTTGTCAAAAATCCAGTAGACCATCCACATGGTGGAGGTGAAGGAAAATCAGCTGGTGGAAGACATCCAGTTTCACCAACAGGTCAATCAGCCAAAGGATTAAAAACAAGAGACAATAAAAGAACAGATAAATTTATAATAACCAGAAGAAAGACAAAAAAGAATAGATAATTATGGCTAGATCAGTTTGGAAAGGACCATTTGTAGAAGAAAGTGTCATAAAGAAAGTTGATAAACAAAAGAATGATACTAATAAAAAACCAATAAAAATTTGGTCAAGGAAATCAACAATTATTCCAGATTTTGTAGGTATTAGTTTTTTAATTTATAATGGTAAAAAATTCATTCCAATTACCGTTTCAGAAGATATGGTGGGACATAAATTTGGTGAATTTGCGCCAACGAGACAATTTTTTGGTCATACACCTGCTGATAAAAAAGCTAAAGACAGTCCTGCTAAACCTGAGGAGAAAAAATAATAATGGCTAATAAAGATAATAAGCAAGAGAAAGTTGTTAAATCTATAAACAAAAGTGTTAGATCTAGCACCAGAAAACTAAAACCAATATTAAGGTCTATTGTTGGAAAGAAAGTAGACATAGCAGTAAGAAACCTTTCTTTTTCTGACAAGCGTATTTCAAATGACGTAAAAAAAACATTATCTTCAGCAATAGCAAATGCAGAGAATAATTTTCAATATGATATTGATAAACTAATTGTTAAAGAAGCATACTGTGGAAAACAAGTTGTTATGAAAAGATTTAGACCAAGAGCAAAAGGTAGAGCAGCACCAATAAAAAAACCTTATTCAAATTTAACAATTATATTAACTGAAACAAAAAAAGTTGAGGAGAAACATGGGTCAAAAAGTTAATCCAGTTGGCTTAAGATTAGGTATTAATAGAGGTTGGGACTCTGTTTGGTATGCTAAGAAAAAAGATTTTGGAAATTTTTTAATTGAAGACTTTAAAATTAGAGAATACATAAAAAAAAATGTAATTAACTCTGGTGTATCAAAAGTAATGATCGAAAGAACTTCAAAGAAATGTTTTGTCACAATTTATACTTCAAGACCAGGTTTTGTAATTGGAAAAAAAGGCAGTGATATAGAAAAAATTAAAAATAAACTTTCTGCATTAACTACAAATGAAGTTAACTTAAATATTAAAGAAGTTAAAAAACCAGAGACCAATAGTTATCTTGTAGCAGAAAATATTGCTCAACAGTTGGTCAAAAGAGTGTCATATAGAAGAGCGATGAAAAGATCTATGCAATCAGCATTAAGACTGGGTGCTAAGGGAATAAAAGTTTCTATAAGTGGCAGATTGGGTGGAAATGAAATAGCAAGAACTGAATGGTTAAGAGAAGGAAGTATACCTTCTCATACACTGAGAGCTGAGATTGACTATGCGGAAGCTGAAGCACTTACTACATATGGAATTATTGGGATTAAGGTTTGGATTTACAAGGGAGAAATTTTTTCTAGAGAATTTAACCAGGAGACAAATAAAAAATAGTTATGTTACAGCCAACACGTACAAAATTTAGAAAAGCTCACAAGGGAAGAATTCATGGAAATGCTTCAAGATGTAATCTTATGAATTATGGTTCATTCGGTTTAAAAGCAATGGCACCTGATAGAGTTATATCAAAACAAATCGAAGCAGCCAGAGTTGCCTTAACAAGACACATGAAAAGACAGGGTAGGGTTTGGACGAGAGTGTTTCCTAATATTCCAGTTTCAAAAAAGCCAACAGAGGTAAGAATGGGAAAAGGAAAAGGATCACCAGAATTTTGGGCTTGTAGAGTTAAACCAGGAAGGATTTTATTTGAGGTGGATGGTATATCCGAGCAAGTAGCAAAGGAAGCTTTATATAAAGCTTCTGCAAAATTACCAATTAAAACAAAATTTATAAAAAGATTTACTTAAATGAAAAAAAAAGATTTAAAAAAAATTACAAAAGATCAGGCAATAAAAGATCTGGATAAATTAAAAAAGGATTTGTTTAATTTCAGATTTCAAAAAATAAATGGTCAGGTAACAAATCCATCTAAAATTAGTATAATAAAAAAAAATATTGCTAGATTAAAAACAATAATAAGTAGGAAAACAAATGCCTAAAAAAATATTGCATGGAATTGTTGTAAGTGACAAAGAGAATAAGACTATTAAAGTTATGATAGAAAGAAAATATCAGCATCCTTTGTTTAAAAAAGTTGTCAAAAGTAAAAAAAAATATAGTGCTCATGATGAAAATAATAAATTTAAAGTTGGAGACAAGGTTTCGATTGTTGAATGTAAACCTTTTTCAAAAAGTAAAAAATTCCAAGTGCTAGAGGATAAACGATGATACAAATACAAACAGAACTTCAAGTAGCAGACAATACAGGGGCCAAAAGAATAGAGTGTATAAAAGTGCTTGGTGGATCTAAAAGAAGATACGCTAGTGTAGGAGATACAATTGTAATTGCTGTTAAAGAGGCAATACCTAAGGGAAAAGTTAAAAAAGGATCAGTGCATAAAGCTGTGGTTGTAAGAGTAAAAAAAGGGATACATAGAGAAGATGGATCAAAAGTTAAATTTGATAATAATGCTGCAGTATTAGTAGATGACAAAGGAGAACCTGTTGGTACTAGGATTTTTGGTCCTGTTACAAGAGAATTAAGAAGCAGAGGACAAATGAAAATTATTTCTTTAGCACCAGAGGTTTTATAATGAATATTAAAAAAGGAAATAAGGTAAAAATTTTAACTGGAAAAGATAAAAATAAAGAAGGTGAAGTTATTGAGATTAATAGATCAGAATTTAGAGCTAAAGTAAAAGGAATGAACATAATAAAAAAACATGTCAAAACTACAAAAGAGAAAAAAGGTGGTATTTTTGATAAGGAAAATTTTATAAATTTATCAAATTTAGCACTTATAGATAATGAAAATAAAACAAAAAAAGAGAAAATTAAGAAATGATACCAAGATTAAAAGAGTTATATAAAACTCAAATTCAATCTGATTTAAAAAATCAATTTGGATTAAAGAATTTGTTAATGGTTCCAAGAATAGAAAAAGTTGTTCTAAACATGGGCCTTGGTGTTGATGGCAATGATAATAAAATTTTAAAATCATGCGAAGAAGATTTGGCTAAAATAACAGGACAAAAACCAGTGATTACTAAGTTTAAAAAATCTATCTCAAATTTTAAGACAAGAAAGGATAGTAATGCTGGTCTTAAAGCGACACTAAGAAAAGATAAGATGTACGAATTTATAGATAGACTTGTTAATATAGCTCTTCCAAGAATTAAAGATTTTAGAGGAATGACATCTAAAGGGTTTGACAATTTTGGCAATTATTCATTTGGTATTAAAGAACATATAATTTTTCCAGAAGTAAATTTTGATAAAGTTGAAAAAATTAGAGGTTTGGATATCTCAATAATTATAGCTTCTTTGAATAAAGACCATAGCTTAGAATTATTAAAAAAACTAAATTTCCCATTTAAAAATGAAAGGAGCAATTAATAATGGCAAAGTTAAGCGCAATAAATAAAAATAATAAAAGACTAAAACTTTCAGATAAGTTTTATAAAAAAAGAAAAAAGTTAAAAGAAATTATTATGAATAAAAAACTTTCTCTTGAGGAGAGATTTAAAGCTCAGCAAAAGTTATCAAAATTACCAAGAAATTCAGCTAAAGTAAGAGTCATGAATAGATGCCAAATTACAGGCAGACCTCATGGCGTTTATAGAAAATTAAAAATTTCAAGAATAGCTTTAAGAAAATTAGGTCTTGAAGGTAAAATACCAGGAATGGTTAAATCAAGCTGGTAGAAAGGAATATTTATGAGTTTAAGTGACCCAATTGGAGATATGTTAGCAAGAATTAAAAATTCTCAAACTAGAAATAAAAAAAATGTGGCAATGCCATCATCTAAATTTAAAACTAAAATAGCTGAAGTTTTAAAAGCGGAAGGTTTTATTATTGATTATAAAATTGAAGATAATGAGAAAAAACAAAACTTAATAATTACATTAAAATATAACTATGGTAATCCAGTGATCAATACAATTGAGAGAGTGTCGAAACCAGGTAGAAGGATTTTTTCGAGTGCAGAGAGTTTACCAAGAATTAATAATGGTTTAGGGATTGCAATTATATCTACTCCTAAGGGTGTTATGACCGATGTAAATGCAAGAAAACAAAAAATTGGTGGAGAAATAATTTGTAAGGTATTTTAATGTCAAAAATTGGAAAAATAAGTATATCAATACCAGATAAAGTCAAAGTAGCACTATCAGAAAATAGTGTGAATGTAGAAGGTCCGTTTGGAAAAAAAGTACTATCTATTGATACAGAAAATTTTGATTTAAAAATAAACGATGAAAAACATCTTTCAATCCAACCAAAAAAAAATAATCAAGAATCCAAAAGATTATGGGGTATGAATAGAAGTCTATTAAATAATGCAATTATTGGTGCAGATAAGGGATACGAAAAAATACTTGAATTAGTTGGTGTGGGTTACAGAGCTTCTCTAAAGGGGACTCAGTTAAATCTTCAATTAGGTTTTAGTCATGATATAAATTTTGATATACCTAATAGCATTAAAATTACCGTTGAAAAACAAACTACAATAAAAATTACTGGAATTGATAAACAAGAAGTAGGAATGATCGCATCTAAAATAAAATCTTTAAGAACACCTGAACCATATAAAGGTAAAGGTATTAAAGAAAAAGGACAGTACATATTAAGAAAAGAGGGAAAAAAGAAATAATGAGACTTACAGCAACTATAAGACGTAAATTTAGAGTTAGAAATAAATTAAAGAAGATTTCAAATAGTGACAGATTAAGATTGTGCATATCTAGATCTACGAAAAATATCTCAGCTCAAATTATTGACGATAAAAATCATAGTACTATTTTGTCAGCGTCATCAACCGAAAAAGAAATGAAATCAATTAAAAAAAACAAAACAGATATTTCAGTTATTGTTGCTGAAAAACTTGCAAAAAAAGCACAAGAAAAAAATATTACTAAAATTTATTTTGATAGAGGTGTTTATAAATATCATGGTAGGGTTAAAATATTTGCTGAAACATTAAGAAAGAATGGAATGAAATTTTAATTATGGAAAAAAATATTGATTTTGTTGAAAAATTAGTACACATAAACAGAATAACGAAGGTTGTTAAAGGTGGTAGAAGATTTGGATTTTCTGCTTTAGTTGTGGTTGGCAATCAGAACGGTAAAATTGGTGTAGCGCACGCAAAAGCAAAACAAGTTCCAGATGCGATAAAAAAAGCCAATGAATTAGCTAGAAGAAACTTAATTCAAATACCTCTTAGAGAGGGAAGAACGATCCATCACGATATTTATGGCAAAGATGGAGCTGGAAAAATTAAATTAAGAGCAGCACCAAAGGGAACTGGAATAATTGCTGGTGGCCCAGTTCGTGCTGTCTGTGAAGTTCTAGGAATTAAAGATATTGTAGCAAAATCTCTTGGAACAGCTAATCCTCATAATGTTATTAGAGCATGTATGAAAGCATTATTAAAACAAACATCTCCGAAACAAATTTCTATTATAAGAAATAAAAAAATTTCAGAAATAATTGAAAATAGAGGATAATATGAATTTAAATTCTACAACTCAAATAAAAGAAAAAAAAATTAGACCTGGAAGAGGAATAGGTTCTGGCAAAGGTAAAACTTCAGGGAGAGGGCACAAAGGTCAAAAATCTAGAAGAGGTGTGGCAATTAAAAGTTTTGAGGGTGGGCAAATGCCACTTTACAGAAGATTGCCAAAAAGAGGTTTTAAACCAATTAAAAAAAACCAAATTGTAATATTTAATATTGAAAACATACAAAAGTTTATTGATTCAAAGAAAATTAATAGTTCAGAAAAAATTGACCTTAATTTGTTGAAAAAGTTAAAATTAATTAATAAAGGTACCAAAAAAATAAAAATTTTAGGTAATGGTCAAATAAAAGATAAAATAAATTTAGAGGTCGATTTTATATCTAAATCAGTCAAAGACAAATTATCTAAAAATGGAAGTACTGTTAAAATTAAAAATATTTAATGAGCTCAAGTACCCCTTCAAATGATCTAAGAAATAGAATTATATTCACAATTTTAATTTTAGCTATATACAGATTAGGAACATTTGTTCCATTACCTGGCATAGATCCTGAGCAACTTCAAATAATGATGGAAGGAAACCAAAAAGGTTTGCTAGGTATGTTTAATGTTTTTGCTGGTGGTGCTGTAAGCAGGATGGCAATTTTTGCATTAGGAATAATGCCTTACATATCATCCTCAATTATTGTTCAACTTTTAACCGGTGTGTCTGATTATTTTAAAAATCTTAAAAATCAAGGTGAAATAGGTAGAAAAAAAATTACTCAAATTACAAGATATGGAACAGTTTTGCTTGGTACAGTTCAAGGTTACGGATTAGCCGTAGGATTAGAATCTTCATCTAATCTTGTTATAAATCCCGGAGTTTTTTTTAAAATATCAACTGTAACAACTATTGTTGCTGGTACAATTTTTTTAATGTGGCTTGGAGAACAAATTACCCAACGTGGAATTGGTAATGGAATATCTTTAATTATATTTTCAGGAATAGTTGCAGAAATACCAAGAGCACTAGTTACAACGTTTGAACTTGGAAAAACAGGTGCGATATCAGGATTTATGATATTTATGATACTTGTCTTATTGGTAGCAACAATAATGTTTATTGTTTTTATGGAAAGAGCGTTAAGGAAAATTTTAATTAATTATCCTAAAAGACAAATGGGTAATAAAATGTATGGTGGTGACTCTTCACATTTGCCATTAAAGATAAACGCTGCTGGTGTTATTCCAGCAATATTTGCTTCCGCATTGTTATTGCTCCCAGTAACTTTTTCTAACTTTAGTATTTCAGAAAATGAGACTTTTTTAAATATTTCATCATTTTTTTCACAAGGACAACCCCTATATATGATTTTGTATGCTTCAGGGATAATATTTTTTACCTTTTTTTATACTTCAATTGTTTTTAATCCAAATGAAACTGCTGAAAATTTAAGAAAATATGGAGGCTTTATTCCAGGTATAAGACCTGGTGAAAGTACTGCAATTTATATTGATAATATTTTAACAAAACTTACCACAATTGGAGCTCTTTATTTAACATTAGTTTGTTTGATGCCTGAATTTTTAATTGCAAATTATCCTATACCATTTTATTTAGGAGGAACTTCTATTTTAATCGTAGTAGTGGTTGCAATAGACACTGTAACTCAAATTCAAACGAGACTTATGAGCACTCAATATGAGCAATTAATTAAAAAAACTAAATTTGGAAAATAGTCAGGTGAATATAATTATATTTGGTCCTCCTGGCGCTGGAAAAGGTACACAGGCTAAATATCTAGTAAAAAAATTAAATAGCTTTCAGATTTCCACAGGCGACATGCTTAGGGAAGAAATTAAAAAAGATTCTGATATTGGAAAAAAAATAATAAATAATATGAATGAAGGAAAATTTGTAGAGGATGAAATAGTAAACAAATTACTTAAAAAAATTATTTTCGACACAAATAAAAAAAACAAATTAATTTTTGATGGTTATCCAAGAACTATTGACCAAGCAAAGAATCTAGAAAATTTACTAAATAAATCAAATCAAAAAATAGAACATGTTCTTTTTCTTAATGTAGATAAAGATTTGATATTAAAAAGAATTGAAAAAAGAAAAGTCTTAGAAAAAAGAACTGATGATGATGCTAATACTATATTAAAAAGATATGATACTTATATGGAAGTTACAAAACCTGTTTTAGATTATTATTCTAAAAATTATAATTTTCATGAAGTAGATGGATCGATGGAAATAGAGGGTATTTCTCTGAAAATTGAGGAAATACTTAAGGTTTAATACATTGACATTAGCACTTCTTCTTATATAAAAGGCTAAATTTTAATCACAAGATATGGCTCGTATTGCAGGTGTAAACATACCACAAAATAAAATTGTCCAGGTAGGTCTAACATATATACATGGTATAGGAGATAATTTTTCAAAACGTATTTGTAAAGATCTAGAGATACCTAAAGAAAAAAGAGTAAATGAACTATCTGATGAACTTATACTAAAAATCCGAGAATATATTGATAAAAATTTTACTGTAGAAGGTGACTTAAGAAGAGAAACATCTTTAAGTATTAAAAGATTAATTGATTTAGCCTGCTACAGAGGTTCAAGACACAAAAAAAAATTGCCAGCTAGAGGACAAAGAACTAGATGTAATGCTAGGACCAGAAAAGGTAAGGCAATTGCGATTGCAGGAAAAAAACTTACACCATTAAAGAAATAATCTTATGAATACTGAAAAAAAAGACCAAAAAGAAAAAGAAGCTAAAGTTGTAAAAAAAAGTACGTATTCAAAAAAGAAAAAAACAAAAAAAAATATTCCAAATGGTAAAGCTTTTGTTTTATCAACATTTAATAACACAATAATTTCAATTTCGGATACAAGTGGTAATGTTGTATCGTGGTCATCTGCAGGGCAAAAAGGATTTAAAGGGTCTAGAAAGTCTACACCTTATGCTGCTCAAGTAGCTGCTGATTCAGCTGCATTGAAAGCTTTAGAATACGGTATGAAAACTTTAACAGTTGAAATTAAAGGTCCTGATTCAGGAAGAGAAACAGCATTAAGGGCATTACAAGCAAGAGGATTTAAAATATTATCAATTAAGGACACAACACCGTTACCACACAACGGCACAAGGCCACCAAAAAAAAGGAGAGTATAAATGGAAAGCTTAGATGTAAATGTAAAAAACTGGAAATCTTTAATTAAGCCACCTAAACTAGATATTAAATTAAACGATGATAAATCTATTGCTAAGATCACAGCTGAACCTTTAGAAAAAGGTTACGGTCTTACATTGGGTAACTCGCTAAGAAGAATACTTCTTTCATCAATACGAGGAGCTGCAGTAACATCAATTCAAGTTGATGGTGTTCTGCATGAATTTAGTTCTATTAAAGGTGTAAGGGAAGATGTTACAGACATAGTTTTAAATATTAAATCTCTAGCTTTGAAAAGTCATTCAGATAGTGCCAAGAAATTAGTTTTAGATGCTAAAGGACCAGGTGAAATAAAAGCTTCAGATATTTCAAAAGTACCTGACATAGAAATATTAAATCCTGATTTAGTAATCTGTAATTTAGACGAAAATACAAACTTCCACATGGAAATGAATGTAGGTACTGGCAAAGGTTACGTGTCAGCAGATATGAATAAACCTGAAGATCCCCCATTAGGGTTAATACCTATTGACTCATTATATAGTCCTGTAAAAAGAGTTTCTTATTCGGTTAGTACTGCTAGAGAAGGAAAAGCATTAGATTATGATAAATTAACTATGGAAGTTGAAACGAATGGATCAATTTCTGCAGAAGATGCAGTAGCATATGCAGCTAGAATATTTCAAGATCAACTAGGAATGTTTGTTAATTTTGATGAGCCGCAAGAAGTTATTGTGAGAGAGCAACCAACTGAACCTGAGTTTAATAAAAATTTATTAAGAAAAGTTGACGAATTGGAACTTTCGGTTAGATCAATGAATTGTCTTAAAAATGATAATATTGTTTATATAGGTGATTTGGTTCAAAAATCAGAAGGAGAAATGTTAAGAACCCCAAATTTTGGTAGAAAGTCTTTGAATGAAATAAAAGAGGTATTAACTGGAATGTCATTATATTTAGGAATGGAAATACCAAACTGGCCTCCAGACAATATTGCAGAATTATCAAAAAAACTTGAGGAATCTATATAATGCGACATAAGTTTGGGTACAAAAAGCTAAATAGAACATCAGAACACAGAAAAGCTCTAATAAAAAACATGCTAAATTCATTAATTAAATATGAGCAGATCAAAACGACACTACCTAAAGCAAAAGTTTTGAAACCTGTAGCTGATAAAATTATAACTTTAGGAAAGAAAGAAAGTTTGAAAAATAAAAAAATTCTTATATCAAAATTACAAGATAAAAAATCAGCTTCTAAGGTAGTTACAACCTTGTCTAAAAGATATGAAAAAAGAAATGGTGGATATACGAGAATTATAAAAGCTGGTTTTAGATACGGTGACAAAGCACCAGTAGCAATTATTGAGTTTGTAGATAGAGATTTAGAAGCTAAAAAAGTTGATAAAAAGAAAGCTGATACGAAAAAAGAGGCAGAAAAATCTAAAAAAGAAGAAAAAAAAGCAGCCACAGCATAAAACAGACTTATCATTTTAATGATAAAAATCTTCAAAGTAGATGAACAGTACTCCGATATGAGAATTGATAGATTTATTAAAAAAACTATTAATGACATGCCTCAAGGTTTAATTGAAAAAAATTTAAGAAATGGAAAAATAAAACTTAACAATAAAAAAATCAAAAGTTCACAAAGAGTAAAGATTAATGACAAATTAATTTTTTTTAACTTTAATTTTAAAGAAAACAGGAAAAAAAAACTTAATCAATATAAGCCAGCAAAAAAAATAATAAAATCTAATGAAAAACAAATAATTGAAAATAATGAGAACTTTGTTGTTATTAATAAAGATTCAGGCATCTCTGTTCAAGGTGGAACTAGATCAAATAAAAATTTAATTGATATTTTTAGAAATAGTAGAATATTTGAAAATACAAAACCTTATTCAGTTCATAGATTAGATAAAGATACTTCAGGTATATTTTTACTTGCAAAGAACAGAAAAACTGCTCAACTACTAACATCGTTATTTAGACTTAGAAGAGTTCATAAAACATATTTAGCTATTTGCCATGGATCCGTAAGTAAACAAAAAGGTATATTAAAAGATATTTTAATACGTTACGATAATAATAAAAAAATTACAGAAAAGGCAGAAACATTTTTTAAAGTTATTGATAAAAACTCATTTTGCTCATTAGTTGAGATGAAGCCAATCACAGGACGTAAACATCAGTTGAGAAAGCAATTATTATTGCTAGGGCATCCTATAATGGGTGATAGTAAATATAACCTAGAAAACCAAAATAATATTAATAAAAAAGATCATTTAATGCTTCATTCATATGAAATTAAATTTATGATAAATAAAAAGAAATATACTTTTAACGCACCTTTGCCGGTATATTTTGAAAAATACCTTAAAATTAAAAGGTTAAGATTTTAAATTTTTTAAAAAGTTTCTAATAATAATATTATCAAAATTTTTAAATTTTTGTTTTTTTATTTCCATAAGATTGGTTACACCTTTATTTTTAACACCACATGGAATAATTTTTTCATACTGTTGTAAATCGTTATCTATATTTACAGAAAACCCATGATATGCAATCCACTTTTTAACCTTAATACCTATCGCAGCTATTTTTAATATTTTATTTTTTTTCTTGATCCAAATTCCAATATTTTTTCTATCTGTAAAAGCATTAATTTTATATTCCTTGAGAGTATCTATAATTGTTTTTTCAATTATATTTACAAACTTTCTAATATCCCTATCTCTTTTCTCTAAATTTATTACGAAGTAAAAAATTTTCTGACCAGGTCCATGCCAGGTTATTTTTCCTCCGCGATTTGTTTTTATAATATTTATATTTTTATCTAAAATTTCATCATTTTTTGAAGACACGCCAGCAGTATAAGTATCAGGATGGCTGCAAATCCATAACAGCTCATCATTCTTTTGTTTTTGTATAGATTTAACTTTTTTTTCCAAATAGTTAATTGCCTTAGTATATTCTACAGGTTTTCTTGATATTTTGATCTTAATGTTCATTAAATATTTGTATTATATAAATTATGCATTAATAAAGCATATAATTTAATTATAGAATTTTATGACTTTAGTAAAAAAAATAAAAGATAAAAAAGTTAATTTTGAGTTTAACAAAGAATATATCAAAGTTGTAACTGAAAAAATTTCAAATAACGATGCTATTTTTATAACAAATTCATTTAAGGAAATGCATCCTTCTGATGCTGCAGATATAATTGAACATTTAAATGAAACAGATAGAGAAAATTTAATAAAACTTAATAGTTTTAAATTAGAGCCTCAGGTATTTGTAGAATTAAATGAATCTATTCAGACAGAGATAATCAAATATTTATCTAAAGATTCAATAGTAGATATACTTAAAAATCTAGAGTCTGATGACGCTATTAAAATATTAGAAAATTTAGAAGAGAAAAATAAAAATGAAATACTTGGATCATTACCACCAAAAGATAGATTTGTATTACTTGAAAGTTTAAGTTACCCAGAAGACTCAGCAGCCAGAATAATGCAAAGAGAATTTACCGCAATTCCAAGTAATTGGTCTGTAGGTCAAACTATCGATTATTTAAGAGAAAATAAAGATTTACCTGAGGAATTTTTAGAAATATTTATTGTAGACAGTGAATTTAAACCAATCGGTACAGTGCCATCCTCTAAAGTTCTTAGAACGCCTAGAGATTCTAAAATGATTTCAATAATGAACGAGTCACAACTTTTAATACCAGTAGATATGGATAGAGAGGAAGTTGGTCATTTATTTGAAAATTATAATTTAAATTCAGCTTGTGTTGTTGATAAAAGTAATAAACTTGTTGGAATGATAACAAGTGATGATGTTTTAACAGTACTTAAAGAGGAAGCCGAAGAAGATGCATTAAGACTTGCAGGGGTTGGTAATGAAGAAATCACTGACGGAATTTTAAAAAAAACAAAAAGAAGATTTAATTGGCTTTTGTTAAATTTGTTTACAGCAATAATTGCGTCAGTTGTTATAGGTTTTTTCCAGGAAGATATTGAAAAAGTAGTGGCACTTGCAGTTTTGATGCCAATAGTAGCTTCTATGGGTGGTAACGCCGGTATGCAAACTTTAGCCGTAACAATAAGAAGTATCGCGACAAATGAATTAACTAAAAATAACTTCAGCCAAAATGTTATAAAAGAATTCTCTATTGGAATTTTAAATGGAATTATTTTTGCAATTATTAGCGCAATTGTTGTTCATATATGGTTTAATGATATTACTTTGTCATTAATAATTTCTATATCTATGGTACTAAATATGATTGTAGCTGGCCTATTTGGAATTTTAGTGCCGATATCTCTTAAGAAATTTAATATTGATCCAGCTATTGCATCTAGTGTTTTTGTGACAACTATAACTGATGTTATTGGTTTTTTATCTTTTTTAGGTGTAGGGGCTTTCTTTTTTTATAACTAAAAATTATCAATTAGCCTTACGTCATCTAAATAGTATGCGACAAAAATTTTAAAATTATTTCTATTTATTTTTTTTCTTAAGTTATCTTTGTTTCGAATTTCTAAATACTCAAGTTTTGAACATTTTTTAGAAATTTTATAATTAATATTTTTGATTTCTTTTACTTTAGAAAAATCTTTAATTATCAAGTTATGAAATCTTTTAAGTACATTTGATATCAAAATTGCATTCTTTAAATTTTTTTTTGAAAGAAGTTTATTTCTCGATGAATAAGCAAATGAATTTTTAAATCTAATAGTTTTACAATTAATTATTTTTGTTTTAAATCTTTTACCTAAATATTTTCTAATTAAATATAATTGTTGAAAATCTTTGTTACCCATAAACATAAATTTCGCTTTGATGTTTTTTAAAAAAATTGAAATAACACCCAAAACTCCTTCAAAATGACCAGGTCTATATTTAGAACATAGTATTTTATCAGTTTTATTTAATTTAATTTGCATCTCCCTTTTTGTTTTGTAAATATCATTTATTTTGGGAATTAGGACATAATCAACTTTTAATTTTTTCAAAATTTTTAAGTCATTATTTAGGTTTCTTGGATAACTTCTATAATCTTTCTTTTTATTAAATTGAGAGGGATTTACAAAAATACTCACAAGAGTTTTATAACATTTTTGCTTTGAAGTTTTTATCAAAGATATGTGACCTTTATGTAGTGATCCCATTGTCGGAACAAAACCTAAGTTTGCCTTAAAATTAACTTGATTTTTTAATTTATTAATACTTTTAAAAATTATCATTTATGATAGCCATTAAATATTACAACAAATAATGATTAAACAAGCTATAATACCATTAGCAGGTTTAGGTACAAGACTTTTGCCTCTTACTAGTGTTTTTGCAAAAGAACTCCTGCCCATGAATGGTAAACCTGGTGTTGAATATATACTAGATGAATGCATTGAGGCTGGTATTAAAGAAGTTGTATTCATTATTTCAAACAAGAAAAAAATTATTAAAAAATATTTTTATAATGATACTTTTTTCAAAAAAATAATAAAAAAAAAGAAAGATAAAAGATTAATAGCGGAATATAAAAAAATTGCAAAGTACAAGAAAATGATCAAATTCGTCTATCAAAATAGACCATTAGGAACAGGTGATGCGGTCTATAAAACTAAAAATATAATAAAAGATAACTTTTTTTTAATGCTATTGCCGGATGATCTTATAATAAAAAAAAATTGTTCTAAAGCAATGATATCGATTTACAAAAAAAAAAAATGTTCTGTAATGGCAAGCATGAAAGTTCAAAGAAAAACTGTTAATAGATGGGGTATATATCTTAAAGATAAAAATATAAATAAAAAAAACTTTTTTATAAAAGATGTAATTGAAAAACCCAATATAAAAGATGCACCTTCAAACAATGCTGTAATTGGTAGATATATTTTACCAAAAAAAATATTTAATGTTTTAAGAAATCAAAAGAAGGGTAAAGGTGGAGAAATTCATATTACAGACGCTATTAGAACTTTAATAAAACAAAATAATAAATTTATTGGTCATAGTTTTGAAGGAAAATATTTAGACTGTGGAACAATGCATGGATATATTAAGTCTTCATTGGAGATTGCTAAATCATGAATCTTTGCATGATAGGAACTGGTTATGTAGGTCTAGTCAGCGGCGTTTGTTTTTCAGATTTAGGAAATAATGTAATTTGTGTTGATAGGGATGAGGAAAAAATTAATTCTTTAAAAAAAGGCAAGATACCCATTTATGAACCAGGTTTAGAGGAATTAGTATTAAAAAACTATAAAAATAAAAGACTTCACTTTTCAACTGATCTAAAAGGTTCAATAAGAAAATCTGATATAATTTTCATATGTGTTGGTACACCTACAAAAAAAGGTGGAAGTGGAGCTGATTTAAGTCAGATATATAATGTTGCAAAAGAAATTGGAAAATCACTAAATAAATTTAAAATTATTATTACTAAATCTACCGTTCCAGTTACGACTGGTGATGAAATTGAAAAAATTATCCAAAAAAAAAATAAAAAAAAAAATTTTTCAATAGTTTCAAATCCTGAATTTTTGAGGGAAGGTGAGGCAATCAGAGATTTTATTTTCCCTGATAGAGTTGTAGTTGGTACTAATGATATAAAATCAAATAGAATTTTAAAAACACTTTACTCTCCATTAATTTCGAAGGGTGCTCAGTATCTCAATACATCAAGAAGAGCCGCAGAATTAATCAAATATGCTTCAAATGCCTTTTTAGCTACAAAAATAACTTTTATAAATGAAATAGCTAATTTGTGTGAAAAAACAAACATTGATGTTGAGGATATTTCAATAGGTATGGGGCTTGATAAACGAATTGGTGGTCGTTTTTTAAGAGCCGGACCTGCATATGGAGGCTCATGTTTTCCAAAGGATACAAAAGCAATAATTAACACTGCTGATAAGTTTAAAACAAATCTATCAGTTATCAAAAGTGTAATTAAATCAAATGAGAATAGATCTAATCTTTTATTAAACCGTGTAAATAAGTTATTAAAAAATAGAATTAAGAATAAAAAAATTTGTTTTTTAGGAGTTACATTTAAGGCTAACACTGATGATATGAGAGATTCATCAAGTCTAATTATGATACCATCGTTAAGTAAAAAGGGAGCTAAAATTAGCTATTATGACCCCACAGGGTACAAAAAAGAATTTTACAAATATAAAAATGTTAGTTTTGAAAATAATATTAAAGATGCTTTAAAAAAATCAGATTTGGTTATTATTCATACTGAATGGAATGACTTTAAATCAATTAATTTTAAATCATATTTAAAAAATAGAAAACCTATCATTTTTGATATGAGAAATATTTATTCAGATACAAAAATGAAACAACAGGGTTTCAAGTATTTTGGTGTTGGGAAATAATTAAATAATTTAATTTAACTCAAATATAGCATCAACTTCAACCGCTACACCTAAAGGTAAACTATTTACACTCACAGCAGCCCTTGTATGCATTCCTGCATCCCCAAATATCTTTGATATCGTGTCAGACGCGCCGTTAATTACTTTAGGTTGATCTGTAAAAGTATCAGTTGAATTTACAAAACCAGTCAATTTTATACATGTTTTGATTTTGGAAAGATCTCCATTGGTAGCTTTTTTTGTCTGCGCAACTATACTTAATGCACATCTGATTGCTGCTTGATAACCCTCATCTAATGATAAGTCTTTTCCAATTTTACCTTTTATAAGTTTGCCTTCAGCGTCTATTGAAATTTGCCCTGATATATAAAGTAGCTTTCCTACAATTCTAGATGCAACGTATGAACCAACTGGGTCAGCCGCATTAGGCAGAGTAATGTTATTATTCTTTATATTTTCCTCAAAATTCATTCTTTTTTAAATAAATCTTTTAATGTTTTTTTACTATCAAATTTTTTATATTTTTCTTTTATCCCGGATTTTTCTAAATTTTTATCAATTTTATCTTTTATTAATTTTCCTTGTTGTTTAGATTTTTCAGCTATACACTTTGCATAATCTGAAGATAATTTATCCAATTTACTACAATTGATTTCTTCAGAAAATAAATGATTTGAAAAAGTAAAAAAAATAATAATTAGTAAAATTTTTTTCATTTTTTTTTCTTTTTTTTATTTCTATCGTATTCTCTTCTTTTCTCAATTAAAATTAAAGCTTCTTCCATAGTAAGTTCTGTAGGATCTTTTTCTTCAGGTATTGTTGCGTTTAATGATTTATATTTAATATATGGTCCATATTGACCTTTCATTATTCTTACTGGCTTTTTATCTTCTGGATGTTCGCCTAAATCTTTAATAAGTGATGAAGATATTCTTCCTGGTTTTGCTTCAGCTATTAGAGTTATAGCTCTATTTAATCCTATGGTGAAAATATCTTCAACATTCTCTAGTCTTGCAGATTTGTTTTCACATTTTAAGTATGGACCAAATCTTCCTGAATTTAATAAAATTTCTTTTTGGTTTTCTGGGTTAATGCCAAGGTTTTTTGGTAGAGAGCATAAATATTTTGCTTTATCTATATCTATTGTTTCAATATCTATACCTTTCGGTATAGATACATTTTTAAAGCTATCGTCTTTTTGTTTTTTAAGTTTTTTCTTTTTTTTAGGTTTTTCATCGATTTCGTGTTTGTCAATTTTATATTGTAGGTACGGACCAAACCTTCCATTTTTTAAATATATCTCTTTCCCATTTTCATGTTTTCCAATTAATTTTGGCTCTGCCAAGTTTAATTGTTCTGCTGCTTTTGCCTTTGAAAGAGGTCTTGTAAATTTACATTCAGGATAGTTAGAGCAACCTATAAATGCACCACCTCTAAAACTATTTTTAAGACTTAAGATACCGTCGGCACATAATTTACATTTTCGATCCACTTTCCCTTCTTCGTTGATCTCAAAAATAAGACTTCCTAAACTTTCATTTAGCAAATCTAATACTTCTCTGGTTCTCTTTTCTTTAACCGATGTTACATTTTTATTAAAATCTGCCCAAAATTGTTCCAACACTTTTATCCAGTCCTCTTTGCCAGATGTAATGTCGTCAAGTTGATCTTCTAGTTTAGCAGTAAAGCCATAATCAACATATTTAGTGAAAAGTTTTTCTAAGAATGCTGATATTAATTTACCTCTATCTGTAGGAAAAAATCTTTTATTTACAATATCTGCATAGCCTCTATTAGCAATTACTGAAATTATACTTGCATATGTCGATGGCCTACCAATACCTAATTCTTCAAGTTTCTTAACTAAACTAGCCTCTGAGTACCTTGGTGGAGGCTGTGTAAAATGTTGCTCATCAATGAAACTTTCGATATTTATTGGACCTTTATTTACATCTGGAAGTATTTTTTCATCATTTTGATCTTCGTCAATCTTATAAAGTTTTAAAAACCCATCAAATTTAATGACAGATCCACTTGATCTTAAAAGGTTTTTGGAATCATCTGACTGTATACTTATAGTTTTTCTATCAAACTTTGCAGACTCCATTTGAGATGACAAAGCTCTCGACCAAATTATATTATAAAGTTTATTTTGATCAGAGCTTAAATATTTTTTCATTTTTTCGGGCGAATTTTCAATATTGGTTGGCCTTATTGCTTCATGTGCCTCTTGAGCATTTTTAGCTTTCTTGCCAGAATAATTTAGTGGCTGTTCAGGTAAATAATCTTTACCAAAATTATCATCTATATAAGATCTAAATTCATTTACAGCTTCTTTTGATATATTAGTTCCGTCTGTTCTCATATAAGTTATCAAACCTTTTGTATCCCCATCAATATCTATACCTTGATATAATCTTTGTGCAATTTGCATAGTTCTTGAAGCACCAAAACCTAATTTACTAGATGCAGTTTGTTGTAAAGTAGATGTTGTAAATGGTCCAACAGGATTTCTAGTGAAAACTTTAGATGTAATATCAGTAATTTGATATTTTTTACTTTTAATTTTTTCGATTGCTAAATTAATATCTTCCTTATTCTTAAAACTAAATTTTTCAATTTTATCTCCATTTAATTGTAATATAGTTGAACTAATTTTTGAATTATCTTTTGTAGTAAAATTTATATTTAATGTCCAAAACTCAACAGGTTTGAATATTTCTATCTCATGTTCTCTTTCTGTTAGTAACTTAAGAGCAACTGATTGAACTCTACCGGCTGATTTTGAACCAGGAAGTTT
>CACLWL010000012.1 GCA_902610655.1 uncultured Pelagibacteraceae bacterium
ATGTTTTTGAAAATTTAATACAGAAGGAGAATGTTACTTCAAAAAGTTTAATTATTCTTAGTATTTCAACCGCATTTTTAATTTCAATTAGAGTTACCGGTATTTTAATATTGTTACAATATTTAATAAGTTTAACAATATATTCCATCTCGTCCGGAACTACCTTTAAAATATTTTTAAAAACTATTTATCCAAAAATTTTAATTTTTATTTTATTTTTAATTCTATTTATTTATTTATTCTATCCATTGTATTGGTTAGACCCAAAATTGTTTATTACTGCGATACGAGAAATGGGTAGATTTTATAATAATGTATGTACAGATACCTTGGGCACTTGCATGTATGCAAAAGATTTACCACCAACTTATATACCTATATGGCTTTCTGTTAAATTACCTTTTTTAATACTTATTGGAATTTGCCTATTACCCTTCACAGAAAAAAAAATTTTTACAAATAACAAAAAAAATATATTTTTTGGAACAATCTTAGCTACTTCAATTTTGATCCCCTTGATTTTGATTTTATGGAATATTACTCTCTATGATGAAGTAAGACATATAATGTTTCTCATACCGCTTTTTTTTATTTTAGGAACTATTTCTCTCTTTACGTTTTCAAAAAAAATCTTTTATCTGTTTGGATTTATAACTGTTTCTTTGTTTGTGATTGAAAATATAAAAATTCATCCATATCAATATGTCTGGTTCAATATGCCATCAAGATTTATAGATCTAACTTCTAAATTTGAGCTGGAATATCAAGGAATTAGTGGAAAAGAAATTGCTAAACAAATATCAAAAATGGATAATAAAGAAAGATGTATTTTAGTAAGTCCTTTACATTCTGTTAAGCAATTTCTAGATGAAAAAAAATATAATTGTTTTGCTCAATGGCAAATGATCGATACAAATTATGAGAGACCCTTCCTAGCTGTTCAGCATGTAAGAAATTTAAAAAAAAGCTTACCTTATAAATGTGAGTCGATTTACGTAGAAAGCTTCAACTTATTATTTCATAAAAAAAAATTTATTACTGGAAAACTTTTAAAATGTTTTTAATTCTTTCTAATTTTAACTAATAAAGATTTTCCAAAAAAATTTTTCATTAGTAAGGTATCAATAAAAATAGATATTGGAATTAAGCAATTCCAAAGTTTTATCTTTAACGAAAAGTTATTTAAATTATCTCTAGCAAAAAAATTAGATAAAAGTATCAAACAAAAACCCAAAAAATCAAAATATCTCATTTCATAATTTTTTATCTTACAATCTTCAAGTAACTGTTTAAAATCATTAAGGCTATACCGTCTAAAGTGTCCAATTTTTTTGTCATAAAGTGAATATAAAAATTGAAATGCAGGAACACATATTATTAATGTCCCATTTGGATTTAATAGTTTGTATGCTTTTAAGATCTCGGTCTTATCGTTTTTAATATGTTCTAAAACATCTAAATAAATAATTGTGTTAAAATAATTTTTTTTTAAATTTTTTAAACTTTTTTTAATTATGATTTTTTTATTTTTTTTTTGTTTTTTAGATAAAATTTTAAAATACTTTCGTGTTGGCTCCACAAGCGTTATACTCTTAGCTTTTCTTAAATAATTTTTAAGATAAATACAGTTACCAGGTCCAACCTCTAGAATATTACCTTTTATTTGTTTTTTAATTAATGAATATTGATATGATCTATATAAATGAGCTTGATCAAAGTTATGTAATTCCCAACCTGTATAATTCATTTTTGGTTTATATGTCTTTACTTAGAAATAGTCTATATTTGATATAATTTTAGTAATATTTAAAATTTGTAAAAATCATCTGTATATAAATGACTAAATGTAGCTGACCATTTAATTGTATAACTTAATTTTTTAAGATAAATGTTAATATCAGATTTTTCAATATCTTTATCATAAATCTCTATACAGATTAGTTTTGGTCTATAAATTTCGAAGTTTAAAGATTTTAATGCATCAAAATCTGCACCTTCTAAATCAATATTTAAAAAATCAATTCTTTTATTTTTAAATTTAGTATTTTCAATGATTGTTGTAAGTTTATTTGAGTTTATTTTCTTTTCCTTAATTTTGCCATGCATTCCTTTTACAGCAATATCTTTTTTTATTGTAGACAGTTGACTTAATTTTTTCATATAATAGAAATTTATTTCTCCATCTTCATTTGTAACGGCTACGTTTATATTAATGTCCTCTGGTCTTATAAAATTAAATAAATCTATAGAAAATTCACTCAAATCAATATTAATTCCTCTCCAATTTTTTTTATATAGTAAATAAGTATTATTTCGATCTAATGGGTGAAAACCTCCAGCATCAACATAAAAACCATTATCAATATTTTTTAAAATTTTAACTATTTCTAAGTCTTCACCTTCCATGGCGTATGTTTTTCTTGTTAGAAAAAAATTATTTTTTATATAAATATTTTGAAATATATGAAGTTTTTTATAAAACTTTTTAATAGCAGCGATCATTTTACTGATTTAAGTTCATTTCTTATTTTTGAAATAAACTTATTTATCAATATTCTCTCATCTTCGGTTAAGTAATTTTCTTTATTAATCGCTTTTTGCATTTCATCTTTGACTGAATTAACCATTTTTTTTCTACCTTCTTTGGTAAAAATTATTTCAGCTTTCTGATTAAATTTATTAATTGTTTTTCCTATGGTGAACTCAAAAACTATAATTAATGCCACAACTGCAATAATAGTTTTGTAAATATATTGCCTCATTTAATTAAGTTTTTTTCTTTCAATAAATTTTTCAATTCTCCATTTTCATACATTTCTTTAACAATATCGCATCCACCTATAAATTCTTTATTAACGTAAAGTTGTGGAATTGTTGGCCACTCACTAAACTCTTTAATACCTTCTCGAATTGATTGATCAGCCAACACATTTACACCTTTAAAATTCACTTCTAATAATTTTAAAATATTCGTGACAGCCATTGAAAAACCACATTCTGGAACTTCTGGTGTACCTTTCATAAACAAACAAATTTCATTGTTTGCTATTTCATTTTCAATTTTTTCTTTAACTATTTGATCCATCTTTCTCCTTTGTTTTTAATGCAAGAGCATGAAGCTCATTGCCCATCTTTCCTTTTAAAGAATTATATACCATCTTATGTTGTTCTATTTTAGTTTTTCCTGCAAATTTTGATGAAATTACTGTCGCAGAATAATGATTTTCATCTCCTGCTAAATCTTGTATTTCAACAGTAGCATCAGGGAAAGCCTCTTTTATTAATGACTCCAGTTCTTTTAAATTCATTGCCATTATTGAACCATATACTCCATAAGCCAATTTTTATTATGTTTGGCTAATTCGTCAATAGATATTTTATCATCACTTAAAAATATAAAATTGTCTTTTAGTACTACACCTAATTCATCAAAATGAACTGAGCTTTCCTTTAATACATTTTCTACATCCTTAAAATTTGTTTTAGAAACCTCTATTACAAATCTTCCTTGATCTTCACTAAAAAAATATTCATATTTGCCAATCAAAGTTTTTAATTTATTTAACTTTACTCCCTTTTTTCCTTTTATGCACATTTTAGATATTGTTGTTAGAATTCCACCCAAGGAAACATCATGACACGATAATATAAGTTTTTTATCAATTAATTTCATTAGCGTTGTTCCATTATTTTTTTCATTAAAAAGATTTATTTCAGGTGGAGGACCTTTCTTTTCATTAAGAATGTTTCTTGCAAATATACTTTGATCTAGATGTCCTTCAGTTTTTCCAATAACTAAAATTATACTCCCTTCATTTTTAAGCTCCATAGTTATCATATTTTTATAATTCTTTAATAATCCCACGCCACCTATAGATGGAGTTGGCTTTATACCTTTGTCTTTGGTCTCATTGTAAAAAGAAACATTTCCTGAAACTACTGGAAAATTTAGATACTTGCTTGCTTCAGAGATACCCTGAACACATTCTACGAACTCACCCATATTCTTATCTTTTTCAGGATTCCCAAAATTTAAACAATTAGTTATAGCTATGGGTTCAGCACCTACAGATATTATATTTCGCCAACTCTCACATACTATCTGTTTTCCACCAGTTAAAGGGTGTGCAAAACAATATACTGCTGAAGAGTCTACGCTTGCTGCAACTGCTTTTTCTGTTCCGTGAATTCTCACTACCCCAGCATCACCACCTGGTTTCTGGATTGTGTCACCCATAACGGTATGATCATATTGGTTCCATATCCATTTTTTTTCGCAAATGTTTGGATTTGCAAGTAACTTTTTTAAACAATCACTTATTTTTAGTGATTTAAAATTATCTTTTTTAAATTTAATTTTTTGTGGAAGTTTAGTTTTTTTCCATTTTCGATCATACATTGGTGCATTTTCTGCTAAAAAATCTATCGGAATATCAACAACTTTTTCATTATCGAAATAAATTTCAATTTTTTTTGAGTTAGTTGTTTTACCAATTACTGCAAAATCCAAATCCCACTTATCAAATATTTTTTTTGCATTATCTTCTTTTCCATTTTCAAGGACAATAAGCATTCTTTCCTGACTTTCTGATAACATTATTTCGTAAGGCGTCATTCCATTTTCTCTACAAGGAACTTTACTTAAGTTTAGCTCAATACCCAATTTCCCTTTTGATGCCATTTCAATACTAGAAGATGTTAACCCAGCAGCACCCATATCCTGAATTGAAATTATAGAATCATCAGCCATTAACTCTAAGCATGCTTCTAATAAAAGTTTTTCTGTAAATGGATCACCAACTTGAACTGTTGGTTTCTTCTCTTCTATTTGGTCGTCAAATACTGCAGATGCCATGCTAGCACCGTGAATTCCATCTCTACCAGTTTTTGATCCTACATATATAACTGGTTTTCCTAAACCTGCTGCCTTTGAATAAAAAATTTTTTTTTTGTTAACTAGACCTAATGTCATAGCATTTACTAAAATATTTCCATTATAAGATTCATCAAAACTAGTCTGTCCACCAATAGTCGGAACACCAATACAATTACCATATCCGCCAATACCTTTTACGACTCCTCTTAATAAGTTTTTAGTTTTTTTGTGCTGTGGCGAGCCAAAATGTATTGAATTTAAATTAGCTATTGGTCTAGCTCCCATTGTAAAAACATCTCTCATTATTCCCCCAACACCTGTAGCAGCACCTTGATAAGGCTCTATAAATGATGGGTGGTTATGACTTTCTATTTTAAATACAATTGCATCTTCATCATCAACGTCGATAACTCCTGCGTTCTCCCCTGGACCTTGTATAACTCTCTTACCTTTTGTATGAAGATTTTTTAAATGTTTTCTTGAAGATTTATAAGAGCAATGCTCATTCCACATTGCAGAAAAAATTCCCAATTCAGTTAAGTTAGGAGTCCTATTCAAAAGTTCACAAATCTTTTTAAATTCCTCTTTTTTTAGACCATGATCAATTGCTATTTTTTCATTAACTGTTGTCATTTTAAATTATTTAATAAGTTTTTAAAAAAAATTGACCCATCTTCTCCAGATAAATATTTATCAATCATTCTCTCAGGATGTGGCATCATTCCTAAAATATTTTTTTCTTTATTGAAAATACCAGCTATGTTTTTAATTGCTCCATTTGGATTTGATCTTTCATTGATTTCACCGTTATTATTGCAATAAGAAACTGCAATAAGATTGTTATCATTCATCATCTTTAATTCATCTTTTGAGCAAAAATAGTTACCCTCGTTGTGAGCTATATGTAGCTCCAGTATATCTTTATCTATATTTTTAAAATATTTGTTATTTTTGTCGTTAATTTTTACAAATACGTTTTTACATATGAACTCAATATTTTTGTTTTGTTGAAGAACACCAGGCAACAGACCGGTTTCTGTAAGTATTTGGAACCCATTACAAATACCTAAGACTAATCCACCTTTTTTGGCAAACTCGATTACAGATTTTATAATTTTGCTTTTACCAGCTATACTTCCACATCTAAGATAATCTCCGTAAGAAAATCCACCGGGAAGAACTATCAGGTCACATTTGGGTATTTTGGCATCATTATGCCATATCATTTGGTTTTCAAAACCAAATTTTTTAAGAGCAACATCCATATCTCTGTCACAATTTGATCCAGGAAAAATAATTACTGACGATTTCATTATTAATTATAAAATTTTAAAATCTTCAATTACTAGATTTGCTAAAAGTTTTTTACACATTTCTTCAACTTTTGATTTAGCTTTATCTTCATTTTTTTCATTAACTTCGACTTCAAAATACTTTCCTTGCCTTACTTCTTCAACGTTAGAAAATCCCATTCCATTTAACGTTTGTTGAATAGCTTTACCTTGTGGATCTAAAACACCATTTTTAAGAGTCACGGTTAATTTTATTTTCATTTATTTTTTACAGCTTTTGGTTTTGGATATCTTAATGGCCTTACATTAGACTGTTCATGTAAAATACCAAGTCGTCTTGCAACTTCCTGGTATGCTTGAAAAAGATTTCCTAAATTTTTTCTAAATCTATCTTTATCCAGTTTTTTTTCAGTCTGTATATCCCATAATCTGCAGGTATCAGGACTAATTTCATCAGCTAATAATATTTCATTTTTATTATTGAATTTATATCTGCCAAACTCAACTTTAAAATCTACTAGCTTTATACCTATGCCTCTAAACATTCCAACTAAGAAGTCATTAATTCTTAATAACTGTTTATCAATTTTTTCTATTTCTTTTTTGGTAGCCCATTTAAAAGCAAATATATGCTCCCTAGAAATAAGTGGATCGCCAAGTTTATCATCCTTTAAACAGTATTCGACTAATGTAGAGTCTAAAACAGTGCCATCTTCTATGCCAAGTCTACTTGTTAAAGATCCCGTTGCTACATTTCGAACAATAAATTCAATTGGAATAATCTCTACACGTTTAATAATTTGCTCTCTCATATTTAACCGTTTAACAAAATGATTTTTAATACCAACTTGAGATAAATATGTAAGTATATGTTCAGATATTCTGTTATTTAATATCCCCTTACCATCAATAACTGATTTTTTTTTATTATTAAAAGCAGTTGCATCATCTTTGAAATGTTGAATAACCAAACTTTTTTCACTGCAAGCATAAATTATTTTTGCTTTACCTTCATATAATTTTTTACCTTTTTTCATTAGTTTAAAATATTTTATTTAAGAATCTAGTTACAGTGTAATCAAAGGTTTTATCATGATCAAAATTTTTTTTCTTTAAAATTTCTAATAAATAATCAAATGATTGACTTCTTCTTTTCCACCACCTGCGAGTGTATTTTTTATATTTACTCTCGTTTCCATCGTTATTATTTAAATACCAGGTAAGTTCTTGGTCTGTAATTGATAGGTTTTGTCTAAAATTATAAAAATAGGTAATTAATCTGAAGTCTATTGCTAATTCAGCGAACTGTTGATCGAACTTTTCATTTAAAAAACTTGAAAAACTGTCTCTTCTCACAGAAATGGTGCTTGTTGGAAAAATTGTTGGCCATCTTTCTTTAGGGTTAATATTCTTTTTATAACTGAAACTTTTATATTTTTTTTTAATATTGGTTATTTTTGGAATATCACATACACATTCTTTTGATGGATCTTCTTTAAAAACATTAGATATTTTCTTAAGTTTATCTTTTTCAAAGAAATCATCAGAGTCTAATAATAAAATTAATTCACCCTTGGAGTGTTTAAATAAATTTTTAATAATATTAAATTGATTTAGTTCAGTAGTTGGAAATTTTCTCTCTGCTTTAAATAATTTAATATTCTCAAAAGAATTAACAATTTCTATTGATTTATCTGATGATCCGTTATCTCCTACCAAAATTTCATAGTTATTATAATCTTGATTAACACAAGAGGATAAACATTCTTTTAAATATTTTTCCTTATTGTAATTTGATATAAGAATAGAACAGAACATTAAATAAATACTCTTTTAAAAATACGACTTATATTTTTAAAATGTTTTTCATAAACAAAAATCTTTTTTAATTCTTTTTCTGAAACAAGTTTTAAAATCTCTTTATCTGCAATAAGGAGGTTCAATAAATCAACGTTTTTATCAATACTTTGTTTTGCAATTTTTTGTACTTTTCTATAAGCTATTTCTCTACTTATTCCTTTTTGTGTTAGCTTAAGCATAACCTCTTGTGAAAAAACTACTCCATTTGTTAAATTTAAATTTTTTAGCATTTTTTTTGGATATACGATAATCTGATCTAAAATATTTGCTAGTCGCACTAAGGCAAAATCTAATGTTATATTTGCATCTGGTCCAATATTTCTTTCGACACTTGAATGTGAGATATCCCTCTCATGCCATAAGGCGATATTTTCTAATGCTGGAATCGTGTAGCTTCTAACCATTCTAGCTAAACCAGTTAAATTTTCACTAAGAATAGGATTTTTTTTATGTGGCATAGCTGAAGATCCTTTTTGATCTTTTGAAAAATATTCTTGTAATTCATAGACCTCACTTCGTTGAAGATGTCTAATTTCTGTGGAAACTCTTTCTATTGAACCAGCAATTATTCCTAAAACTGCAAAATATTGAGCATGTCGATCTCTTGGTATAATTTGTGTAGAAATTGTTTCAGGTCTTAACTTAAGTTTTTTTGCAGTAAATATTTCTATTCTTGGATCAATGTTTGCATATGTGCCCACAGCACCAGAGATCGCACATGTTGAAACTTCATGGATTGCATCCTTTAATCGTTTTTCATTTCTTTTAAATTCTGCGTAAAAAGATGCAAGCTTCAAACCAAAGGTTATGGGTTCAGCGTGTATACCGTGACTTCTCCCAATACATGGAGTGTATTTAAATTTTTTTGCTTTTTTTTTGAGAACCAAAAGTATTTTATTTATATCTTTGAGAAGGATTTCTCCTGATTGAATTAATTGAATATTTAAACTTGTATCTAATACATCGGATGAGGTCATACCTAGATGAAGATATCTTGCTTTAATTCCAGCTTGTTCTGTTATGGATGTTAAAAATGCAATTACGTCGTGTTTAACTTTTTTTTCAATATTATGAATTCTATTAACTTTAATTTTTCCTTTTTTTCTTACTACTGCAGAAACACCCTTAGGGATTATTTTATACTTTTCCATTGCCTGTGCTGCAGCAATTTCTATATCAAGCCAAATTTTATATTTGTTTTCCTCAGACCAAATCTTAACAAGTTCTTTTCTTGAGTAACGAGATATCATTTAATACAGGGGCTTTGTATGTGTTTATCAGATTCTGTAAAAATTTCATAACCATTTTCTGTAATTCCTACCGTGTGTTCAAATTGTGCTGAAAGTGATTTGTCTTTAGTTACCGCTGTCCAACCATCATTAAGCACTTTTGATTCAAATTTTCCTGCATTAATCATTGGCTCTATTGTAAATGTCATTCCTGGCTCTAATTCTTTACCAGTATTTTTATTTCCATAATGTAAAATATTAGGCGGCTCATGAAATACATTGCTTATACCATGACCACAAAAATCTCTTACAACACTAAATCCTTTTTTTTCTACATAAGATTGAATTTCATATCCTATGTCTCCTAATTTTATTCCTGGTTTTAAAATTTTAATAGAATTAATTAAGGACTCATAGGTAGTATCGATCAAATTTTTTGCCTTAACAGAAATATCAGGTATCACATACATTCTACTAGTATCACCGTAAAAATCATTTACCACTGCAGTAATATCAATATTTAATATATCACCCTCGACTAAAGTTCTATCTGATGGAATACCATGACAAATAACATGATTTAGAGATGTGCAAACTGATTTTGTATATCCTCTATAAAACAAAGGTGCTGAGTATCCTCCATTATCTCTGATATATTCAAAACACAAGGTGTCAATTTTTTCTGTACTTATGCCCGGCTTAATATACTCGGTAATCATATCTAGAGTATTGGCGGCTAGTTTCCCAGCAATTCTCATTTTTTCAAATTTTTCAGAATAATTATTCATCAATAATATTTATTTTTTTTTCAATTTTAATTTCTTTATTACTGAGATAACACCGGTAAGCAATAAAATTTACACCATCTTTTTTTGCCAAATGATAATTTTCATAATATTTCTCATCAATATCTTTAGCAATCTTGAAATTTTTTATACCCTGAATTTGAGTTAAAAATAAGACATATGGTTTATAGCCTTTTTTTATAGATTCTTTAAGATTAAGAAGGTGTTTTGACCCTCTGCTAGTTATTGCATCTGGAAACTCAGCAGTATCTTTCTCTCGATTTAAAGTAACATTTTTAACTTCAATTAAATTTTTGTCACACAGAAAATCAAATCTTGTATCTGTAGAGTACTTAAACTCTGGTTTTATATTATTAATATTTTTAAATTCACTAATTAGTTTATTTTCAAGAGCATGTTTAACAATTTTATTAGCTCTAAGAGTATTCACCCCTACAAGATTATTTTTAACTTTAATTATTTCCAACGTAAACTTCAATTTACGTTTTGGATCATCATTTTTAGTCAACCAAACATCATTACCTTTATCTAATAATCCGAGCATCGAACCAGTATTTGGACAATGTGCTGTTATAACAGAATTTTTTACTTTTATATCTACAAAAAATCTTTTATATCTTTTTTGTAATTTGCCTTTAATCAAACTATTGGTAAACTTCATTAAATAAAATTATATTTGTTAATGTTAAACAAAAAAGAGAAAATTGCAGGAATAATCATTATTGGTAATGAGATATTATCTGGTAGAACTCAAGATACTAATACTAAAACTATATCCTTGTGGTTGAATACTATTGGCATACAAGTTAAAGAAGTCAAAATAATTCCAGATATTGAAGAAACTATTATAGACACAGTTAACAATTTTAAAAAAAAATTTAATTACGTATTTACATCAGGTGGAATTGGACCAACACATGATGATATAACTGCTCAATCAATTTCAAAAGCTTTTAAAATTGAGTATGGACCTCATTCAGAGGCTATGAAAATATTAGAGAATTATTATCAAGCAGGTGAATTTAATGAAGGTAGGCAGAAAATGGCTCATATGCCCATATCAGCAAAATTAATTTACAATCCAAGCAGCGGTGCTCCCGGCTTCAGTGTAGAAAATGTATATTGTTTGCCAGGCGTTCCTTCGATACTTAAATCAATGATTGGAGGTATCACAAATGAGCTGGTAGGTGGAGATCCTATAATAAGTCATACATTAAGTTTAAGAACCGTTGAAAGTGAAATTGCCAAATCATTAACTGATGTACAAGAAAATAATAAAGATGTTGATATAGGAAGCTACCCTTTTTTTAAAGCAGGAAAATTAGGCGTTTCAATTGTTTTAAGATCAGCAGAACAAAAGAAAATTGATAAGTGTAATTTAGAAATCCTTAAATTTATTAAAGAAAAAGATATTCAAATTATTCCAGATCAAAAGGTAATTTAAAAGAATGAAAAAATATTTGATTATTTTGTTTACATTAATATTACTAATATTATCTCTTGGTGTAATTGATATATTATCACCATCGTTTAGTATATTAGGTAGAGACTCAAAAATTATTCCACATAATGTTAAAAATTTTTTAAAAGAAAAAGTATTTTTTATCCCAGCAAAGCTACAAAAAGCAGATTTTCTTGAAATTAAGTTAAAGATTAAAGAAGACATGTATTTAGATGCAAAAGAAAGTAATATTTTTATTTATAATAATTTAATAGAGTTAATTGACGACCAGAAACTTATATTATTTGATAAAAGACAAATTAAATCCAAACAAAATATTGATTATGAATTGAGCTTATTTAAGATACCGTTACTTGAATATTATGTATTCGAAGATAAACCTATCGCCTATCTAGAGACATATAATAATAATCTAATTACCGCTACTGGGGATGGTTTTTTTTTTAGATCAACAATTGATAATAATAAAATTGATATTAAAAATTTTAAAAAAATAAAATCTAATATTCATAGTTTTAAAGAATATTCTGATATTAGAAAACCAGGATGGTTAAGCATTAAAGATATAAAATTTTATGATAATGATATTTTTTTATCTATAACTGAAGAAGTTAAAAAAAATTGTTTTAATCTATCTATATTACGATCCGACATAAACGATTTGAAAGAATTTGAATTTAAAAAAATTTATAATATGGAGCAATGTACTTCTTCCGATGTAAATGAATTTTTAGGGTGGCAAAGTGGAGGAAGAATTGAATTTTATAAAGATCACATTTTACTAACTGTTGGAGATTTTAGAAATAGATCTCATCCACAAAATGATAAATCTTTGTTTGGAAAATTACTTGCGATAAATTTAGAAACAAATGAAACACTCATAATATCTAAAGGACACAGAAATCAACAAGGTTTGCTGGTTGATGGTAATATAATTGTTTCTACCGAGCATGGGCCAGCAGGAGGAGATGAAATTAATATTCATAGAAATGTATTTAACCAGATGAAAATCCCAAACTATGGGTGGCCTGAAGCATCATATGGCGTTCATTATCAAAAAGTTCTAAACCTAAATAATGAAAACGGTACTTACGAAGATCTAATCAAAATTGCACCATTGAAAAAATCCCATAAAGAAAATGGTTTTATTGAGCCAATAAAATATTTTGCTCCAGGTTCAGTGGCAGCAAGTGAAATAGAAAAATCTAATAAAGTATTTGATAAAAATTTTACTAACGATTTTTACTTTGGTGTCTTGAGAAATAATTTGAAGTATAGAGGAAGGTTGTATCACTTTAAATTTGATAACAAATTTGAAAAGGTAATATTTGAAGATGAGATAATACTAAAAGAAAGAATAAGAGATATAGTTATCCCAAAAAATAGTGAAAATATGTATTTATTGCTTGAAAGTATACCAGCTATAGGGGTTGTTAAATTACTCTAATAAAATTTGTTTGATGTAATTACTAAAAAATTGATTAAGTTATACAATGTTAATACCAAAAAATTTTAAGAATAATAAAGTTATTATTTCAATAATATTTTTACTCTTAGCATCGTTAGTAATTCAAAACCTATATTACTCAAATAATTGTAAAAAAAATTCAACATCAGTAATTTTTCAATCTATTAAAAGTTTTGGAATTGAACATTATTTTTTATGCTATTCACAAAAAAATTTAAAATTAAATTTAAAAAGATATTTATCGAAAAGTACAACAATTTATAATTATCTTTCTAATACAAAAAATAAATCTTATTGGTTTTCACCGTTTAACCAAGATGATCTAATTTATGTTGAACAACAAAAAAAAAAGGAAAAAAACAATCCAAAACCATTTATTAAAGGTATTGCTGAACCTGTTAAAAATTCAAATAAAAATTTTAATTTAAAGGATATTAAGACAAAAGAATTTACTACATGGACTAGATCTCATGGAGGTAATAAAAATACACATTATGACTCAAATAATTTTATTAACAAAACTAATGTACAAAATCTTCAGTTGCAATGGGTTTTTGAGTCGTTATCTAATGCCGATATTAACAAAAAATGGAAGCAACATATAGAGATTAACCCAGTTTTTGTAAATGGAAAACTAATTGTTGTAACAGCCGATTGGAAAATTGTTTGTTTAAACCCAATTAATGGAAATGTCATTTGGGAAAAACAATCATTACATAGTCCATCTAGAAGAGGGATCTTGGCAGAACACGACCAGCAAAAAAATTCTTTTTTTCTCTATTTGCCAGTAAAAGGTAGATTGTATAAGATTAATATAGATAACGGTCAATTAATAAAAAATTTTGGAAACAAAGGTCATATTTCAATTTCTACTATAACAGCTCCAATGATTTATGGTGAAAGTCTTATTGTTTCAACAACTCAAGCTGTTTTTTCATATAATAAATACACGGGTAAAAAGAAAAATAAAATTTCTTTTCACCCAAATAGAAATTTTTTAGGTGGTAGCGGTTCTGCTTGGGGGGGAGTTGCAATAGATGATAAAAAAGGCATTGTTTATATTGTAACAGGTAATCCTAGACCAGGATCTTATGGTGTTAAGAGAAGAGGGGACAACAAAAATACAAACAGTGTTATTGCCGTAGATTTGAAAAAAAATAAAATTGCATGGACTTTTCAAGAGACAAAACATGACTTGTGGGATTATGATATTTCAGCACCACCAATAATATTTGATTTACGTATTGGTCAAAATGTCTTTGAGATAATAATAGTAGTAACAAAAATAGGACACACACTTTTGTTAGAAAGAAATTCTGGTAAACCTATTTATGATATTGATTATATTGAAGTACCCAAAAGCAAAATGACAGGTGAATATGCTAATAAATTTCAAATAGATTTGAAAATACCTGAAAAATTTTCAGATATCGAATTCAAACTGGATAATATTTCTGAGCTATCAAGTGAAAAAAAAAAGGAAATTTCAAACTTTATAAATAATTCAATTTATGGAAAATTTGAACCTCCTCAGTTTGGAAAAAATTTAATTTTATTCGGTGTTCATGGTGGTGCACAGTGGATGGGAGCAGCATTAGATCCTATAAAACAAAACATCTATATACCTGTAAATAACGACCCATGGATTATAAAACCTGAAATAACATCCACGGAGTCTCTAACTTTCTTTCCAAATCAATTTAAAAAAACTCATAAAAAATATCTTGAAAATTGCTCTAGCTGTCATGGCAAAAGAAGAAACGCAGTGAATAAAGATTACAGGGATGCAAATTTTCAATATATCCCAGGATTAGTTGGATTTAAAATTTTTCCAGAACTTGAATTCAAAATGAAAAATTTAAAAAAATTCAACCAACAACATCCTAATTTAAATTTATCTAAGAAAGAATTATTTGAATACAATGAATTATTTAATTGGTGGGATAATAAACTATATGATCATAATGAAATTAAAATAGAGGCTGATACTACAGCTTGGTCTAGATTTGTCACAAATGACAATATTTTAGCGACAAATCCTCCGTGGGGATATATTGCAAAATTAAGTTTACAAACTGGTAAAATTGAGTGGAAATCACCAGTTGGAGAAGCATTTTACAAGGGTAAAAATAAACTAGTAGGAACTGAAATCTTTGGCGGAGTTGCACTCAATGGGGGTGATATTTTGTTCGTTAATGGTACAGTTGATAAAAAAGCATATGCGTTAGATGCTATAAATGGAAAAATATTGTGGTCCTATGAAATGGATGCCGCAGGTAGTGCTCCTCCTATTATATATAATATCGGAAATAAACAATATGTCAGTTTTGTATCCACAGGAGGAAAAGCTTTACTATATAAAGACAAAGCATCAAAAATTTATACTTTTTCTGTTAATTAAGTTATAAGAAATTTCGAATAAATATGTCTAGTAAAAAAAAAATTATATTAACTCTAATAAGTATTTTTATCTTATTTGTAATAGTAATAGTTGCAAATAATAGCTTCTTTAAAAAAAAAGCAAAATTATATATCCCTTTTGATGTAATTACGTTTTTTAAAGTCATAACAAATTATGATGGAAACCTGTTTGCACACTATGAAAATGACTACAAAGTTAAATTTTTACCTGAGACACAATGGATCACAGTTAAGTTTAGTAAAAATAATTTAGATTTTATTAAAAGGGGTAAACTTGGTTCTTACCCTTTTTTAATAGATTTTAACCAAGATGATTTATACTTAACGGATACCTCTGGTTCCATATATGTAAGTGATATTAATCATGTACTGGACGGAGACACGAGTAAATTTAAAAAAATTAAGACAAATTTGAGTCAAAAAATAGCAGAGTCAGTTATGATAGATAAACCAGATATTCTTATAATTAAAGACAAAATATACTTTGCAAGCGGCAGAACTGATAATGATTGTACATCAGTTGAATTGTACTCAGGAAATTTAAGCAAAGATTTTATTGAATTTAAATTAATTTTTTCTACTAAAAAAAGATTTAATACTTGTTTAAATGTCAAAAATAACTTTGGGAGAATTGAACATTATTTTGACGGTATAGACGATAATATTCTTTTAAGTATAGGTCACTCTGGAATAGATAATGATGATACTTTTGGAAGTATTATTTTAATTAACGAACAAAAAAAATACTCTGAGACCTTTGCTAAAGGTTTAAGAGGTGTTTTAGGAATATATGCAGACGAAAATTTAATACTCGCTGTAGATAATGGACCAAAAGGTGGCGACGAAATAAATAAAATTGAAAAAGGAAATCATTATGGTTTTCCATTTGTATCTTATGGAGAAAAATATGTGAATCCAGATTATTCAACTCCAACTTATCTAGAAAACCATGAAAAAAAAGGATTTACCGAACCTATTCATGCCTTTGTATACGCATATGGAACCGCAGAGATCATGAAACTTCCAAATGATTTTAGTAATTTTTGGCAAGATAATTTTATTATAACCACTTTGAATGGAAGGCATTTACTAAGAATTAAATTTAGTGAGGATTATAATAAGCTTTTATTCAATGAAAGAATCTACGTAGGTGAGAGAATCAGAGATATAAAATATCACAAAAATAGTAAAAGTTTGATATTAGCCCTGACTTCAACGGGATCTATTGGAATAATGAAAAATTAAAAATATAAAATAGTTTATCAATAGGATATTAAAAAAAATTATTTAAACCAATGTTATATTTTGCCTACGGTAGTAATCTTAATCATTTTCAAATGAAAAGAAGATGCTCAGGATGTACATATATAAAAAAATATGATCTGAAAGGTCACAGGTTATGTTTTAGTCATAAAACTAACCGAACAATATTTGGACACGCAAATATTGTTAAAGATAAAAACTCTAAAGTGAACGGAGCTATTTGGAATATCACAAAGAAAGACGAAAAAGAATTGGACTGGTATGAAGGTGTAGATTACGACTATTATCAAAAAGAATATTTTAAATTAAATGGAAAAAAAGTACTTTTTTATATTCAAAATGTTTACTATTTGAAGAAACCAAACTCGACTTATTTGCACACAATAATTGATGGTTATAAAGATTGCCTTTTAGATATTAACAAGTTAAAAAAAATAATTTCTAAGTATAAGATAAATTATAAAATTAAATGGTAATATTTTTAAATTTGATAAATAAATGAAAAATATTTTAGTAATTGGCAAAGGAAAATGGGGAAAGATTGTAATAAAAAGCCTAGATAAAATTTCTAATATAAAACAGATAATCAATTCTAAAGTTAATTATAAAAAAATTTCTACAAAAAATATTGATTGGGTTTTTGTATTAACACCAGATCAAACCCACTATAAAATAGTTGAATTTTTTCTAAACAAAAAAATTAACGTTTTTTCCGAAAAACCACTTACAAATTCTTATGCAGAGGCTTTAAAATTAATTAAAATATCCAAGAAAAAAAAAGTTAAGTTATACATTGATGATATTGAATATTATAAAAGAAAAAAAATTGGTATTAGAAAAAATAATTTTATTATTAGAGTTAAGAAGGATAGCGGAACAGTAGAATCAATTTTAAATAGATTAACATATCATGATATGTATTTATTATACCCTGTTATCAGTAAATTAAAAAAACTTAAAATAATAATAATTGACTCAAAAAATATTTTGCATTTTAAATTGTGTAACATTAAATATAATTTTATCTTTTTTTATAATTTAGACTCTAAAACTAGAGAACATTTTATAAATGACGTAGATTTGAGTAAGTTTCATTTTGACGCACTTAAAATAATGTTAAAAAAAGTTTTAAATGATAAATGTAATTTTAAGCGAAACCATAATGTTTCACTTTTTGCAATTAAGCTTTTAGAAAATGTTAGAAAAAAACTTAAATAATATTAAAGACTGGCTCAAGAAAGATTTTAATAATCGGGAAAACGATAAAATTAAAAATTCTTTAATAAATATTTTAAATTCAGAACCTAATTTTAATAAAGTTTTGTTTGATAAACACTATAACGACATTTGTTTTATAATTCATAGATTTTCGCAGCAACCATGGACAACACAAAAATTCATTTCTGATAAATTAAATATTGATAAAGAAATATTAATCGAACTTAATAACTTAGTAAGAAATAATAATATTTTGCAGGATATAATATTAGATAAGGGTATAGGAAGAAAATACTGGAAGACTATTATTCCATTCGCAAAAAGAACAAATGACGTCTTAGAAAAAAATCTTGAATTTCCAAAGAGAATTGCAATTTTTCCAGGCGTATCTTGCATGTTTTATTGTGGTTTTTGTGGGAGAAATCAAAAAGCAAAATATCCTACTGATATTTTAGATGAATCATTAAAAATGTACCAAAAATTATTTTTACAAAAATCAGAAGATACCGCATTCTCAATTTCTGGAGGATTAGAGCCTTTAACAAACCCTAAATTAGGAAATATAATTGAAAGTGCTTATAAAAATAATATTAGAGTCCCACTAATTACTAATGGTTATGCATTGACGGATGGTTTACTTGAAAATAATCCAGGTATTTGGTTATTAGACTCACTTAGAATTTCTTTATATGGAGTTGATGATGAGACTTACACTTATATCACTAGATCTAAGAAAGGTTATCAAATGGTTAAAAAAAATATAATTAACTTCTTAATTAAAAGAAATGAAAAAAGTCCAAAAATGAAAGTTGGTTTTAATTTTATTATCTTATCTGAAAATATTGCATATTTTGAAAAAATTCTTGACTTAATTAATGAAGTCAATTCCAAAGTAAAAAATGGAAGAGGCATCGATTTTGTAAGTTTAAGAGATGACTATCAAAGTGTTACAGGAAAAGACGAGACTAATGATCTGGAGAGAAAATACAGACTTAAAGGAACTATGAATGAGGATGAGAGACTAATACTGATGAAAAAAATACAAGGCTTTATAAAAAGAAAAAATGAAATGTTTGAAAATTTGCATATAGATTTTGGTTATTCACTTGAAAACTTAGCAAATGGTTATATTGGAGATCCATTAATTCAAGTAAGTGGAGATGAAATGAGAAGTTTTGGTTTCCCTCAATTATCTGTAGCAATAGATTTATTTGGAGATGTTTTTTTATTTAGAGAGGCTGGATTCTTAGACAGAGAGGGAAATAAAAAATTTATTATAGGAAGAATTAATAAAGATAAAACTCTACAAGAAGTAATCAAAGAGTTTTTAAACAAAAATAAACCATTAAATTATTCTAAAAATGATTCCAGATTTATGGACTCTTTTGACCATGTATTAACTGTTTTAGTAAATCAGGCAGAGTCTGACAAAAATTTTAAAATTCCATTCGAGGAGGGACCAATCAAGATAAGATCTGAGAACAAAAAAATCAATTTAGGTAACAACTGGTATAGCGATCAGATCTAGCTTATAAATTTAATTGCTTCTCAATTTTTTTTGCAAGTGTTACGCATGTATTCCACTTACTAGATAAAATAGTATAATATTTATTATTAATTTTAGTAAATTCGCTTGTTCTTTCATCTGTTTTTTCAACGTTTCTCTTTAAAGTCCTTACTATAAACAATGACTTAATAAATTTTGCATTCTTTAAAAAGGGAAGGTATTCAGAGCTATGCGATAAGAAATCGTTAAAATTACTTTTATTAACTTTATTTATGCCATTCTTATCAATTAATTTTTTTTGATATGCTTTGAATCTTGGATCATATCCTTCAAAAACTTCTAACTTTGAATGAAGAACATCACTTAGAAGATGATATTTTGTTCCTAGATATGGATCAATGCAAACAAATTTACCATCTGCAACTACAAAGCTTTTTTTTCTCAATGGTTTTTTAAGTTCTACAATTATTTTTTCTATAAGTTCAAATTTATATTTTTTTGAAGCTCTAAAACCTAGTTTTTTGAGGACATGATTATTATTTTGATATGTTACAATAAATACTTTGTCATATCTTTTAGCTGTAGACTTATTTATTTTGTAATTGAAAATAATTTTTAAATTGTTATTTTTTTTTATCATTTTCTTAATTTTTTTTTTAAGCTTAAAATAATTAAGATTTTTTTCATTTGATAAAATTAATCCAGAAATTTTATTTGAAATATATTTTTTATTTTTTACAAGTTTAAAAGGTAAATGATTCTTTCGAAGAATTTTAATATACTCATTAAAATTTATTTTACTATCCTCTCTTGCAATAGCGTAATAATTATCAGTTTTAGAAAAAATATCGTTTCCATAAAATTTAATAAAATCATTATATGATTTTTGAATTTCTTTTATTGTCTTTATAGACCGTGGATAATGATATCCTCGATGAAATCGAAATTGATTTATTCGAGAGGCACCTTGTAAAATGTCATTCTTTTTTTCATATATTGTAACATTATGTTTTTTTGAAAGTATAAGTCCTAAGGTAATTCCAAAAAAACCAGATCCAATTATTCCTATATTCATAAAATTTATGTATTGAAAAAAAGTTTATGGTAAAATTTAACATGTCTACCAATAGTGAATTTCCAAAGTTGTTTTCTTGCAATTTTCATTTTATTTTCTAACTTCTTAGGATTTTTTAAATAGTTTTCAATTAGTTTTCTTAGCCTAATATAGTCTTTTTTTGGATAGAAATCGCCACCCTTACCATTCAAAAGCATTTCTTTTGGACCACTTTTACAGTTTGAAGAAATTACCGGGGTATTAAGCATTAAAGCTTCATTTATAACATTAGGAAACCCCTCATAGTTTGAAGAAAATACAAATAAGTTTGATTTTTTAATATATGGATATGGATTATAGCAATTATCAATAATTTTAACTTTGCTTTTTATTTTGTTTATATTAATAAACTTTAACAATTCTTTTTTGTATTCACCGTAACCTATTAGAATTAGCCTAATGTTATTTCTATATTTTAAAATTGGTTTTGTCGCTCTTAGTATATCCATTTGACCCTTGTATTCACTAAATCGTGATACATTTATTATGTATGTTTTGTTTTTGAAAAATTTATAATTAATTTTACTATTTTGTAATTTAATAATTTTTTTATCTATTGAAGGGCTATAAATTGTAATAACGGATCTTTTAACATGATTAGATAAATCTTGACTTAATTCTTTGCAAATAGCAACAATTTTGTCAGCTTTTCTATATGTAAATTTCATTAGTATTTTAATTATTTTTCTTTTGATAAATTTATAAAATCCTTCATAGTAATCCAATTCATCTAAATGATTTCTTTCTATAAAGATTTTTTTTATTTCTTGTAAGTTTATTGAAGATAAGAAGCTTAATATATTTGCAAAATTTTGATTTGAAATTAATATTATCTTTTTAAATTTTCTACTTTGAATATTCTGCTCTAAAATTCTTCTCATCTTACCTATGCTAAGTAAAGCTCTATTTGAGTTTAAATTTATAAATTCGACTTCTTTATTAAGTTTATTTTGTAAAACACTTTTTTTAAGTGATACAAATGTTATAGAAAAAAATTTTTTGTCTAGATTAGCAATTAATCTACCAAGAGAATTATCAGCTCCTCCTAGTGATGAATATGGATGAAAAAAAACTAATTTTATTTTTTTAGTCATTTCCTCGTATTAATACATTAATCAATATAAAACAATTAAAGGCTATCAGTTAATAGAAAATTAGTTATATGTGAGAATAAATAGTAGATAAAATATTGTGTTATGATTTATTTTTTTTACATTTTCTACATAAACCAAAAAACTCTAAATTATACTTGTTATATCTCATTCCCGTATCATCCTGGAAATTTGCTAAATATTTTGAAAGTTTGAGATTACTTATTTCAGTTATTGCTTCACAACTATCACAAATTGAGAAGGCAGTCGCATTTGAAATTGTGCAATTTGAATTTTTACATGCAATAAAAGCATTTTTACTCTCAATTTTATGAATTTTTCCCATTTTTATAAGGCGATCAAGTGCTCTATAAACCTGAGGTGGAGCTTTAATACCTTTTTTTTTAACACTATATAAAATAGAATAAGCTTTCAGAGGTTCTTTTGCATTCTCAATAATATCGTAAATTATCTGCTGATTTTTTGAAAGAAATTCGAATTTTTGTGTCATTTTTTATTTTACTATTTTCATACTACTTTTTCAAATGTTTTAGTTTTTTTATATTAAATATTGAAAGAATAAACAAAACTAATGCCGCTGTTATTATTGATGGACCAGATGCTGAATTAAATTGCAATGAAGAATATAAACCAATAATCACAGCTAAAATTCCTCCCACAATCGAAAGAATAATCATCTGTTGAGGATTGTTTGCAAAGTTTCTGGCCATAGCCGCAGGTATAATTAACATTCCTGTAATCAAAAGTATCCCTACCATTTTAATTGATATTGCAATAACCGCAGCCATTAAAATTGTAAAAATAGCATTTATTTTTTCAGGTTTCATTCCTTCAGCTTCAGCCAATTCATAATTTACAGTAGAGGCAAATAGGGGCTTCCAAATAATTTTAAGTATTAACAATATAATGGCACCACCAACCCATATAACTAATAAATCTCTTTTGTTTACTGCAAGAATATCACCAAATAATAAACCCATTATATCAAAACGAATGTATGACAAGTATCCAATAACCACCAATCCAATTGCTAAAGATGAATGAGCCAACAATCCTAATAAGGCATCACTAGGAAGTTTTGTTGCTTTTTGTAATCTTAATAAAATCAACGCTACAGCAGATGAAATTAATAATACAGAAAATGAAATATTAATATCAAATGAAAAAGCAAGAGTTACACCTAATAACGATGAGTGAGCCAATGTACCTGCAAAAAATGATAGTCTTCTCCATATTACAAAGCACCCAAGAGGTCCAGTCACTAAAGCTATACCAAGTCCAGCAATTAATGCTCTTATGAAAAAATCATCAAACATTTATTTTTTATTTTCTATTGTCCCATCAGGTGAATGTGTATGATCATGATCATGCTCATAAACTGATAAAATTGTTGATGCACGATCACCAAATAATTCCTTATATTTACTGTCATTTACAACTGACTGAGGAGTACCAGAACAGCATACATGTCCATTCAAACATACAACATAATCTGTAGCAGACATAACCACATGTAAATCATGTGAAATAAGTAATATTCCACAACCTAATTCATCTGAAATTTTTTTGATTAGTTCGTACAAAGATAGTTCACCCTTAAAATCTACCCCTTGAACAGGTTCGTCTAATACTAAAAGATCAGGTTTTTTAGATATTGCTCTTGCAATTAATACCCTTTGAAATTCTCCACCTGATAAATTTCTTAAATCATTGTCTTTTAAATGTTTAACACCTGTGAGCTCTAATGAATCATTAATTTCATCTTCTTTAAGATCCATAGTTAATGTCATAAAATCAGATACCCGGATCGGTAATGTCCAATCAATTGAAATTTTCTGAGGAACATACCCGATTTTGTCTGTAAATTTTTTAACTTTACCCTCTATATCTTTATATATACCCAAAGCAATTTTAGCCGTGGTTGATTTTCCTGATCCATTTGGTCCTATTAAGGTAACAATTTTTTCTTTTTTAACCTCTAATGAAACACCTTTTACCAGCCATCTATTATTTCTGATTACACCAGTATTTTCTAATCTTACTAGAACATCATTATTTAATGTCATTTTTTTCAATTTAATTGTTGACTACTTTTATTTGTTATAATATATCGCTATGTTATATTATAACATATTTAATTTATGAACTTTAAAACAAAATTCCCTTTTATATTATCACTAGTTTCAATATTATTTTATTTTTCTTCAGTAAAAGCAGAAATAAAGGTAGTAACATCAATAAAACCAATTCATTCACTGGTCAGTTACATAATGGATGGTGTTGGTTCACCTGATTTGATAGTAGATGGGTATAATTCTCCTCATGGTTTTAGCCTTAAACCATCTCATGCTAAAATGTTACAAGAAGCTGATATAGTTATATATGTGGGAGAGGGTGTTGAAGAATTTCTAGAAAAGCCATTAGAGTCAATCGCTAATAACGCAGTCAAGTTTGAGTTATTAGGTCAAAGTGGAATAAAAAAATTAAAGTTTAGAGAAAGAAATATTTTTGGTGATCACGATGACCATGATGATCACGGTCATGATAAAAAAGCTAAAAAAGAGGATCATGATGATCACGATGATCACGGTCACGGTCACGGTGAGTTTGATCCACACATTTGGCTTGATCCAATGAATGCTAAAATTATTGTTAAAAAGGTTACAAACCAATTATCAAAATTAGATAAAGAAAATAGTTCAATTTATAAATCAAATTCAAAGAAAGCTTTAAAAGAATTAGACCAAATGATTAAAGAAGTTAAGTCAGACGTAAATAAAGACGCTAAAGTTGTAGTGTTTCATGATGCGTACCAATATTTTGAAAAAAGATTTAAGGTAAATATTATTGGCGCGTTAACTGTTAATACAGATGTTTTACCTGGCGCAGAGCAACTTGTAGAAATAAGAGAGGTAATAGAACATGAAAAAGTAACATGTGTTTTATCTGAACCTCAATTTAATCCAGACATTGTTGAAACTATTGCAAAAGATACAAATATCAGTTCCGCGGTTCTAGATCCTTTAGGTGCAACTCTGGATAGTGGAAAAACACTTTATTTCGATCTTATTAAAAATATTTCATTATCAATAAAGAATTGTTAGATTTTAGCTAGCCTATAAAAGGCTATTTAACGCATTTTTATTTCCAATATTCTTATTTAACATTAAAATATGAAAAAAATTTATTTAGCTATATTTTCATTAATTTTAATATCTTCTATATCATTAGCAGATAAAAACATGAAAATTGGTTCTAAGGGAAAAATGGAAGATGTATCAAGAACAATTCAAGTCAAAATGTATGATAATTATTATGAACCCAATTCTTTTAATATTAAAAAAGGCGAAACCATTAAATTTGAAGTTATAAATGCTGGCGAATTAGTGCATGAATTTAATATTGCTAATACAATGATGCATATTAAACATCAGCCAGAAATGGAAAGAATGGTTGAGAATGAAATATTACTTGGTGATAAAGTTGATAAAGATAAAATGCAAAAAATGGCTGCAATGGATAAATCAATGGGCCATTCACATAGTAATAGTGTATTATTAGCTCCAAAAGAAAAAGGAATTTTGATTTGGAAATTTGAAAACGCTGTAAATATAGAAGTTGCTTGTAATGTTCCTGGTCATTATCAAGCTGGCATGATCGCAGCCGTTAATTTAGACTAAAGTTTTTTAACAATGAGTTCTGAAGTCATTAACTTTAATTGGAATTGTAAACATACTTGGAGAAGAAGTGCAAAAAATACTGCTTGGTGTTTGTTAGGTTGCGCAATTGGTGACTTTGGAACAATATTATTTTTTCAAATTACAAAAACGCCATTTCCTGTTCTAGGAATTATGACACTTGCGATCATTAATGGTTTGATAACAAGTATTATTTTAGAAACTATAATTTTATTAAAGCAAAATTTTAAATTTTCTAATGCTTTAAAAACAGCATTAGGAATGAGCTTTATCTCAATGATCAGTATGGAAATTGCAATGAATTTTACTGATTATTTACTTACTGGTGGTGCAATACTTACATGGTGGGTAGTTCCAATAATGCTTGTAGTAGGTTTTTTAACTCCTTGGCCATATAATTATTGGAGATTAAAAAAGTTTAATATGAGCTGTCACTAAATCTTTAATTAGATAGCCAAATAGTTTGAAAAGGATCTAGGTCAATATTATTTTTACTAACTGTAGTGCCAATTATTAATTCTCTGTGCTTTTTATTTTTTAGTTGCACTTTAATACATTGAGTTTTTGAACTTAAATTTGAAATACACATTACAGTTTGTTTTTTATCTAAACTTATTCTTTTAAATGAAAATATCTTTGATCCAAGGTTCATCGTTTTTCTTAATGCGTTAGGATGAAAAGCTTTATTTTTTTGTTTAATGCCTAGTAAGTTTGTTATTTCCTCGTAGATTAAATAATGTTTAGAATTCTTATTTCTCAATGATTTATTCAAGCGTTCAGCGCTCCATTTGTATCTATTAAGATCTCTTTTATTGTTTGATATAATAAACTTATTTATATCATTTGATGTCCCAAACATTGAATTGAAATAAACTGCTGGAATACCTTCAAAGGATATCATTATTGCGTGTGCACATAGATATCTTGCGTAATGGTATTTTCCTTTAGGATCAATATCTGTTTTTTGAAATGCATTAAATAATGTAATATTAGCCTCGTAAACTTTTTTTGATTTTCCTTTAACTTTTCTAAATGAAAATTCTCCACCATTTTTCCTTAATCTTTTAAACATTTTATTTATTGCATCTTTGTTTAAAAGACCTTCAACTGGTCTCATTCCAATACCATCATGAGATGCAATAAAGTTTAAATAACTATTTCCAATTTTAGCTTGAGGTAATTTTTTACTCCAAACAGAAAGTTTCCTACTATCTTCAAATAATAAAGAATGAACTAGAAGGGGAGGCAATGAAAAATTATATATCCAATTTGCCTCGTCATTTTTTCCAAAATAACTGATGTTTTCATTTTCTGGTAAGTTCGTTTCGGTTACAATTATTGCTGATTTGTTCAAGCTATTGCAAACAATCCTAATAATTTTAATAATCTCGTGTGTTTGATTTAAGTTAATACACTTAGTGCCACTCTCTTTCCAAAGGTAAGCTATTGCATCTAATCTAAATATATTAACCCCTTGATTAATAAGATTGATAACAATTTTTATAAACCTGATTAAAACTTTTGGATTCTTGAAATTTAAATCAATTTGATCATCACTAAATGTACGCCAAAGATATTGATTTTTATTAAAGATATTTATTTTTTTTAATAGAGGATGCTCTCTAGGCCTAACTACATTGTTAGAATTAAACTTCTTATCAATTGTAAAAAAATAATTTTTACCAGGAGATTTATTTTTTAAATAATTCTTAAACCAAAGACCACGTGAAGAGGAGTGATTTATTACTACATCAGCCATAATATGACTTTTTTTTGAGAAATTTTTAATATCACTCCATTTGCCTAATCTGGGATCTATTTTGTAATGATCTTTTACTGCAAATCCGCTGTCGCTGCTTGAAGGGTAAAATGGTAAAAAATGCACTGTGTTGAAATATTTATCTAAATATTTTGAGTAAAATTTCTTTAACTCCTTAATTGATTTGTTGTTTTTCGTGCTTAAGACACTGTCGCCATAACAAATTAAAAGCGAGGTTCTTTCAGACAAATTAAAATTTTTGTTTTTATTTTTAATTAAATTGGATTTTTTAATGGCTTGAATGATATCCTCTAGATATGTTTTTAATTCAGTGTTACTGTAGCTAAGCTTGTAAATTTTATTTAATTTTCGACCAATTTGATTTCGGATTTGTGAGGTATTCATTATTTATGTCTTTTATTATCCTCATCAACAGCCTTTTTAAGTCTTTCTAGAAAATCTGGTATTGCACTTTTTACTCTACTCCATGTTGGTATGAAAGGAGTATCCATTGGATTTTTAAAAAATGACTCTCCAGCTTTCATTATGTTAAGAGCAAATAATTCTACAGCTTTTTCTTCAGTGTGTGAATCAAATTGTAAACCATTCATTTCAGCATCACTTCTATAAGTATCAATTAAATCTAATGCAGATCTATAATATGTTGCTTTTAATGATCGAAAAGTTTCAAGACTAAAAGAATTTCCTTGTGTAGCAAGTTTTCTTATCAAGGTTTTAATAATGTCTATCGACATTCTCGAAAGTCCTTTTTGATCATCATTAATTGAAAGTTCTTGATGTTTGTGATCATAGGTATCAGCAAGATCAACTTGACAAACATTGTTCGGAGAAAAATTTCTTTGCATTTCAGATAAAACTCCAACTTCTATACCCCAATCTGATGATATTCTTAACTCTGGTAATATGTTTCTTCTAAAAGAAAATTCTCCTGCTAAAGGATACTTAAATGATTTCATGAATTCTAAATAATCACTTCTACCAATTGTTTTTTCTAAAGCTGTTATTAATGGAAATACTAGCAACCTTGCAACACGTCCATTCATCTTTCCTTGAGCTATTCTTGGGTAATATCCTTTGCAAAATTCAAAGTTAAAAAGTGGATTAACCACAGGATAAAACAATTTAGCAAGCATCCTTCGATCATACGTTTTTATATCACAGTCATGTAATGCTACCGATCTGGCTTCGTCTCTTGCTATACACATTCCAAGGCAATACCAAACGTTTCTACCTTTACCAAGTTCGTTTGGTGCAAGATCTTTTTTCTTTAATTCAGTATGAAGTTTTTTTAACTTTGGGCCATCATTCCAAAGAATTGAAAATGGTGTTTTTAATCTTTTAAAAAATTTATGGGCTGTTTCTGCTTGTTTTTTATTTGCTCTATCTAGTCCAATAATTATATGACTAAGATAATTTACTTTACTTATTTCGCTAACAATTCTTGGTAATGCATCACCCTCTAACTCTGAGTAGAGACTTGGAAGAATTAATTCCATTTTTCTCTCTTTAGAAAATTTTAATAAATCCTTTTCTATATCTTTTGTAGATTTTGTACCAAAATCATGCAAACTTGAAATTATTCCATTCTGAGAAAAATCACTCATAATAAATTTTAATCTGTTTATTTTATTTTATCCAGAGCCATTTTGACAACTTCCTGCCATCCGATTGGAGCTTGGTTTTTTGATACAATGCAGTTATTTATGTTTATCGGTTCCATAGTAAATTGATCATTAAAAACTAAACAAGCTATATTACTGTTTTTCAGCATATCCAGATCGTTATAGTTATCTCCTACACCAATTATTTTTACATTATCTTCTGTTTTTTTAACCATTTTTATAATCTTGTTCATTGATTTTACTTTGCTTACATTATCGCAAATATTTATTACTCTGCCTCCTTCGTGTAAAGTTAAACCACCTTTATTAACAATTTCGTTCAGCTGTCTTCTTTGATCTAAATTACCACTAAATATAAATGGTATTGAATAATTT
>CACLWL010000013.1 GCA_902610655.1 uncultured Pelagibacteraceae bacterium
TCAAAATTTAATTTTGTTATTTTTTTTAATAAACTTAGCTTTGGTGAAACAAGTACAGCAACAAATTTAACCCTTTTTTTTTTTACATTTATTAAACTTATTAAATTTTTAAGTTTAAGATTCCTATGAGATTTTGGATAATTACAAATAAATCCTATAAATCTAGGGGCGTATTTATGTGAGATAATAAAATTTAAAGTACTTTTATCTTTAATTCCACAAATTTTTGCTTCCATTAAGTAGATAAATGATTTTCTAAATATTTAATATTTTTTTTTAAATTACCTTTTGTAATTGGTCGACCAATAACCAACCAGTCAGCTCCATTCATAAAAGCTTGTCTTGGACTTAGTGCTCTTCTTTGATCATTTAGTTTAGAATTAAATCTAATACCAGGAGTTATTACTTCATTTTTAAAATATTTTTTTACTAATCTTACTTCTAATGGACTACACACTATTGCATCTAACTTTGCTTTAGAGGCAATCTTGGCTTGATCTTTAACGATCTCACTAACTTTTTTACTAAAACCAATTTGCTTAACCAACCTATCGTCCATAGACGTAAGAATACTTACACCGACTAGCTTAATACCCTTCGAAACTTTTTTTGCTGCTTTAAGCGCTTCAAGACCAGAACTAATATGGATTGTTAGATAGTTTATTTTAAGATCTTTAATCGCATTTATCGTTGACATACAAGTATTGGGAATATCGTGGAGTTTATAATCAGCAAAAATTATTTTATTTTTTAGTTTAGATAAAAATTTTCTTCCATTTTTTGAGTTAAGAAATTCTAGTCCAAATTTATAACCAATTTTAAATTTTGGATTTTTTGTATGAGTAATTATTTTTTTTATTTTTTTAATATTCGTAGTATCGCAAGCAACAAATATTTTATTCTTCTTCATTATTTATTTTTTTAAACAAATCTTTGGACATTTTAAAGAGAATTGTTTTTTTCTCTGGTGTATTTACTTTCTCCCCCGTTTTTGGATTTCTAGATATACGCGCTTTCTGTGTATTCGAAGACCATGTACCAAAACCTCTAAATTCTACTCTATCTCCCCTTTTAAGAGAATTTTTAATTTCTTTTAAAATAATATCAAAAAATTTTTCTAAGTCTTTTTTATAAAAGTTTGGATAATTTTTATATATTTTTTGAAGCAGCTTTGATTTTACAATAGCCAATTTTCTTATTCTTTCTTATCTTTATCCTCTTTTTTCTCTAGTTTATCTGACAAAGATGAAAAAGGAAGATTTTTTCCTGACAATGGAGAGCTAAATTTTGATACCGCTTCTTTATTTTGGAGTTCCTCTAGTAATTTGATGCTTAAACTTACTTTTCGCTTTTTTAAATCTAATTCTTGAATTGCAGAGTCAATTCTGTCACCTTTTATAAATCTATTTGGTCTAGCATCAGAGGCATTTATCGCGATTTGAGATTTTTTAATGTTAAGTTCAATTTTACTACCTTCGGGCATAACCATTAAACCCTTATTGTCAGTTGCTGTAACTTTTACTGTTATTGTGTCATTTACTTTTTTGTCCTTAAACCAATCAAATGGATCTACCTCAGTCTGCTTAAGACCTACTCTTACTTTTTGTTGATCAGGTTTAATCTCAAGGATTTTTACTTTTAATTTTTGGTCCTTTTTGTAATTTTTAAGCTCTTCCTCAGGATTTTTATTATAACTTAAATCATTTGCGTGAAGGAAACCATCGATATTAAATCCATCAATTTTAACGTAAATTGCGTAATCATTAATTGATGTTATTTGTCCATCAGTAATTGAGTCTACCGGGTACTTTTCTTGAAGTAGCATATATGGATTTTTTTCAGTTAATCTATGAGAAATTGAAACTCTTCTTTTTTCTTTATCAATCTCAGTAATAACACATGAAATCTCATCACCGATTCTAAACATTTTTTTAGCTGAAGGATTTTTTTTTGTCCAACTTAATTCACTTGAATGAAGTAAAGTAGTTAAACCGGGCTCAAGTTCACAAAATGCACCAAAGTCCATAAGTTTTACAACTTTAACCTTATAATTTTTATTTAGTTCATAATTAGAAATATGTTCAAATGGATCCGGTGATAATTGTTTTATAGAGCAACCTACTTGTTGTTTTTCTTTATCAACTGATATAACTAATAAATCATGCCTTTCTCCTATATTAAAAATCTCCTCAGGATGATTCACTCTCGAGTAGCTGATTTCTTGAAGGTGAACTAAAACATCTAGCTCCGAATTAACATCAAAGAAACAACCAAAAGAACTATAACCTTTTACGATTGCATTTTTAATTACATCACCTACTTTATATTTTTCAATAATTTTCGCTTTATCCTCTTTTTTACTCGAGGAAATTATTTGTCTTCTAGATACACATGCATTGCCTCTAATTTTATCTAATTTAATAAGTGCGAATTTTTGAGGTTCATTTATTAAGTGGGATATATCTTTTAAAGGCTTATCTGAGATCTGAGAACCTGGACAAAACATCAGAGATCCAGTTTCAATATGTTCAACTATAACTCCACCTTTACATTTAGATGTAATCTTACCTGTTATTGGGGTATTTTTTTCGTATGCCTCTACCAATTTGTCCCATCCTCTTATTTTTAATGCTTTAGATGCTGAAACAACTACCTCGCCATTTTTATCTTCAATTCTTTCTAGAAGTACAGAAACATTGCTACCTAACTTAATTTGATCAGATAAACCCATATTTTTCAGTTCATTGATATCAATTACAGGTTCAGATTTTAGACCCTCAATAAATAAAAATACAAATTTTTCTGTGATTTTAGTTATTTTACCTTCTATGATTTTTCCCTCTGCAAGATTTTTTGTTTTAGATAACTGGCTATTAAGCAATTCTTTAAATTCTTTGGAAGCTGTAGTTTCAAGATTATTATATATTTCCATTAAATTTTAATTTTCCTATCCATAATAGCTTTTATTTTTTCAAAGCATCGTTTTCTACTAAGTTTAGTTGTATTAATCAATATTGAATCTTTAGTTTTTTTAAGTGGCCCATATTTTCTATTTTTATCAGATTTATCGCGGTTTTTTAGACTTTTCAGCACTTGTTTAAAGCTTATTTTTTTTTTTAAGGCCTTATATTCCTTGTACCTCCTCATTGCTCTTACTTTAATATTTGCAGTAATGTAAAATTTAAATGTGGCATTTTTCATTTGTATACTTGTAATATCCCGTCCATCTAGAACTGAACCAGAGTATTTTAATGGAGGAGAATAAGCATATCTCTGTTGAAATTTATGAACTAAAGATCTTATTTTCTTCTCTTTTGCTACTATAGATGCTGCTGTTGCTACTTTATCAGATAATAGATCTTTATTTTTTAAATCTTTTATTTTTAAATTTTTAATTTTTTTTTTTAAATAGTTATAATTAATTTTTTTAGGAGTATCCAAATTAATTTTTCCAATAAATCTATAAATCCTTCCCGTATCAAGATGGATAAGATTGTAATTTTTTGCAATAAGTTTTGCCTGTGTTCCTGCTCCTGCAGCAGCAGGAGAGTCAATTGCAACTGTAATTAATTTTCTTTTTTTCATTTAAATTTTACATCAAAGCTAGTTTTTAAAATTTTAATAAAAGATGGAAAAGAAGTATTAATTGATTCTGGATCATAAATTTTCCATTTTCCCCCTAAAGTTAACGCAGCAATTGTACACATGGCCATTATTCTATGATCTTTAAGATAATTTCTTATTTCATAATTTTTATTTAAATTAATATTAGGATTTCCATATATTTTAATTGAGTTTTTTGTTAGTTTAGTTTTTATACCTATCATATTTAGTATTTTAGACCCAAGTTTTAGTCTTGGACTTTCTTTTTTATTTAATTCAGAAAGATTCTTAAAATACGAAATACCCTTTGATCTGGCAGCTATTAAAAAAATAATTAAAAATTCATCAATAGCACTACTATTTAAATAAGAGGGGCAATTTATAGCTTTTAATTTTTTGTTACTCTTAACAATTATATCTCCACATTTTTCTCCCTTATTTAATTTTATATTTTTGGTTTTAATACCTGCACCCATTTTATTTAAAATTTTAATAATACCTAACCGTGATGGATTTAAATTTATATTCTTTAGTACCAAATACGAATTTTTAGATAAAATCGTTAGAGCAATAAAAAAAGCACTTGAACTTATATCTCCTGGTATATCTAAATTAAATGAACTTAACTTATCTGGTCTTGAAGTTTTTATAAAATCAATTTCTCCTTTTTTTTTTACTGAAATCGGCATTTTAAGATTTTTGAACATTAACTCAGTATGATTTCTAGATCTCTTTGCAAAAATTCTCATTTCCCCAGGGGTATTTAAAGAGGCAAGCATTACACAAGTTTTACATTGGGCCGAACCTCTCTTTTCGTAGTAGTTAATAGGTCTAAGATAATTTGAACCAAGAATAGAAATAGGAAGTCGTTTTTTTCCTTTTGGAAAAAATTTTACTCCTATTTTGTTTAAGGGATCAATAACTCTTGAGAAGTCTCTTCTCGATAGGCTTTTATCACCAATGATTTTAATTTTAAATGGTGATTTAATTAAAAGAGGCAGAATTAATCTTCCTACAGTTCCTGAATTTCCAGCATTTAAAATTAAATTTTTTTTAAGTTTAAAACCATTGATTCCTCTACCGTATATAACACAATTTTGATTGGATAATTTGATTTTGACACCGAGTTTTTTTAAACACTCAATTGCACTTAAAACATCTTCAGATCTTAGTATATTTTTTGCTTTTGATATCCCAATAGCTTGTGATGCTAATAAAAGCCATCTAATAGAGATACTTTTATCTCCATCAACTTGTAAAATTTTTTTAAATTTTTTAACTTTGTTTTTTACTAAAACGAATTTAGAGCCCATTCTTGTTAATTTATCTTAAATGATTTTCCAAAATAGGCATCTTGAGCAATTGGATTATTAATCAGTTCTTTAGGAGTTCCTTGAGCGATAATTTTACAGTTTGATAGTATCATGGCAACATCTACACAAGATAGTAAGTCTCTTGCTTGATGGTCGCAAATAACAATCCCAATTCTTTCTTCAGTTTGTAAATTAACAATTATTTTTTGTAACATTTGAATAGTAAGAACATCTAATGCCGCGAAGCATTCGTCAAGTAACAGTATTTTTGGATCACCAAGTAATGAAAGGGCAATAGTTAATTTTTTCTTCTGTCCACCCGATAAAACTGATGCTTTAATATTTCTTAAATAATCCAACTCAAATTTTGATATTAAATACTCTATTCTAGAGTTTTGATCTTTTGTTTCTTTTATAAGTATTTCAGCCACTGCTTTTAGATTTTGGTATGTTGTAAGATCTCCAAAAAAACCACCATACTGTGGAACATATCCAATTTTAAATTCTCTAGTTCTTGTATAAATTGGGTAATTGGTAGCATCTTTATTTCCAAAAAATACTTTACCAAAGTCTGGCTTTAATAAACCAGTTATTAAATTAAATATTGTTGATTTACCCGCGCCATTAGGTCCTAACAATCCTAAAATTTCTCCAGGATTTATTTTAAAAGATATATTATCCAGAATCTTTCTATCTTCGAATGATATTGAAATATTTTTTATTTCTAAAAGTGGATCTGTATTCTTAAATGATTTAATTCTAAACTTTTTAATTATTGCCATTTAATTTTTAATTATTGCTTTAACTTTTTGATCTTTGTCATTCATATAAATTTTTGAGGTTTTAGTCACTAAATCCAAATCAACTGTATCAGCTTCTAAAAAATTTTCTTTGTTCTTATATTTAACATTATTTGATATTTTAATTTCCTTATCAATATATTTCAAAAACAGATCTTCACTTTTTATAATATGATTAAGATAAAGTAAATTTACATTATCAAAAAAATGTGTATCCAAAGATGATTTATTATATTTTGCCATATCTGATTTAATAAAAAAAGTACCATAATTGAAAACTAAAATTTTTGCAGTGACATTTTCTAAAATAAGAACATTCTTATTCTTATTATCTATAGATCCGGACTCTGAATTTATTTGATATACATTGCCTTTTTCATCACTGGATTTGTATGATAGTTCTAAAATTTGGCTTGCTTCCTGAGACTTTATTGAAAGCTTGTTTTTTAACTGAGCTTTATCTACCTTATTCAATATTGATTTTTCAACTAATTTACCATCATTATTTTGATTTAAATATAAAAAAGTGAAATATCCTATAATTAAAATTATTATTAATATTCCAATTTGAAAAATTAACGACTTATTCATCATGATATATTTCCATCTAGAATATTGTGTATATGAAGAACACCAATAGTTTTTCCACGACCATTTTTTTTATGAACACACAAACTTGTAATTTTATTTTCAGACATTATAGCTAAACTTTTTACTGCTAACATATCTTTATCAACACTTATTGGATTTTTTGTCATTACTTTTTTTACGGATAGTTCAACTAAGGATTTATTTTTTTGAGAACTTCTCCTAATTTGTCCATCTGTAATTATTCCAGTTGTTAATTTTTTTTTATTAGTTACAATTAATATTCCTAATTTTTTTTTAGTTATTATAGCTAATGCTTTTTTCATACTAGAATTTTCATTTATGAAAGGTATTTTAGATCCTGACATCATTAAATCTTCAACTGTTTTTAATTTAGCCCCCAAGCTTCCACTTGGATGAAATTCTTTGAAATTTTGCCTATTAAATCTTTTTTTATTTAAAGCTGCAACTGCCAAACAGTCACCAATTGCAAGTTGCTCACTTGTACTACTAGTTGGTACTATTCCAAGTCCTGCCTCTTTAACTTCTGGAATATTTAATTTTATATCTGAGGCACGGTAGAGCAAAGAATTTTTTTTAGATACAATTCCAATTAATGTAATTTTATTTCTATTTGCATATTTAATAACAGGTTTTATTTCTTGCGTTTCTCCAGAATTGCTTATTAAAATAATTAAATCTTTTTTGGATATACTCCCAAGATTTCCATGTGAACAGTCATTAGCTGAAATAGAAAATGAAGGACAACCAACAGAAGAAAGTGTAGCTGCAATTTTGGATGCAATTAAGTAGCTTTTTCCCACACCACAAAGAATAACTTTAGATTGACATTTTACAATTGCATTAACAGCTTGATCGAAAGAATTATTAATAGATCTTTTTAATTTTTTTAAGGCTTGAATTTCTAGATCAATAACTTCATATGCAATTTTTCTATAATTTTTGGTTTTCATTAATTTAAGTTAGTGCTCAAAAACATTTAATTTAAAACCTGCTATTTCCATATCTACTAAAATTGGAACAACTTTCATACTCTTAATAAATAAATCTTTTCTATTTTCTCTCGTAAGCATGTGTAAAAGTTTTTTTCTTATTTCAAATAAGTGCTCAGTATCTTGCGCAGCATAATTAATCTGTTTTTCTGATAAATCTGGATTACCCCAGTCACTTTGTTGTTCTTTTTTAGATATATCCTTCCCACAAATTTCTTTAACTAAATCTTTGTAGCCATGTGAAGAGCTTGCTGTTCTTGCTATTTTTGAAGCAATTTTTGTGCAGAATATATTCTTAGGACTTACTTTTAAATGATATCTCAACCAAAGTAGGTCTTGTCTAGCATAATGCATTATGAACTCAGAATTAGGATTTGTTAAAATTTTAACTAAATTAGGTGCTATATAATTTTTTCTATTAAGCTTAATTATAAAGAATTTTTTCGATTCTAGACCTAATTGAATAAGAGTAAGTGGATCTCTTCCCAGGACCAGGCCAAGTGCTTCACAATCTAAACTTATTCTTTTTTCCTCAGATAAATCAATATCTGGCAAATCATTTTCAAAAACTTTAATGTTATTCATTTTTAATTTATATATATAAGACAAAATAATATTGTCTATTTTTTGATAATGATAATGAAAAAAATACTTATATTTGGTGCTAGTGGTCAAGTTGGACGTCATTGTATACGTAGGTTTGTCAAAAATAATTATAAAGTTACCGCTGTTACACGAAATTTACATCAAAAGGGCTATATTCTTAAAACTCAAGCCCCAATTGGATATTTGGATATTGTTGAGGCTAACATATTTAATGAGGACAAGTTAACTGAACTTGTATCAAAAGCGGATGTCTGTTTAAATTTAATTGGAATTTTACATGAGAAAGGTAAATTAAATAGTTTTAAAAATATTCATTCAATCTTCCCTAAAAAATTAGCAGAGATTTGTAATTCTAAAAAAGTAAAGTTCGTTCATATTTCCGCATTAGGTTTAGAATTAGCCAAAGATTCTAAATATGCATCCAGTAAAATTAATGGAGAGAAGTTTATAAGGGAGATAATGCCTGATGCCACAATTATTAAACCATCTTTAGTTTATAGTGTTGATGATAATTTAACTACAAAGTTCATGAGTTTGTTAAGCATGTTACCTTTTTTCCCATTATATTATGGTGGTAACACTAAATTTACACCTATCCACGTATCTGAATTAGCAGAATTAATATTTTATATAGTTTCTAAAGAATATTATTCAAAAACCATTGAAGCTATTGGGCCCGAGATTTTTACTTTCAAGGAAATTTTACAAATTTTAATGAAATGCATTAAAAAAAAGCGAATACTACTGTCCTTGCCATTAACTTTCGCTAAGTTGTCAGCTTTCTTTATGCAAATACTTCCAGAACCTTTAATTACTAAAGATCAAATAAATCTTTTAAAATATGATAATATAAAAACAGAAAATGGTTTAACTAATTTTGATATTGGGTGTCCAAGCAAACTTAAATTTGAAGAAACTGTGAACAAGTATGCCTATAATTGGAAAGAGGGTGGTCAATTTTCTAATTTATTAAAAAATTAAATAATTTTATGATAATAACTTTAGTTTATATTTTAATTTTTTTTATACTTATTTACGTTGCATTAGCAGGTTTTAAAGCTGCAAATCTTGGTATTGAGGCAAAAAAAAGAAATAAATTTGATAGAATAAAAAAAAAATCAAATAAAAAAAATGTACTTAAAGAATTAGAAAGTTTAAATAATCTTTATAAATCTGGAGCCTTAAGTAGAAAAGAATTTCAAAAAGCTAAAAATCAAATATTAAAAAATTAGGCAGATTTTATTTTTTTCTCTATAAACTTTGGCACTTCATCATCTTTATCTACAGGGTCATCTTTTTTACCTTTTGGCTGAAACGCGTAAAGCAAGTGCAGCTTGCAATAAGAAAAGTCTTTTAACGACTTTCTTCCACAAAAATAAAATGAGCTTTCATTTGGGTGACCAATAGGCCATTTACATGTGCTTTCATCTAATTCCTCTAGTTGTTTAGGATTTTCAGGCTCAAAATCTTTTTCGATTAATAATGATTTAAACTTGGATCTTGATAATTTTCTTTTTCCAAAACTGTTATTTTCAATTCTATTTGCATCTATGTTCCTGGATGAAATATTTTCTTTAAAAACTCTATTTTTAAGCTTTGCTGAGAGACTCAACCTATGAGCTTTTCCAATTACCGCATTCCTGCTAATGCCTCCAATTATTTCAGCAATTTGGCTTGCTGTTTTCCCTTTGCCCCATAAATCTTTTAAAATCTTTACTTTTTCATCAGTCCACATAGACACTATATATTGTGTTTAAATTTAAATTTAATACTATATAAACACATATAAAATTCTAAAAAACAAGTTTTAATTTTGTTTTTTCAACAATTAATAAAAAAGATATAGAAACTTTAATCTATGGTTGAATTACAAAAAAAATATAATTTGAAAGTAAACAATTTTGGCTTAATTAACTTTGTTGGATTTATTTCACTTTATTATAGAGAATGTAGCAGATTTTTCGTCGTTTGGGCACAAACACTTTTATCTCCTTTAGTCTCAAGTTTGCTTTTTTTATCGGTGTTAAGTCTTGCACTTGGCAATCAGAGAGGGGATGTTCTGGGGCAACCTTTTATCGTTTTTCTAGCTCCAGGTTTAATTGTTCAGTCAATGATACTTCAAAGCTTTTCTCATTCAACAAGCTCTCTGATGATTTCAAAAATGCAAGGAAATATAGTTGATATATTGTATGCCCCACTTTCTGCGATAGAAGTTTCATTTTCTATCATCTTAGCAGCTGTTACTAGAAGCGTGATAATAGGTGCAGTATCAGCATTAGTTTTCTTTTTTATAGTAGATTTGAAAATTACAAATTTAGTATACATTTTTTACTCGGCATTTTTTGGTTCATTTTTTATCGGAAGCCTAGGTTTTATAACTGGTTTGTGGGCAACAAAATTTGATCACACTGCAACAATTACAAATTTTATAATGCAACCACTAGCATTTTTATCAGGTGTATTTTATACCGTAGATAAACTACCTTCATTTTTTCAGTCTATAAGTTACTATAATCCTTTTTTTCATATAATAAATATTTTTAGATATGGATTTTTAGGTGTATCCGATGGAGATATGTTTTTTGGTATGATTTATCTTCCATCGCTATCAATAATAGGATGGTTTATTGCATTCACTCTTTATAAAAATGGTTACAAAATTAAAACTTAAACATGTCTTCACTTGCAAAAAATTATAATCGTAGAAAAATTTCTTTTAAAAAGGGAAAAGGCAGTTTTCTTTATTCTACAAAGGGCAATAGATATTTAGATTTTGTTCAAGGAATAGCTGTAAATTCTTTGGGACACTCAAATCCTTACCTAAATAAAGCTTTGACATCTCAATTAAAAAAAGTTTGGCATGTTTCAAATGCTTTTTTGATCCCAGAGGGAGAACAGCTTGCTAGACGTCTTACAAAAAATACATTTGCTGATAATGTTATATTTCAAAATTCTGGTGCCGAGGCTACAGAAGTTGCTATTAAGGTTGCTAGAAAATATTTTTACTCAAAAAAAAAACCTCATAAAAACAGAATTCTTTGTATAAAAAATTCTTTTCACGGAAGAACACTTGCAGCAATTCATGCAAGTGGATCAAAAAAAATGATGGAGGGCTTTGGTCCAAAAATTCCTGGATTTGATCACTTTATTTTTGGAAGTCATAAATCTTTAAAAAAATCAATTACTAAAAAAACAGCTGCTGTTATGGTTGAGCCAGTTTTAGGCGAAGGTGGAATTAAAGTAATTCCAAAATGGTGTTTAAAAGGATTAAGAAAAATTTGTGATCAAAAAAAAATATTACTTATATTAGATGAAGTTCAATGTGGAATAGGGAGATCAGGAAAATTTTTTGCTTTTGAACATTCTGGAATTAAGCCTGATATTGTGCCAATAGCAAAAGGTATTGGAGGAGGTTTTCCGTTAGGGGCAGTTTTAATGAATAAAAAAGTTGCAATTGGGATGACGCCAGGCACGCACGGGTCTACATTTGGCGGGAACCCATTAGCTATGAAGGTAGGGAATGCAGTTTTAGATAAAATTATGAATAAAAATTTCTTAAATAATATCCAAAAATCATCAAAATATTTTTTAAAAGAACTAAATAAAATTCAAACAAAATATCCAAAAATTATTAAGGAAGTCAGAGGTATTGGCCTACTAATCGGTCTTCAGTTACATATGGACCAGACTAATTTTATAAAAAAACTTGAGCAAAATAAACTATTAACTATTAGAGCTGCAGAAAATGTTATTAGAATATTGCCACCTTTAAATGTAAAGAAATCAGAGATCGATATGTCTATTAAAATTATAAAAAAAGTATGCAAAACTTATTAAAAACATGAAACATTTTATTAATTTAAAAGATATTAGAGCTGTAGATCTAAAAAAAATCTTGAAAGATGCAAAAAAAAGAAAATCTAAAAGAAAAAATCTTAATACACTTGACGTTGATAAAGATGCTCCATTAAAAGGAAAAATTTTAATTCAAATGTTTGAAAAACCCAGTTTAAGAACCAGACTTAGTTTTTACCTAGCTATTAGACAGTTGGGCGGGGGAACAATTACTTTAAGATCAAATGAACTTCATCTTGGCAAAGGTGGTGAAAGCTTAGCTGATACTGCAAAAATTCTTTCTACTTATGGAGATGGATTTATGTTGAGAACAGACAGTGATAAAAAGATCAATGAAGTTGTGAAATACATGAAAATACCATTTATTAATGGTCTTAGCCCATCATCTCATCCAACTCAAATTCTTTCTGATATTTTTACAGTTGAAGAAATTAAGAAAAAGCCTATTTCCAAATTAAATATTTGCTGGATAGGAGATTCTAATAATGTGCTTAATAGCCTAATTGTAGCTTCAGTGAAATTTTCGTTTAAATTAAATATTGGTTGTCCTAAAAACTACAAACCAAAAAAAATTATATTAGATTGGGTTAAAAAAAATAAAAAGAGCGTTCATATTTATAATGATCCAAAAAAAGCAGTAAAAAATGCTGATGTGATTTTTTCTGATAAAGTTATTTCATTGAATGATAAAGTTAATATTAAAAAGAAAACTAAAGATTTTAGAAAATTTTTAATTGATGAAAAGTTGCTGAAACTAGCACCAAAAAGTATATTTTTACACTGTCTACCAAGAGGAAATGAAGTTTCAAATAAAGTGTTTCTAGGAAAAAAATCTCACGTTTGGCAACAAGCTCTTAATAGAGTCCATGTTCAAAAAAGTATTTTAATGTATTGTTTTAATAAATTAAGGTAATTCTTTTGGCTGATCGCTATTTTGATTTAAGTACAACATAACAGAAGCTCTATCCTTCTCGTCTTTAAGTCCAGCAAAACCCATTTTATTTCCTTTTATCCATTTTGATGGTTTGATTAAAAAACCATTCATCTCTGACCAGCTCCACTCTTTTTTATAACCTGAAAGGGCTTTTGAATATTTATAGTCTGAAATAGCTCCTACAGGTCTGAACATTACATTCCAAAGTTTTGGTCCAATATTATTTCCACCACCTTGTTTGATACTATGACAAGCTTTACATTTTTTAAATACTTTTTGGCCGTGATCAACACTTCCAAGCGCTAAAAGTGCTGATATATCTACATCACTTTCAGTGCTAGCTGAGCTTACCAGTCCATCTACATCTGTAGCTTCAACTTTATAAGCTGCTACCGATGGCTGATCCACCTTAAACATAAAATCTGATATTTTTCCGATACCAAAAACTATTAATACAGTAATTATTACTGCAGCTATTATTTTATTAATTTCAAATGAGTCCATTTTAAAAGTATAATATTCGAACGTATAACATGTAATTTGAGAAATTACTTAATTTTAAATTGGTGATTTTGCGTCTGTTGGACGCATAAAACATATAAATTATGAGCAACACTTTAATAATAATACCTTCAAGAATGTCTGCAAGAAGACTGCCCGGTAAACCATTGTTAAAAATAAATGGAAAATCAATAATTTCTCGTGTTTTCAATAAAGCAAAAAATTGTAAAATTGGAAAAGTGATAGTTGCTACTGAGGATAAAATAATTGTGAACGAGATTAAAAAGAATGGTGGCAGAGCAATATTAACCTCTAAGAAGCATAATTCTGGTACAGATAGAATTTGGGAGGCTTTTCAGAAACTTAAGAATAACAAAATAAAATATATTATAAATCTTCAAGGAGATGAGCCTTTAATTGATATAAGTGACATTCGAAACTTGAATAAAATTGTAAGAAAAAATAAATTTGATATTGCCACTTTAGCTTTAAAACTAAAAAATAAAAAAATCCTTAATAATAAAAATATTGTTAAAGTAGCTGTAAAAAAAAAGATAAGCTTTAGAAAACCTCAGAAAGCAATAAATTTTTATAGAATTTCAAAAAAAAAATATGAAAACTTTTATCAACATATTGGCGTGTATCAATATAGTGTATCTGCTTTAAAAAAATTTTCTAACTTAAATAGAACCATAAATGAGAAAAAAAATAGGTTGGAACAATTAAGAGCTTTAGATAATAAAATGCCAATTCATGTGGTTTTAGCTAAGAAAAATGTAGTAGGCGTAGATACTAGAGAAGATTATATAGAATTAAAAAAAATTTTAGAATATAAAACCTAAATGAAAATCTTATATCAGGGGAATGAAGGAGCATACTCACAATTAGCTGCAGTAGAAACTTTTCCAGAAGCTGAATTAATTTCTTGTAAAACTTTTGAAGATTGTTTCAAAAAATGTACAGATGATGAAAGCCTTAGAACAATAATTCCTATAGAGAATTCAATCGCGGGAAGAGTTGCTGATATTCAATATCTGATGAATAAGTATAAGTTGCAAATATATGCAGAACACTTTCATAGAGTATCTCATAATTTAATTGCCAGACCCGGGGTTACCGTAAGTAATTTGAAATATGTTAGATCACATTCACAAGCTATTTCACAATGTCAAAGAATAATAAATGAATATGGATTAGAACCAATAGTTGCAGCTGATACGGCAGGAAGCGCAAAGTATATAAGTGATAACACACTCGATAATGAAGCTGCAATCGCATCAACATTAGCTGCTAAAATATACCATTTAGAAGTATTAAAAAGCAATATTGAGGATGATAAAAAAAATGTTACCCGTTTCCTTTTTATGGGAAAAAAAATTGAACATCCTGAATATAAAGAGAATGAAAAGTTTCTAACTAGTTGTATTTTTAAAGTGAAAGATAAACCTGCAGCTTTATATAAATGTCTTGGTGGTTTTGCGACTAATGACGTATCGTTAAGTAAATTAGAGAGTTTTTCAGATCAAAGTAGTTTTGAGCAATATCTTTTCTTATGTGATATTGTTGGACATATTGAGGATCCAAAAGTTCAAAAATCTTTAGAAGAGTTAGGATTTCACACTATTAGCCTTGAAATACTTGGAGTGTATAAAGCTAGTAAATTTAGAAATTTGTAATATTTCAAATATTGGTAGTTGAAGATTGAATTTTATTACTGATATAATAGATATGGAGGCTAGAGGTGAATTCTGCTTAAACCCGATCAGATCTTAACGGAAGCAGTCGTAAAGACAGATTTTCAGGTTCTAGTCTCCTATAAAATATGAGCACAAATTCAAAAGTATTAGCATTAAAGTATCGACCAAAAGTATTTAGTGATCTGATTGGTCAAGAAGTAGTAAGTGATACAATTTATAATTCTATAAAATATGATAAAATCCCGAATGCATTCTTGTTTACAGGAATTAGGGGAGTAGGCAAAACTACAATCGCAAGGTTAATCGCAAAGGCTTTAAATTGTAAAAATAACGTTGAAAATCTTTGTAATGAAAACTTATGTGAAAGCTGTAATTCGATATCAAATTCAAACAATATAGATGTTTTGGAAATGGATGCAGCTAGCAAGACTGGAGTTGATGATGTTAGAGATTTAATTGAATTTTCAAGATATGGCCCAACATCATCAAAATATAAAATATTTATTATCGACGAAGTGCATATGTTAAGTAAACAAGCTTTTAATGCGCTTTTAAAAACATTAGAGGAACCACCTGAATATTTAAAATTTATTTTTGCGACAACAGAATTAAAAAAAATTCCTATAACTATTCTATCTAGGTGTCAAAGATTTGATTTATCAAGAGTTAGATCAGAGGAATTATTTATGTATATAAAAAAAATTTGTGACTTAGAAAACGGTAATATTTCTGATGAAGCACTTAAACTTATAGTAAAAATTTCAGAGGGCTCTGTTAGAGATTCATTATCGTTACTTGATAGAGCTTTATTGTCCAATGATAAAGAAAAAAGATTAGAATTATCAGATATTCAAAAAATCTTTGGATATTTTGATAAGTCTCATTTAATAAAAATTTTTGAATATATTTTAAAAGGGGATCAAAATAAAACATTAGAAGCTTATAAAAATATTTATAATCAGGGAGTTGAGCCAAAGATATTTTTAAATGATTTTTTAGAAATTCTTTATTATTTCAAAAATATAAATTCTCTAAACGAAAGTACAAAAAACTTTGATTTAAACAATGATGAATTTGTAGCAATTAAAGAAATTTCAATAAACTTAAATAGTGAAACGTTGATTTTGTTTTGGCAGTTTACAATTAACACTTTAGGAGAATTAGATATAGTTGCTGATCAAAATATAAGTATAGAAATGTTTTTAATTAGGTTGCTACATATTAAATCTATCAAAATGAAAGATTATAAAGATTACAGCAATATTCATATTAAATCAGATGAAAAAAAATTAGAAACCAAAATACAGAAAAAGCGTGATCCTATAAATCAAATTAAAAGTGTTGTTCAAGAAAAAAGTCTTAATGATATCGAAACAAATAAAATTAAAACTAAGAATATATCAATAAAAAGCCTTAGTGATTTAATTGATTTATGTAATGTAAAAAAGGAGGTTAAATTAAAATATGAACTTGAAAATAATGTTAATCTGGTAAGCTTTGAGCATGGTAGAATAGAAATTTCTATTAACGAAAAATTAGAAAAAGACTTTATAAAAATTCTTTCAGCTAAGTTATTAGAGTGGACTAAAGAAAGATGGATGATTACTCTTTCAAAAAAAACTGGAGAAAAATCAAAAAAAGAAAGCGATGAGGATGTTAAAAATAAACTTTTCGAAAATGTAAAAAAAACAGAAACTTACAAAAAAATTTTACAAACATTTTCTGATGCAGAATTAATTGATATTGAAATTAAAAAAGATGAATGATTTTTCAAAAATATTAGATAAAGCTAAAGAGCTAGAAGAGAAAATGAAAGAAAGCCAACAGAATATAAAAAAAATTTCTGTTGAAGGTACATCTGGTACTGGGTCTGTAAAAGTTACTCTTAATGGAGATGGAGAAATGATAAAAATTTATATTTCTCCTGAAATACTTAAAGAGGACAAATCAATTATTGAAGATTTAATTACAGCAGCTCATAATAATGCAAAAGAGAAACTTAAGGCCAAAACATCTGAAGAGATATCAAAAGCAGCTGGTGGTTTTGGTATACCGGGTTTTAAATGGCCGCTATAAATTTATGCAAAATTTAAATGAAATCGATCAATTAATTAAGATAATTTCTAAATTACCCGGATTAGGTCCAAAATCAGCTAAAAGAATTATTCTTAAACTTATTTCAAATAGAGACACTATTCTTAAACCTATGATTAAAGCCTTAAATGATACTGATATAAATATATCAAGATGTAATAAATGTGGTTCGCTGAAATCAGCAAAAAACTGTAATAACTGTTACCAGAGTAAAAAAAATATAAAGAAAGTTTGTATTGTTGAAAATATTGCTGACCAATGGAGTATCGAGTCATCGAATATTTTTGAGGGATATTTCCATGTTTTAGGTGGTACAATCAATTCATCTTCAAATTCTAAGGAGAGTCTTTTATTAAACTCTTTATTAGAAAAAATTGAACAAGAAAAAATTGAAGAAGTTATTATTGCAACTAGTGCGACTGTGGAAGGACAAACAACTGCATATTATATTAGGGACAGCCTTAAAAATTCTAATGTGAAAATATCAAAATTAGGACAAGGTCTTCCAATTGGTGGTGAAATTGAAAACCTCGATGATGGTACTCTTCACTTAGCTTTTAAAAATAGGGTTGGATTAGACTCTGACTCAGATTGATTTTTTCATAATTCTATTAAAATGAAGTAATGGTTCCGTATAACCTGACGGTTGACTCTTACCGTGAAAAACTAGATCACATGCAGTTTTAAAAGCAATTGATTGATAATAATTTGCTCCCATAGACTGGTATGGATCCTGCCCTTTCATACTTTTATCTTTAAGATTTTGATTATCAACAATTTTGGCCATTTTTTTCATAATTTCCAAAACTTGCTTTTTGCTACATACTCCGTGGTGCAACCAGTTTGCTATATGTTGGCTGCTTATCCTACAAGTAGCTCTATCTTCCATCAATCCGATACCATTTATATCTGGAACTTTTGAACACCCAACAGATTGATCAATCCATCTAACTACATAGCCTAAAATACCTTGTGTATTATTTTTAAGTTCTTCTGATATTTGGGATTTTGACCATTTGTTTTTTTGCGAAGTGATGGGAATTTCAAGCAAATCATCTAATTTTGCTTTTTTCCTTTTCATTATCTCACTTTGTTTAGAAAAAACATCAACGTGATGATAGTGCAAACTATGAATAGCTGCAGCAGTTGGTGATGGAACCCATGCACAATTAGCCCCAGATTCTGGATGAGAAATTTTTTGCTTCATCATGTCATTAAGAAGATCAGGCATTGCCCACATCCCTTTACCAATCTGAGCTTTACCAGAAAATCCACAGGACAATCCAACATCAACATTATTATTTTCATACGCCCGAATCCATTTTGAAGCTTTCATATCTCCTTTTAATATCATTGGTCCAAATTCCATAGATGTATGGATTTCATCACCAGTTCTATCCAAAAATCCAGTATTTATAAAAAAAACTCTTTTTTTTAACGCTCTAATACATTCTTTTAAATTTAAAGAGGTTCGTCTTTCTTCATCCATTATTCCACAAAGAATTTGATTATTTTTAAGCTTTAGAACTTTTTCTACATTCTTAAAAATTAAATCTGTAAAAGAACATTCTTCTGGTCCATGCATTTTTGGTTTTACAATATAAATAGCTTTCTCTCTTGAATTTCCTCTTATTTTAAAGTCATGTAAACAGCTAGCTGAAGTGATAAAAGCGTCTAATATACCTTCTGGGCATTCAGAACCATCCTTCAATAAAATACTCGGGGTAGTCATCAAGTGACCAACATTTCTATTTAATAAAAGCGATCTTCCATGCAATTTATACTTAGATCCTTTGGGTGAAATATAGTTTCTATCTTTATTTAATTTTCTTAAATTTTTTTTACCATTTTTAATAAATGATGATTTGAGTTTACCTTTCATTAGTAATAACCAATTTTTGTAGCCATGAACTTTATCTTCAGCATCTACAGCTGCTACACTGTCTTCATGATCACAGATTGTTGAAATTGCTGATTCTAAAAAAATATCATGAATTTTTAGTGGGTCTTGGTTTCCTTCAGGATTGTTAATCTCCATTTTTCCTGTCAGATCAAATAATATATCAATATGTAAATTATTATTTTTGAATAATATAGAAGATATTTTATTTGATACTTTTGAATATCCAATAAATTGATTTTGATTTAATAAGTCTAGTTTAAGCTTATTGTTTAAAATTTTTGGTATTTCATTTAAATCCTTCCAACTTTTGTTTTTTAAAGGAATTATCTTATCTAAAAGATTCCTCGAGTATAAAATAACTTCTTTTCCTCTTATTGGGTTGTAAGTACTTCCTTTAAGCGCTCCTCTTGTTTCTGGGATTATATCTGCACCATATAAGCTATCATAGAGACTTACCCATCTTGCGTTTGCAGCATTAAGTAAAAATCTTGCATTTGAAACAGGGCAAACTAATTGTGGTCCACAAATACTTGAAATTTCATTATCAACATTTTTAGTTTGTATTTTAAAATTTGGACCAATATTTTTTAAATATCCAATTTTTTTTAAAAATTTTTTATAATCGTTTTTTTTGAATTTTTGATTTTTTCTTGTGAGATGGTAATTGTCAATTGATCTTTGCATTTTATGCCTTATCTGAATAAGTTTTTTATTAATAGGGGCAAGTTGATGAACTGTTTTGTTAAATCCATTCCAAAATCTTTTTGAAGAAATATTCGTACCCTTCAAAACTTCATCATTAACAAAATCAAATAATATTTTTGATACTGATAATTCAAATATTTTTACAAATTTTTCTTGTTTTTTCATGCTCAAATCAATAATTTTCAGATTTTTTATTTAAGTATTTTATTGACTATTAAAAATTGATAAAGAAATATATTTTAAATTATGAAAAATTACTTAAATTTTGAGACAAATATCAAAGATCTAGAGGCAGAGCTAGAAAACCTGAAAGACCCTTATAATAAAGAAGGCCTCTCTGAAGTTGATACAAGTAAAATCTCAAAGCTACAGGAGGAAATAGATAATAAACTTAAAGATATTTATGCGAATCTTGATCCATGGGAAAAAACAATGGTAGCAAGACACGAGGATAGACCCAAATCAAAATTTTTTATTGATAACATCTTTTCTGATTTCATTCCATTAAGCGGTGATAGATACTATGGAGAGGATAAATCAGTAATAACTGGATTTGCGAAATTTAAAAATTTTTCCGTTTTGGTAATAGGTCAACAAAAAGGAGACAGTTTGGAAACCAGGATTGAAAGAAACTTTGGAATGATGAAACCAGAGGGATACAGAAAATCTGTAAGATTAATGAAACTTGCTGATAAATTTAATTTACCGATAATTATATTTATTGATACTCCTGGAGCCTATCCTGGTGTAGGTGCAGAGGAAAGAGGGCAAGCAGAGGCTATTGCGAAATCAATAGAATGTTGCATGGAATTAAAGGTTCCAACTATATCAATAATAATTGGTGAAGGTGGATCAGGTGGAGCAATTGCTCTCGCATCATCAAGTAAAGTTTTAATGTTAGAAAATTCAATTTACTCAGTAATTTCACCAGAGGGATGCGCTTCAATTTTATGGAGAGATCCAAAGAAAACATTAGAGGCAGCAACTGCAATGAAACTTTCTTCAAAAGATTTGCTAGATTTAAATATTATAGATGAAATTATTGAAGAGCCAACTGGCGGAGCACATAGAGATAGAGAAAAAGTATTGAAAAATGTAAAAGTTTCAATTGAAAAAAGTTTAATTGAATTTGCAGATTTAAATCGTGATGAGATTTTAGAAAAAAGGAAAAATAAATTTTTATCAATTGGAAGAACAAAGGGCTTGTACACAAGTAAGAATAATAGAGACAAGCTAATTCTCCAAACAAATACTTTCGATAAATTAATTCAAAAAATTAAAATTAATAAAAAAAAATATATACTTATTTTTTTTCTTCTATCTTTTTTAATAGTAATAGGTTTATTAATTTAAAGTTTAAAGTCTTCCACAGCAATGTTTGTATTTTTTTTTCGACCCGCAATAACAGGGTTCATTCCTACTCATTTTTTTTCCTATATATTTTGAGGCAATTTTAGGTCTTTCTTTATTTAATGAGTTGTTTGTGTTTGTATTTACTACAGTTAAATTAATAAGAACTTTGATTAAATCATTTTTTATTTTTATTAGTAAATTTTCGAATAGCACAAAAGCTTCTTTTTTATACTCAACTAATGGATCTCTTTGACCATAAGATCTTAATCCAATTACTTGCCTTAGCTGTTCTAGATATTGGATATGAAGCTTCCAATTTATATCTATAGATTGTAACAAAATTCTTTTCTCTATCTCAGTTGATTGTTCCTCTCCAATTATATCAATTCTTTCACTCCTTTTTTCTAAGAATTTTTTATTTATCTCTTCTTTAAAACCTTTATCATCAAGTTTAATCAATTCACTAATTTCACTATCTTTAAAACTTTTTCCTAAAAATACTCTTATTTGAGTTTCAAAATCTTTACTATTTTTGTATTCAAGTAAATGAGAGCTAACTTCATCCATAAAATTATTTGAATAATCAAAAATTGAATTTGAATTTATAATATCTTTTCGTTGATTAAAAATTACTTGTCTTTGATCATTAAGAACATTGTCAAATTTAAGCAGAGTTTTTCTTATATCAAAATTTCTTGACTCAACTTTTTGTTGCGCTCTTTCTAATGCCTTATTTATCCAAGGGTGATCAATGCTTTCACCATCTTTTAAACCTAGTTTTTCAAGCATGCTTGTCATTGACTCAGAACCAAAAATTCTCATTAAATCATCTTCTAAACTTACGTAAAATATAGAGTTTCCCTCGTCGCCTTGTCTGCCAGATCTTCCCCTTGCTTGGTTGTCTACCCTTCTAGACTCCATTCTTTCTGTACCCAGTACAAATAATCCTCCTAAATTTTTAATTTTGTCTTTCTCAATTTGGTTTTCTTTTTGATTATTGTCTAATGTTTTACCACCTAATTTAATGTCTACACCTCTTCCAGAAATACTTGTTGTAATTATTATTGATTTTAATTTTCCAGCATCCAAAATTATTTCTGCCTCTCGCTCATGATTCTTAGCGTTTAAAACTGTATGAGGTACTCCTGCTTTTTTTAAAAGTTCAGAATATTTTTCTGATTTATTCACACTAGAAGTGAATACTAACATTGGTTGTCCTGTGTGATAACATTCTTGTATTTTTTTAAGTATTGCAGTGTTTTTTTCTTCTTCAGTTCGAAATATTTGGTCATTCCAATCTTTTCTTATCATTTTTTTATTAGTTGGTATTGTGGTAACCCCAAGGTCATAAATTTCCTGAAATTCTTCCGCCTCAGTGAGCGCTGTTCCTGTGCAACCTGATAATTTTTCGTATAATTTAAAATAATTTTGGTAAGTTATAGAAGCTAAAGTCTGATTTTCTACTTGTATTTCAATCTTTTCTTTTGCCTCTAGAGCTTGGTGTAATCCATCTCCGTACCTTCTTCCCTCTAATATTCTGCCAGTTAGTTCATCAACGATTTTAAGTATTCCTTCTCTCACTAAGTAATCCTTACCTTTTTTGAATAGATGATTTGCCCGCAAAGCTTGGTTAACAAAATGGACTAATGATAAATTATTTGGATCATATAAATTATTATTTTTTAATAGCCCAGCCTCAGCAAAAATTTTTTCAACATTTGTAATTCCTTGATTTGTTAAAAAAATATTCTTATCTTTTTCGTCTAACTCATAATCTGTATCTTTTAATCTTTTTACAAGTTTATCGATTGCTATATATTGACCCTCATTATTTTCAGCTGCACCTGAAATGACCAAGGGTGTTCTAGCCTCATCTATAAGGCAAGAATCAATTTCATCCACTATAGCAAACTTATGACTTCTTTGTACAAACTCCTTACTAGAGAACTTCATATTATCTCTTAAATAATCAAATCCTAGTTCACTGTTTGTTGCATAAGTAATATCGCAATTATAATTTTTTTTTCTTTCTTCGTCATTTTGATCATTGTTTATATAACCGGATGTTAATCCTAAAAATTTGTATATTACTCCCATGTCAGAACAGTCTCTTTTTGCTAAATAGTCATTTACAGTTACGATATGCACACCCTCTCCATGTAAAGCATTTAAATATGCCGCTAAAACAATTGTTAAAGTTTTACCCTCTCCTGTCTTCATTTCAGCTATACTTCCATTATGTAGTACAATCCCACCTATTATCTGGACATCAAAGTGTCTTTCATTTCTAGTTCTCTTTGATGCTTCTCTAACAAGTGCAAAAGCCTCTGGTAACAAAATTTTTATATTCTCACCTTTCTTTACTTTTTCTTTTAATAATTCAGTTTTTTTTGGGAATTCCTCATCTTTTAGCTTAGATGCATCATTTTCTAGCTCATTTACTTTTTCAACAATAGATTTTATTTTATCCAAATTTTTTTGGTTATCAGATCTGATAAACTTTGATATGATCTTAAATGGATTAAGCATGTGTTTTTTGATATTTATATATTAAATATAGATAATAATATAAGAATTATATTAATAATTTAAATAGCATGGTTATAAATTTAGGTAATTTTTTTAATACAAAAAACAAAAACTCAAAAATCAGTGACTTCCAAGATCTAGACCATTTGGATGGTATGGCAATATCCGTAGTAAATGCCAAATTATACAATCCACCTCGAGATGATTTAGTCTTATTCTACTTTAGAAATGGTGCTAATTTTGCATCTTTATACACTCAATCAACGATAATTTCTGAAAATATAAAGTGGAACAAACAAATCAATAGTAAAAAAATTAAAGCTTTACTGATTAACACAAGAAATGCCAATGCTTTTACTGGTAAAAATGGCTTTCAAAGTTTGAAAGAAATAGCAGAGGAACTTTCTAATCATCTTACTCAAAAGAAAAAAGATGATGATGAAGAATTTGAAAAAATAAAACCTACAGATATTTTATTTGGCTGCACAGGTACTATTGGAGAAATTTTCCCAACTCGTAAAATAAAAGACTCTATTCCAGAGTTGATTAATAAAATTAAATATAATCAAAATAAATATTTATGGTTTAAAGCAGCCCTTGGCATAATGACAACAGACCTAGTACCAAAAATTGCTATGGAAGAGTGCAAAATAGGAAATATAAATGTTAAACTTTATGGGGTTGCAAAAGGATCAGGAATGATACACCCAAATATGGCAACTACTCTTGGATACATATTTACAGATGCAAGAATCTCTTCAAAAATTTTAAAAAAACTTTTAAAAAAAAATATTGAAACTACGTTTAATGCTATTAGTTGTGATGGTGATACAAGCACTAACGATATGATAAGTTTATTTGCTACTGGAGAAGCAAAGAATACTGTTATTAATAATATTCATGATGAAAGAATAAAAAATTTTGATAGAGCTTTGCACAATGTATTATTAAATTTAGCAAAAAGGGTAACTGCGGATGGTGAGGGAGCATCTAAATTTATTACTATCAATATTGAAAATGCAAAAACAGAAAAAGACGCAAAAAAAATTGCTTTTTCAATAGCTAATTCACCATTAGTTAAAACTGCATTCGCAGGAGAAGATCCTAATTGGGGTAGAGTAATAATGGCAATTGGAAAATCGCAAGTTCAGATAAATACTAATAAGATTAATATTTCATTTGGAGAAAATAAAATTGTTGAAAAGGGGGAATTATCAAAAGATTATAATGAAGTTGAACTTAAAGAGTTTATGAAAAATGAAAAAATAGATCTCAAAATAGATCTAAAAATGGGGTCAAAGAAGTTTATTGCCTACACAATGGATTTAACAAAAAAATATATTGAGATAAACTCAGACTATAGAAGTTAAAACATAAATTTGAACATAAAAAATAAATTTTTCTGATTATGATAAAATATAAATTGACTTGTAAAGAATGTAAAAAAAGTTTTGATAGCTGGTTTTCCTCATCGAAAGAATTTGAAAGACTTAAAAAAATGAAACTACTTAATTGTAATTTCTGCGATTCTTTAAAAGTAGAAAAATCTTTAATGGCTCCTAATATAATTAATAATATAACAGAAAATTTTAAAACCAAGAATTATGAGAGAGAGAAATTAAGGAAATTCAAAAAAGAAATTAGGAAATATCAAAACTTTATAAAAAATAATTTAGAATATGTAGGTGAAAAGTTTACTTTTGAAGCAAGATCAATTCACTATAGTTCCAAAAAAAAACCCAAAGGTATTTATGGTAAAGCTACAAGGGAACAATTGAAGGAATTACAAGAAGAGGGAATTGAAACTCAGTCTATCCCTTGGATCGAAGACAAAGAAAATTAGTTCTTTTGAAATAGTGCTATATAATTAACTGATTTATCAGAATTAATATTCCATGTATTTTTTAATGGATTAAATACAACACCATCAATTTTTTTAACTTTTAAAGAATTTTTTTCTGCGTAACTGACTAATTCTGAAGGTTTAACAAATTTATTCCATTCGTGTGTTCCAATTGGAAGCCATCTTAAAATATATTCTGCGCCGACTATTGCAAAAAGATAAGATTTTAAAGTCTTGTTTAAAGTAGCTACAAACATTAAACCATTCTTTTTAAGAAACTTTGAGCTGTTTTTTATGAAATAATTTACATCCTCTACATGTTCAACAATTTCCATATTTAAGATTATATCAAATTTGTCTTTAATTTTAAGTTTCTCTGGAGAGGAGCAGTAGTATTTAATTTTCAGATTTTTTTTTGAAGAATGTATTTTAGCAACACTAATATTTTTTTCAGAAGCATCTATACCAGTAACATTTGCTCCCAACCTACTCATCGGTTCACAGAGCAATCCCCCCCCCACAGCCAATATCTAAAATCTTTAATTTTTTTAAAGGTAAAACTTTAGACTCCATTTTATAATGTTCTCTAGCGTTGTCTTTAATATATTTAATTCTTGTAGGATTAAATTTATGCAGTGGTTTAAATTTTCCATTGGGGTCCCACCATTCAGAGGCAATTTTAGAAAATTTCTCTATTTCTTTTTTATTAATTGTGTTACTTTTCATTTTGTATTGACATAATAATTAACATGTAATTTATCAAGATAGTTTTAAATTAAATTAAAAAGTATTCAATGAAAATTGTTGTATTGAAATTCGGTGGAACGTCTGTAGGTTCAATTAGTAGAATCAAAAAAATTGTAAAAATAATATCTAGGCATGTTAAAAGTAAAAAAAAAGTTATTGTAGTATCATCTGCAATGAGTGGTGTTACAAATGATCTAATTAGCAAAACAAAGAAAATTAGTAAAAATTTTAGTCCCGCAGAATATGATACGATTGTTTCATCTGGAGAGCAAATTTCGTGTGCACTCATCTCAGGGAATCTTAATCACATTGGTATTAAATCTAGATCTTGGTTAAGTTGGCAAGTACCAATATTCACACAAGGTAATTATAAAAAATCAAGAATAACAAATATTTTAAAAAGTAAAATTATAAACTATATAAAATCAGGTGGGGTGCCAATCATAACTGGTTTTCAGGGAGTTAATTCTGAAAATCGTCTTACTACACTCGAGAGAGGTGGGTCAGACTCAAGTGCAATTATGATTGCTAAATATTTTAAAGCAGAAAAATGTATTATATATACTGATGTGGAAGGCGTTTATACAACTGATCCCAATTTAATCAAAAAAGCCAAAAAAATTAAAAAAATTTCTTATGAGGAGATGCTAGAAATGTCCTCTTTAGGTGCAAAAGTTATGCAACCTGCTTCAATACAAGATGCCAGACTAAATAAAATAAATATAGATGTAAAATCATCTTTTATTAATAGGTCAGGAACATTAATTACAAAAAGAAAAAATATTTCTAAAGATAAAATTATTACTGGAATATCTTTTACTAAAAATGATACAAAAATATCTCTCTTAGGTGTAATAGATAAACCAGGAGTAGCAGCATCAATTTTTGAACCACTATCTAAAAATTCCATAAATGTGGATATGGTCGTACAGAATATTTCATCTG
>CACLWL010000014.1 GCA_902610655.1 uncultured Pelagibacteraceae bacterium
TAATATTGCTGAGCCAATTCCAAAAAATATTATTTTATTTACATTCTTATTATTTTTTTCTAACGAGAGAATTATATTTTTATTATAAATCCAATATTTTATTAATAAATATGAAGTAAGGAACATAGCAGGCTTGAAAATTAAATAAGTAGGAAAAAACTCTTGCAGTTCGACTTATCGATGCTCCACCATCAATGTAAGGTAGTGTATTATGTATGATATTTTCAGGATGGAATAGGCCGTGAAACTGCGTAATCAAAATTAAACAGGCATTTATTGCTACGAATGGAACTATAAAAATCCATAAAGTTATGGATCTAACTTTTTGAATACTATCCATTTGGGTTTGATTATTTCTTTTTATTTTTTTTTCTTGCTCTTCTTTTTTTTGAGCCCATTTTTTCCTCATAAATATTTCCTCTCAAACTTGCTACTGCAGATGGATTTTTTTGATAATATTCCATTAAAAATTTTTCTTGACCAGGCATCATTCTTAATTGTTTTTGTATTTCTGCCTGAATTTCGTTTTCCTCAATTTTAATTTTATTAGTTTCTCCAAATTCATTAAGTACAAGTCCAACTTTTATTCTTTTTATTGCTTTTTTTTCAAACTCTTTACTTTTTTTCTTTATATCTTCTTCTTTTAAACCTTCGGTTATTATTTTTACTTCCTGCTCTATTAAGTTTTGTGGTATTTCACTTAACTTATACTTTTCAATTTGATCAAGGATTTGTTTTTTTGATAACATGTTTAAAGAATTTTTTAATTCCTGATTAATCTGTTTCTCTAATAGTAATTTTAGATCATTTAAATCCTTTGCACCTAAGTTTTTAGCAAATTCATCATTGATTGAAACTTTTTCTGGATTTTTTACAAATAATATTTTACATCCAAATTCAGCATCTTTATTTGCTACTTCTTTTTCTGGAAAGTTTTCAGGAAGTTTAATAAGTATTTTTTTTTCATCATTTTTTTTTACACCAACCAACTGCTTATCAAAACCTTTGATGAATAAATCTTTACCAAGCTCTAATTGTGTATTTTTACCTTCGTTACCTTTAAATTCTTTTCCCTCAACTGTTGCCTTGTAGTCAAATGATACTAGGTCGCCATTCTTAGCTATTGAATTTTCATTTTCCTTAAAATTTTTTTGATTTTTTGCTATTTCATCTATTCTTTTATCAATTTCTTTTTTATCAATTTTGACCTCATACTCATCAACTTTAATATTCTCAATTGGTTTTAAGTCAATTTTCGGTAGTTCTGTTACTGAAATTATATATTCGAGATCTTTATCTTCTCCAAAAGTTTTAAGGTCAATTTTTGGTTGTCCGGCGGGCTTTATATTGTTATCGCTTAAAGCTTTAGTGGTAGTTTCTTTTAAAACTTTATCTAAAACTTCTCCAAATATTGCTTTTCCAAATTGTCTTTTTAATACTTCTTTAGGAACTTTTCCTGGTCTAAAACCTTTAAGTTGTACAGTTTTAGAAACTTCCTCATACCTTTCACTTAGATGACCATCGATAATCTTCTTTTCAATAAAGATCTTGAGATCCTTACTTAATCCTTTTTTATTTTGAACTGTTACTTTCATAATATTATGGTAGGCGAGAAAGGACTCGAACCTTCACATGTTGCCATATTGGTTCCTAAGACCAACGCGTCTACCAATTCCGCCACTCGCCCGAATTACTGCTGTCTTATATATTATAGAACTAATTTGTCCAATCTGAATATTTGTGTAAAAGTATAAAAAATTAAAAAAATATGATTATTTCACCTTGTATAAGTATTTGTAAATCTGACCCTACAACAGGATTATGTTATGGATGTGGTAGAAATGATGATGAAAAAAGAAAATGGAAAGATGAAAATACCTCTGAAGAATGGAAAATTAGAAATTTAGAGGAGATAAAAAAAAGGCTTTCTGGATGGCAACTTGAAAGTTTTTTAGCTTCTTACAATAACAAATTAAATGAGGGTATTTCTCTTTTTAAGAAAGCTCAAAAAAAATGAAACCAATGCATTTAGTGGTCGTAATTTATTTTGTTGGAATAATTATTGGTGCGGTTTTTTTTAATTTGTGGGGTACTGGAAATTTAATAAAACCATTAATAGCATTGTTATGGACTGCTCTTTTCCTGATTGCAATTGTGTATGTTGATAGAAAATCTGAATAATACGATTGTTAAGTGTCAAAAATGTCCACGTCTTGTCAAATTTAGAAAAAAAATATCAATAGAAAAGAGGAAAGAATTTATTAACCAAACATATTGGGGTAAACCAATTACAGGATTTGGCGACATAAAAAGTAAAATTTTATTAGTAGGATTAGCTCCAGCAGCGCATGGTGGTAATAGAACTGGCAGGGTATTCACTGGTGATAAATCATCTGATTTTTTATATAAATGCCTTTATAAAGTAAAAATGTCTAATCAGCCAAATTCTACTGATTTGAATGATGGTTTAAAATTGAAGAAATCATATATAACAACAGCATTAAAATGTGTTCCACCAGAAGATAAACCTTTAAAAAAAGAACTGAATAATTGCTTTAAATTTTTTGATTTAGAACTTAGTCATTTAAAAAATCTTAAGGTGATCATAGCATTGGGTAAAATAGGATTTGATGCATGCGTTTATTATTTTAGAGCAAATTATGATTTTAAAGAAAAAATTAAATTCGGTCATGGTAAAATTTTCAAAGTTTCAAAAAATATTTTATTAGTCGGCTGTTATCATCCAAGCCCAAGAAACGTAAATACTGGCAGGTTAAATGAAAATAAAATGATAAACCTTTTTAAAAAAGCACTTAAGTTAACTAATTAATTTTTTTAACAAATTTGGTATTCTAACAGGTTTACCTTCCTTGTTAACAGTAACAAGTAATACATCTGCTTCTGAAATAATAGTTATATTTTTTTTGATTATTTGATGCATTTTAAATGAAGAATTTTTCACTTCATTTATTTTAGATATGATTTGAATTTCATCTTCAAACTTAGCAGGCTTTTTGTATTCGATATTACAAGATTTAACAATTATAATTATTCCCTCTTTGTCTAATAATTCTTTGTTAGATAATCCTAAAGAGTAAACTGCCTCGGATCTTGCTCTTTCCAAAAATTTTAAATAGTTAGCATAATAAACAACTCCTCCAGCGTCTGTATCCTCATAATAAATTTTGGTAATATATTTAAATTCTTTAGTCATAATTTAATACTATCAAAATAGTATTTTTTTTTATACTAATGAATTCATTAATAATGAAAATTTATATTATTTGGCTTATTGGAGTTGTTATTTGGAATTTTGGTGTTCCAACCGCAACACCACTAGAGGATGTCGTTGTTGCAGTAGTCTTATCCTTTTTTTCAAATGTTATGAAAAAATACTTAAAGTTATAGTTACTGATTAGAAAAATAAATATTTTGATAGTAAGAAATTGCTTTTAGCTTAGAGTTGTCTGTATCGGTCATTATGGCAACCCCATTTAACTCATTTACATCAAGATCGTGCAATAATTTAAAATGTTCTTTAACATTAGCTTTTACTGTCACCCACTCATTTAAATTTTGCTTTGTTGTAGAGAGAACATAATCAACGGATTTCTTTGTATATGGACTTCTCCAATATTCGCCAATTTTATTATTGCTAGAAAAGACATAGTTTACCGCTCTATTTGAAAGAGCTGTGGATCCTGTTTTTTTTACAACAAAAACCCTAGCAGCAAAATCGTGTCCTTTTTTAGAATTTTCATTAATTCCAGATAAATCTCTCTCAATTTTCCATGTAATATTTATTATTGGGGTTTTGTTTAAATCAATTAATATTTCCTTGCCTAAGCCTGATCCTACACCTTCAGCTTCAGCCCTTATATAGTTTCCATTTTCATTAGATCCCAACTCCCATGAGGTTTCACCTTTTACCTTTCTTTTTTTTAGCTTTGCAAACTCTTCACTGGTAAATTCAAACGCTATTAATTGTTCAGATTTTACAGAAGTTACAAAAAATAAAGATATGATTAATATATGGCTTAAGAATTTCATTTTTTAGACTTATATACAGCAACCAGATTGATACAATAATTATTTCAATTTTCATAGTTTAGACAAGATTAAGACAATCTAAAATCAAATTTATGCAATAACTTGACAATATGAAACAAATAATTTTTTTAATAATTCTTCTATTTTTGACAAATTGCAGCACTCATACTGTAAAACTAGGAAAAAAATGTACTAAATTAGCTGAAGATAATACTTATGAAAAATCTCTAATTTGGCTGATAGATAAAAAAAATATTGAGACTTTTGATCAAAAGATTAATAAGAAAAATTGCGAAATTAACGGAGAAAATGGATGAAAATTTTTTCAGTTATAGCTTTATTAGTCTATTGGTCAGTAATTATTTTAGCTCCTGTAATAGCCAAAGAGCAAGGTAAGTTTTCTAATAATATAATTTATCCAAAAAAAAAACCTAGTAGGTAGACCTTCCGCCGCTAATATCAAAAACAGCAGCAGTCGAAAAAGAATTTTCTTCAGAGGAAAGCCAGCAAACCAAGGAAGATAATTCATCTAGTTCCAAAAATCTTCCTCTTGGTACTTTTGATAACATTCTTTGAACATGCTCTTTAGACATTTGATTTAAAATTCTAGTTTTTGCTCCAGCAGGTGTGACTGCATTGACGGCTATGTTGTGCTCTGCCAATTCTTTTCCTAATGACTTTGTTAAACCCAAAACTCCAGCTTTTGCTGAACTATAGGCACTAGCATTAGCATTTCCATCTTTTCCTGAAACAGATGCTATGTTTACAATTCTTCCATAATTATTTTTAATCATTATTGGAGCTATAACTTTACAACAAATGTAAGTTCCATTTAAATTTACATCTATTATTTTTTTCCAATCTTCAATTGGATAATTCCATAGTTCGGCTGTTGGTCCTGTAATACCAGCATTATTTATAAGTATATCTATTTTTGAATTTTTTAAGTTTTCAATAGTTTTTTTAACCACATCAATTTTAGTAACATCTACTACATCGTATTTTAAATTCTCATTTTCTTCTTTTTTGATAGCATTGGATAGTTCAGTCTCATCATTATCCCAAATTCTTACCTGAGCACCAAATTTAAGAAATTTTTTAGCTATATCTAAACCGAAACCTTGAGCTCCACCTGTTATAATCGCTATTTTATTTTTTAAATCAAAATTATTCATTACCTAGATGCTAACAGATAATAAGTCACAAAAGAAACAAAAGCTCCAATCAGCCAAGAAAAAGTTTGCAGAAACTGCATATTGACATTCCATATTGTTGATGAGGCAAATATAAAACCAATGATAACAGAGTATATAGCTTTGTAGTGCCAACCATTTGAGTAAATATACGAACTTTCCTCTTTCGAAGAAAAAATATCTTTATTAATAATCTCGCCTTTTTTAATCAAATAATAATCACATATGATCAACCCAAAAAGAGGCCCGAAAAAAGAACCAATTGTATCAATAAAAGACAAAATTCCTATTTGACTAAGAACAGGTAGCCAAAAAATACTTATCAAAAGTCCAAAAAATATAATTAAAAAACCACTTGATTTTAAATTAAGATTTTTCGGTAAAAAATTTAATAAAGTATTTTGAGAAGGTATATAGTTCGAAATTAAGTTTGTTGATAAAGATGCTACAATAATAAAAAATAGTGAAATTATTGTAAGATAAGTATTATCTATCTTTCCTATTATGTCAGTTGGGTTAGTCAAAAACCTTTCTGCTTGTGCTACGTTAGAATTAAGAATTATATCTGCACCCAGCGTTAATAAAACTGAAAATAAAGAAAATAATATCAAATTTAGAATTAAACTAAGATTACCTATATTTAACTCATTCTTATCTTTTGCGTATCTTGAATAGTCCCCAAAGTTAAGTAATAAAATAGAAAAGAATGCAAACATTGTTCCCGTTACTGAAATAAATGGAGAAATATTTTGTTTTTGGAAAATATTATTATCGCCGATTATTTGATCAACAGCTGGGAGCAATCTTTGACTATGTTCAGATAAAATTATAATCGAAAATATCAACAATCCAGAATAAACAAATATTGCAGAAAATCTCATGAGAGATTTATTAAAATGATGGCCCTTGCTAAAGAGAAAATACTGAAAAGCAAATGTGATTATTAATGCAAACCAATCAATTACATTTAATGCTAAAAAATAAAGTAGAAATATCTCTTTATTAAGAATATTTGGATCAATATAAAAAAAAGAAATTCTTATTAAATATACGATAGACTTTGAAATAAAAAAAGTTTGCACACCAAAAAAAAATATACCAATAATACATCTAAACATTGCAAAATATCTTGCTGCATTTAATCCTATCGAAATTCTAAGCAAAACAGGAAAAGGAATTCCATGCTTCTGTGATAATTTTCCGATCAAATTTGAAAGTAAATAAACTAATACAGTGGCAGTAATGCTTCCAGATAAAACAATTAAAAAATTTAAATCATAAATTATATATAAAGATGCTATAAGAGAAAAACCTATGATACTTTGGATATTAACTGCCCAGAAACAAAAAAAATCTGTCCATCTCCAGTTTTTATCAACAGGGTTTACAGAAACAATTTCCCAATTAACTAAGTCAAATTTTTCTTTATTTGGAATCACGTTTTCATATTAAACAAATATGATTTACTGTCCATACAAGAGAGTTGGTAACCAAAGTGCAATCTTGGGAAATATAATAATCAAGATTAAACCAATTACCTGAAGGGCCATAAATTGCATCATTCCAAGATAAATATCTTTTAAATCCCATTCAGGGACTACACCTTTTAAAAAATATGCAGATAAGGCAACAGGTGGTGAAAGCCAGGCGGTTTGTAGATTTACAGCTACTAAAATTGCAAACCAAGTAAGATTAAAACCAAGTGCTTCTACCAAAGGTAAGATGATGGGTATAATAATCATTACAATTGGAACCCATTCCAATGGCCAACCTAAAAGAAATATCATAACCATAATCATTCCTAGTATTAGGTATTTATTCATTTCTAAACCTAGTAAAAATTCAGTTAACAATGTTGGTGTTCCAAGTCTGGCAAAAACAGCTCCAAAAAAATTAGAAGCAGCAACCAAAACCATTATAAGGGCTGTAATCTCTAAAGTTTTAACAAGAGCTTCTTGTAGTTTTGGTAATGTTAATTTTTTATATGCTAAAGATAAAAGCAATGCACCCATTGCCCCACATCCAGCAGCCTCTGTAGGAGTAGCAAAACCAAATAATATACTTCCAAGTGCAGCAAAAACTAAAGCTGCGGGAGGTACTAGACCAAGAAAAAATTCGATCCAAACTTCTTTCATACTGGTAGCTCTCATATCTTCTGGTAACACTGGTCCAAGTTTAGGATTCAACATACATCTTATTGTTGTATATGCTGCATATAGCGATGCTAATAATATTCCTGGCAATATAGCTGCAGCGAATAAATCAATTACGGGTATTTCCATTATTGGGCCCATAACAACCAGCATAATACTTGGTGGAATTAATATTCCTAAAGTTCCTCCTGCCGTTATAGTGCCTGCTGCAAGTCTAACATCATATTTTGATCTATTCATGGATTTAGCTGCCATAATTCCAAGTATAGTAACTGAAGCTCCAACAATTCCAGTAGCAGCTGCAAATATTACAGAAACAAACAAAACTGCATAATATAAAGAACCTCTTACCCTAGATAACATTAATTGGAACGCAGAAAATAATCTTTCCATCAATCCTGCTTGTTCCATCATAATTCCCATAAATACAAAGAGTGGAACAGCAGCCAGTGTTTGCTCGGTCATAACCATTGAAAATTGGAGAGTCATTAAATAAAAAACTAACTTTCCAAAACCTAAATAACCAAAAACAAAACCTAAAAATATCAAAGTAAAAGATATTGGGAATCCAACAAATATTGCAAATAGCATTACGCCTACAAGAATAAAACCTAAAATTGCTGGATCAATTAATTCAGCAATCATTTAGCTTCCCCTGGCCATTTACCCTTTTTAGCTGCCCAGTAACTTTTAAATAATTCTGAAATTCCCTGAACAAGTAAAAATATTATTCCAATTAACAAACATGTTTTAATAGGCCACATGTAAGGCATCCATGTAGTATCCATACCTCTCTCACCTCTTTGAATGGACTCGCCTACATATCCAATGGTCATGTAAAGAAAAACGAGGAGACCAGGAAAATAAAACAAAAGATATAACCAAAAATCTATCTTTCCTTGCGTTTTAGTTTTGAAGTTTCTATATAAAAAATCTGCTCTTATATGAACACCTCTTGAAAGAGCATATCCAGCTCCAAGCATAAATAATGCTCCATAAAGAAATCGACTTATATCATAGGCCCAAATTGTTGGAGCTAAAAATAATTTTCTCGCTAAAACTTCGTATGTCATAGCAAAAATTAACGGCATTAAAATCCAGCAGACAATATTTCCGATAATTTTACTGAATTTATCAATTCTAATAATGGCCTTAGCCATCCATGATGGCATATCGTCTGGCATTTTACCTAAACCACCTCTTCTTTCATCAATCATCTCATCTGAAAGATCTAATTTTGATGGTTCGTTTGTCATAAAATTTAGTTAAAAAAGTTAGAGCGGACCGTAAAAGTCCGCTCTAATTAAATCAAGATTAATTTCTGATTACTTTAATGTTGCAGCGTGAGCCATTCCTAGCTTCGCATTTGACATTTGAGCACCACTCCAGAAAGGAACAGCTACATCAGCAAACTCTTTCATTGAGTCATAAACCTTTTTGAAAAATGCATTTTTCTCCGCATTTTTATTTAAAGTAGCTTTTGCAGCAGCCATATACTCAACGAAGTAGTCAGATGGAGTATCTTCTAATATTACCCCATGTTTTGTAGTTAACTGTTGTAATGCTTTTCCGTTTTCATAGATTCTGTAACTTAAAGATTTAGCTAATGATGCATTAGCTGCTACTTCAAGAGACTTTTTCTCATGATCACTCATAGCATTGTAAGTTTTTCCAGTAATATAGAAATCAGCATTTACTACTACTTGGTGTAAACCTTGTAAGTAATAGTGCTTTAATACTTTTTGGAATCCAAAAACCATGTCTGGTTTAGGACAACACCACTCAGCAGCATCGATTGTACCTGCTTCTAGAGCTGGAAGAATATCTCCACCACCCATAGCTACAGACGCTATACCAATATCCTTGTATGTTTGTCCTGGAATTCCAGGAGGAGTTCTGAATTTATATTTTCTAAAGTCTGCCATATCTTTAATTGGCTTTGGAAACCAACCTAAAGCTTCTGGACCTACTGGTTGAAGCATAAATCCTTTGATGTCTCTTCCCATTTCTTTCCATAATTGATCATAAAGCTCTTTACCACCACCATATTGAAACCATGATAAAAAAGCTAAGTTATCTATACCAACACCACCACCAGCTACTGGTGAACCGAATAACATAGCAGCAGGATGATCTCCTGACCAATAGTGAGTCCATGCAAATCCACAGTCAATCAGTCCTTTGTCAACTGCATCTAATGTTTCTTTTACTCCAACAACAGCACCTGCTGGTAAAATTTCAAATTTTAAAGAACCACCAGTTAGAGTTGTTACCGTATCAGTAAAGTCTTTTAACATTTTAACTTCATCAGCTTTAGTGTTAAGGACGGTCTGACATTTCAGTGTTTTTGCATTAGCATTTGACATAAAGCCAACGACTAATATTACACCGAACATAAATGAAATGATTTTTTTCATTATTTCCCTCTTTCTTGTTAAATTTAACTTTCTTATCCTCTCAAAAAAAAGCTGATGTGACAAGTGGCAATTCGTTCAATTTTGTGTCAAAAAGCGTTAATAAGTTAACAAGTAGACATGGAAGAGTTTGATTTTATAATTATAGGTGCGGGTTCCGCTGGTTGTGTTTTAACAAATAGAATTATTAATTCTGGAAAATATAAAGTTCTTTTGCTTGAAGCTGGAGGCAATGATAGCTATCCATGGATACATATTCCAGTAGGATATTATAAAACTTTACATAACCCAAAAACAGATTGGTGTTTTAAAACTGAGCCTGATAAAACAATGGAAAATGTTTCAATACCTTATCCTAGAGGAAAAACTTTAGGAGGCAGTTCTTCAATAAATGGACTTCTTTATATTAGGGGGCAGGAGCAAGATTATGATGTGTGGAGACAATTAGGTAATAAAGGTTGGAGCTGGGAGGAAGTTTTACCATACTTTATTAAAGCTGAGGATCAAGAAAGAGGAAAGAGCGAATTCCATGGACAAGGCGGTCCATTAGCAGTCTCAGATCAAAGAATTAAACTCGATATTTTAAATGTTTTTCAAAATGCTGCAAATGAAGTTGGTATCCCAAAAGTGGATGATTTTAATAGAGGGGATAATTTTGGTTGTGGATACTTCCAAGTTACAGAAAGGAATGGTTTAAGATGTAGTGCAGCAGTAGGTTATTTAAATCCAATTAAAAATAATAAAAATCTAAAAATTGAAACCAAATGCCATGTTCAAAAAATTAATTTTGAAGATAATAAAGCAGTAAGTGTCAGTTATTATAAGAATAATTCAAAATTAACAGTCAAAGCGAATAAGGAAATTTTATTAAGCGCAGGTTCAATTGGAAGTCCACAAATTCTTCAGGTCTCCGGAATAGGTGATAGTGTTAAACTGAAAAATCTAGGTATTGATATCGTTAAAGATTTAAAAGGTGTAGGACTAAACCTACAAGATCATTTAATGTTTAGACCTGTTTATAAGCTAAAAAATATCAAAACTTTGAATAAAAAAATCAATAGTATGTTTGGAAAACTTCTAATTGGATTAGAATATGTTTTTTTGAGAAAAGGCCCTATGACCATGGGAGCAAGTCAACTATGTGGTTTTGCAAAAAGCGATAGCACTAGAGAAACTCCCAATTTACAATTTCATATTCAACCAATTAGCACTGACAAACTTGGGGGTTCAAAACTTCATGATTTTAACGCATTTACTCCAACAGTAGCAAATGTAAGACCAACAAGCAGAGGTGAGATAAATATAATAAGTTCAGACTCTAGAGATAATCCAAAAATAAAAATGAATTATCTATCCACTGAAGAGGATAGAAAGGTTGCAGCGGATGGTCTTAAACTAATTAGAAAAATAGTTATGAAAACAAACGAATTTAAGAAATATGAGCCAGAGGAATACAGGCCAGGAACTCATATCAAAGATAGTGAGGAAATTGTTAAAGCTTGTAGTCATTACGCCCAAACAATCTTTCATCCTGTAGGAACATGTAAAATGGGTGATGATATCAGCGCTGTTGTATCTGATGAGTTAAAAGTACATGGAATAGAAAATTTAAGAGTTATTGATGCATCTATTATGCCAAATATTACATCGGGAAATACTAATGCTCCGACCATAATGATTGCCGAAAAGGGTGCTGATATGATATTGAACAATTAATGTTAGCTGAACAAATTCTAATTTTTATTCAAATTATTTTATTAGACTTGGTGCTTGCCGGCGACAACGCAATAATAATTGGTATGGTCGCATCTCAATTTCCGAACGATCAAAGAAAAAAGATTATTTTTTGGGGAATAAGTGCAGCAATTGTTTTAAGAATTATATTTACATTGATAACTGCTTACCTTCTACAAATAACTGGCTTGAGATTAATTGGAGGTGTGTTGCTATTATACGTTTGTTATAAATTATATGTTGATGTTGTAAAAGATGGTCCAAAAAAAGAAGAAGGTCCAAATATTGAAAAATCAAGTTTATTCAAAGCTATTACAACAATTATCATAGCAGATGTGACTATGAGTTTAGATAATGTTTTGGCAGTTGCGGGTGCAGCAAAAGATCATTATTTTTTATTAATATTTGGTCTTGTATTATCAATTGCCCTAATGGCAGTGGCTGCTAATTTGATATCTCAATGGATTAAAAAATATAAATGGATTGCATGGTTAGGACTATTTGCAATATTAATAGTGGCAATTGATTTGATTTATACAGATTTAAAGCTATTCATATAAAATGTTTTTAAAAAAATATAACTTAAAAAATAAAACAGCTGTTGTGACCGGAGCTGGAAAAGGTCTTGGAAAAGCATGTGCTATAGCATTAGCAGAGGCTGGTGTTAATGTAATTATAATTAGCAGAACACAAAAAGATTTACAGAAAGTATCAAAAATTGTTAAAAAATATAAAGTTAAATGTCAAAGTTTTTCATGTGATGTCACAAATTACTCTGAAATTAAAAAAATAATTAATAGTTTAAAAAGAATTGATATACTAGTAAATAATGCAGGAAATAATATCCCATCACATTTTACAAAGGTTAAAACCAAAGATATGGAATACATCGTAAAACTTAATACGATTGCAACATTTAATCTTGCGCAACTGTGTGCAATTAAAATGATAAAGTTAAAAAATAGGAAAAAAGTAGGTGGGTCTATAATTAATATGTCATCTCAAATGGGTCATGTTGGAGGTCCAATTAGAAGTGTTTACAATATGACGAAATTTGGGATAGAAGGTCTCACAAAAAGTATGTCCATAGACCTTGCTAAAAATAATATTAGAGTAAACACAGTGGCGCCTACATTTGTTGTTACGCCAATGACTAGTAAATTTTTTAAAAATAAAAAATTTAAAAGTGAAACATTAAATAATATTCCTTTAGGTAGATTTGCAGAATTATCAGATGTAGCCTCTGCAGTTGTTTTTTTAGCCTCTGATGCTGCATCAATGATTACAGGAACATCTTTATTGGTTGATGGTGGATGGACAGCAAAATAACTAAAATTTTAATATTTTTATTTTTTTTTACACAAAACTCTTTCGCTGTTGAATTTAATGGTAAATTTATTCAAGGACATTTTATTATAGGAAAAACTGATCCTGGTACAAAAATTTTAATAGATAAAAAAAATATAAAAGTTTCTAAAGAAGGTTTTTTTGTATTTGGCTTAGATAGAGATAGAAAATATGATGTTTCAATAACCTTAATTAACTCAAATAATAATAAAAAAATTACTAAAAAAGTTTTGAAACGTAAATACAATATTCAAAGAATCGATGGCTTGGATGAAAAAAAAGTAACTCCACCCGAAGAAGTTTATAATAGAATTAAAGAGGAAAATAATAAAATTGGAAAAGCTAGAGCAATAAATTCTAATTTAGATTTCTTTAAAGATAAATTTATAATGCCAGTTGAGGGAATTATTTCAGGAGTTTACGGAAGTCAGAGAATTTTAAATGGTAAACCAAAATGGCCACATTACGGAATAGACATTGCTGCTAAAAAAGGAACAAAGATTAAAGCATCTGGTTCAGGAATTGTGACTATGGCGGAAGAAGATCTTTATTATACTGGAGGGACAATAATAATGGATCATGGTCATGGAATATCAACAATTTATTCTCATCTTGAAACAGTAAATGTTAATGTAGGCGATAAAATAGAAAAAGGAAAAATTATAGGAACAGTTGGTTCAACTGGTAGATCAACGGGGCCACATTTAGATTTCCGTGTAAACTGGTTTCAAACTAGACTTGATCCTATGTCGATCTTAAATTAATTAGACCAATTGTGTTTTCATATCTTCTTTATTAATTCCAGCAATTTTTACTGGTTTTTTCATAGCATCTCTTCTAAATGGTTCACCTAATTCTTGATTTAATATTATTTCAATAAAAGTTGTAATGCCTTTTTTTTGATCTTCGCATGATTGTTTAATTGCCTTGGTGGTTTCTTCCATAGTTTTAACCGTTACACCTTTTAAACCACATGCGTTAGCAACTTTAGCATAACTTAATTCTGGATCTAATTCGGTTCCAACAAAATTGTCGTCAAACCATAAAATTGAATTTCTTTTTTCTGCACCCCATTGGTAATTTCTAAAAATTACCATTGTTATTGCTGGCCATTCTTTTCTTGCACATGAACTCATTTCATTCATACTTATTCCAAATGCTCCGTCACCAGCAAAACCTATAACTGGAGTTTCTGGGCAACCAATTTTTGCTCCAAGTATTGATGGAAAACCATATCCACAAGGACCGAATAATCCTGGCGCTAAATATTTTCTTCCTTCCTCGAAAGTTGGATATGCATTACCAATTGCGCAATTATTTCCAATATCACTTGAAATTATTGCACCAGTTGGTATTGCTTCCTGTATTGCCCTCCAAGCTTGTCTTGGTGACATTCTATCTTTATCCCTTTCTCTTGCTTCTTTATTCCAAACTGTGCCTGGATCATCCTCTTCATGATCTAATCCAGTTAATGTTTGTAGCCATGCAGATTTTGTTTTGTGAATTAGATTTTTTCTCTCTTCTCTACCATCATTTCCTGCATCTTTTGAAAGTTTGTCTGATATTTGTTTTGCAACCATTTTGCAATCTCCACAAATTCCAACAGTAACTTTTTTGGTTAAGCCTATTCTATCAGGATTCATATCCACCTGAATTATTGTTGCGTTTTTTGGCCAATAATCGATTCCGTATCCAGGTAATGTAGAGAATGGATTTAATCTTGTGCCTAATGCAAGAACAACGTCAGCTTTGGAAATTAGTTGCATTGCTGCTTTTGAGCCATTGTAACCTAGAGGTCCTACAGCAAGTGGATGACTGCCAGGAAAACTATCATTATGTTGATATCCATTGCAAACAGGTGCATCTAACCTTTCAGCTAACATTTTACATTCCTCTATCGCATTACCAATTACAACTCCTGCACCTGATAATATTACTGGAAATTTTGCTTTTGATAATATTGAAGCTGCTTTATTAACTGCCTCCTCTCCTCCTCCCTGTCTTTCAAATCTTACTATTGGAGGTAAGTCTATATCAATTACTTGTGTCCAGTAATCACGTGGGACATTAATTTGAGCTGGAGCTGATCCTCTAAAAGCTTTTTCAATCACTCTATTTAATACCTCAGCCATTCTAGATGGGTCCCTTACTTCTTCTTGGTAGCAAACCATGTCTTTAAATAAATTCATTTGTTCAACTTCTTGAAATCCTCCTTGACCCATTGTTTTATTTGCAGCTTGAGGTGTTACAACAAGTAATGGTGTATGATTCCAATATGCAGTTTTTATTGGAGTAACTAAACCAGTTATTCCTGGTCCATTTTGAGCTACCACCATCGACATTTTGCCGGTCGCTCTTGTATATCCATCAGCAATCAAACCGCCATTAGTTTCATGTGCAACATCCCAAAAAGTAATCCCGGCTTTGGAGAATAAATCAGAAATGGGCATAAAAGCAGATCCTATTATTCCAAATGCATGCTCTATACCGTGCATTTGTAATACTTTAATAAATGCTTCTTCAGTTGTCATTTTGGCCATAATTGAATCCTTAAAATTTATTATTTATAAATTTGAGTGATTAATATATAAGATCTCCTAAATTTCAAATAAGAAATCGTCACTATGAGTAATACAGACATAATTATACATGATGAAAAAGACAATGTTGGTGTTGTGGTTATTGAAAAAATAACCCCTAATCAGGATTGTAACTGTTGGATTATGGAAAACGATAAATCTGCAAAAATACAGTCTAAAAGTGAGATACCTTTAGGCCACAAAATTGCTATGCTAGATTTAAAAGAAGGAGATACAATATTAAAATACGGTCATGATATTGGTAAAGTAGTTAAAAATATTAAAAAAGGTGAACATGTACATGTTCATAATGTAAAAACAAAAAAGTGGTAAATATGGAAATCCCAAAAAGTTTTTTAGGTTATAAAAGAGAAAATGGAAGAGCTGGTACAAGAAACCATGTAATAATTTTACCAGTTGATGATATTTCAAATGCATGTGCAGAGGCAGTTGCAAACAATATTAAAGGAACGATTGCATTACCTCATTCTTACGGAAGACTTCAATTTGGAGCTGATTTAGAATTACACTTTAGAACAATGATTGGTACAGGTAAAAATCCTAATGTTGCTGCAGTAATTGTAATTGGTATAGAACCTAAGTGGACAAGAAGAATTGTTGATGCAATTGCGAAAACTGGAAAACCAGTGGAGGGATTCAGTATTGAAGGTGTTGGAGACATCGACACAATTGCTAAAGTATCAAAAAAGGCGCAAGAGTTTTCAATGTGGGCATCAGAAAAACAAAGAGAGGAGTGTCCAATTAGTGATTTATGGATATCAGTTAAATGTGGAGAATCAGACACAACATCGGGTCTTGCCTCAAATCCAACAGTGGGAAATTTAATGGATAAACTCGAGCCACTTGGTGTTCATTTATGTTTTGGCGAGACATCAGAATTAACTGGTGCTGAAAATGTTTGTGCTAAAAGAGGTAAAACACTTGAAACAAAAGAAAAATTTTTGAAAACTTGGAATGCATATAATGATTTTATTTTAAAAGAGGCAACAGATGATCTTTCTGAAAGTCAGCCAACAGCTGGAAATATTGCAGGCGGCTTAACCACAATTGAAGAAAAAGCATTTGGAAACTTTCAAAAAATCGGCTCAAGACAATTTATTGATGTGTTAGAACCTGCGGAAGAACCAAACAAAGGTAAGGGTTTATATTTTATGGATACTTCTTCCGCTGCTGCAGAATGTGTTACATTGCAAGCTGCTGGTGGGTTTAATATTCATTTATTCCCAACGGGACAGGGTAATATTATAGGTAATCCTATTGAGCCTGTTATTAAACTTACAGCAAATCCTCTTACAGCAAAAACTATGAGTGAACATATAGACGTGGATGTATCAAAAATACTTTCTCGACAAATGAATCTGGACCAAGCTGGAGATGAATTAATAAAAGCAACTATAAGAGTTGCGAATGGAAGACTTACTTGCGCAGAGGCTCTAGGTCACAAAGAATTTGTAATGACAAAACTTTATAGAAGTGCTTAATTTAAATTGAGGATTTAATAGCTTTATAAATTTCTTCTCTGCTAATTTCACCAATGCTTCTATAAACTTCTTTATTATCTTTAAAAATTAATAAAGTAGTTTGATACTGTACCTTAAGAAAGTCCGATATTTCTCGATTAGTAATTTCAAATGTAAAATATTCGATATTGTCAAAATCATTCTTTACTTTATTTAAAACTTTCATTTGACTAGCACAAGAATTGCAATATTTTATCCAAGAACTAACAACTACAACTTTACCCTCTGATTGAGCTTTTTGAAATAATTCATTTTCAAAAGTTGTTTTTTTTTCTAAAGCGTTGGCGCTAAACGATATTATTAAAAATAAAAATGTAAATATTTTCTTCATCTTAGTTTTTAACACATTACTTATAATTTCAAATCTACTTTAATGAAGCAGGTGGTGCTTTAGGTATAAATTTTTCCTTAAATTTTGAGAGAAATCTTCTCATTATTGCCGCTCCAATTCCAAGACCAAGAGCTAATACAATTGAAAACATTCCATATAAAAACGGAACATTTATTGATAGATCTCTTACAAATTGCGCTACAGGCCCAAGTACAACTTTTCCATTATCTTGAACTTCTTTAATTGCTTCCTCAGCAAAAAATGTATCATACGCAATTGCTATTCCAACCAACAATAGTAATACTGCTAATATTGTTTTAAATTCTGAACTGTCAACTTTTTCACCAATTTTTTGTCCTATTTGTACACCAATAATCGAGCCTAATATTAATACTACAACTAAAATTAAATCTATTGTTCCATAATTAAATGCGTGCAATACAGTAACAATTGCACTTACAAAAATTGTAACAAATAAAGAGGTTCCTGGAATTAATTTTGTTGGCATTCCTATAACATAAATCATTGCTGGTACTAAAATAAAAGCTCCACCAACTCCCATAATTGCAGCAATAAATCCTACAATTAACCCAATTATTATCGGTGTAAATGCACTCTCGTAAAGTTTTGATTTTTTAAACCTCATTCTAAATGGAAGGCCATGTATCCAGTAATGTTCGTGTAATTTTTTTTTTTGAACTATTTTTTTTCTAGCTCTATCTAATTCTGTTACCCCTTGTACTAACATAAGGGTGCCTATAATTGCTAAAATATACATATACGCTAAAGATATAACTATATTTATTTTCCCGATGTCTTTAAAATATGTGAATGTTGCTATTCCCGCAATCGTCCCAACAGCTCCTCCAACCACAATCATTAATCCCATTTTATAATCTAATGTACCTTTAAACCAATGTGTTGTTGAACCAGATATTGACGTTCCTAAGATATTATTTGCTTCATTGGGCACTGCATACGTAGGAGGCAATCCCATAAAAATTAAAAATGGTGTCATCAAAAAACCTCCACCAACACCAAACAATCCTGACAAAACTCCAACTACTAGGCTAAGCAAAAATACTAAAGGTAAGCTTATATAAACTTCTGCTATTGGAAGAAAATATTCCATAAACACTAACTATTCCTCAAAAATATTAAAGTCAACAATTCTTAAAAAATAGTTGCTCCAAATACTTTGACTAAACCATCTTCTTCTCCAAGAACTAGTCTACCTAAAAATTCTCCAGAAATTTTTGTACTTTTTTGCTTATATAAAACAGTAATATACAAACCTCTTCTAAGGCAACCGAAGGCTTTGTATTCATCTGATAGAGTTGAAATTAAATCATTGCTTGCCCACTGTTTTCCAAGTTCGACTTCGTTTGCGCCATAAAGCATTTGAGATGAAAAATCTTTTGTGAAACCTCCATAATCTTTCATATTGGAGGATTTAACTAAATTTGCCCAAATAGGATTGGCTATTTCGATGACTTCGTTATCTGCTTTCTCAAGAAGACTCATTAAAATTTAAGAAGCTTCTTTTTTTTCTTTTTCGTCAATTATGTGATAGACAGGCATCTTTTCTAAAGAAAATTTACCTGTTTTTGGATCCCTTCTTGAAACAGTTAAGCAGTGCCAGTTTTCATCATCGAGTTTCATATGATCACCTCTATAATAGTAACCAGGCCAACGAGTTTCTTTTCTGAAAAGAGTATGTTCAGTTACACATTGAGAAGTAACGGTTCTATGTTTTAACTCCCATGCTCTCATTAACTGATGATAATCTTCAGCACCAACATTTTCTAAATCTTCTTGTAACCAATCTAGTAGTTCAAGACCCTTTTTTAGTAAATTTCCATTAGTCATATAATTCACTGAAATACCACCAACATATTCATCCATAATTTTCTGTAATCTTTGTAGACCTTGTATTGGTGAAATATAGCTTGGAGAAACTGTACCTCCAGTTATTTCATTTCTTCCAACAGTATAGTTATCTAGAGGTTTGTAAATCATTTCCTTAAAGTCCTCACATTGCTTGTCACTAACTTTTATATTATTAGCTTTCTGTTCTTCTATATATTTTACTGCAGCTTTTGCAGCCAATCTACCTTCAGTAAATGATCCTGAAGAAAATTTGTGCGCACTACCTCCAACTGTATCACCTGCTCCGAAAAGACCATCTACCGTAGTCATTCTGTTATAACCCCAAAAATATTCTGGTGGTGATAAGTCTTCAGGTCCACTTACCCATGCTCCAGAACATGTTGCGTGAGATCCCATTACATATGGCTCTGAAGTTGTTAATTCAGGATTTGTATATTTTGGATCTATATTTTGTGATGCCCAAACTACTGCTTGACCAACTGTCATACCGAGAAAGTTCTCCCATCCTACTGTTTCTAAATGTGGATCTTGGAAAGCTTCTTTAGTAACCATGTGTATAGGACCACCACCTGCCATTACTTCTTGAACAAATGCATGATTTCTTAAACATGTAGGTGTTGGGTGATGATCAATATATTCTCCTACAAGCTCTTTCGTTTGATTATACCATTTTTTCTCATAGTTTTCTCCGTTTGCATTTTGCGTATAAGTCTTTAAGTGAAGGAAATAAGCTCCTACAGGACCATAACCATCTTTGAAACGGCATAATACTATTCTATTTTCCATTTGAGTCATTTTTGCACCAGCCTGGATTGGTAATGCATAGGCCGATCCATTGCTCCATGGAGCATACCAAGTTCTTCCCATGCCCTCTCCAACTGCTCTAGGTTTAAATATATGTGAAGCTCCTCCAGCTGCAACGATTACAGTTTTAGATTTAAATACGTAGTAATCGCCAGTTCTCATATTAAATCCAACTGCTCCCCCTACTCTATTTTCATTTGTTTCATCCATTAATAAATGAGTTATCATTATTCTATTATAAATTTTATCTGCAGACTTCTTTGCTGCCTCAGCTACAATTGGTTTATAACTTTCTCCGTGAATCATTATTTGCCACTTACCTTCTCTTTGGTATCGACCTGTTTGTTTATTTTTCATCATC
>CACLWL010000015.1 GCA_902610655.1 uncultured Pelagibacteraceae bacterium
TCTTGAACAAATCAAACTAGAAAAACAAATAGAGAAATTCAGAATTAGAGAAATTAAAGAATTAGAACAACTAGAAAAAATATCTTTAAAAGAAAAGAGGGAAGATTATGCAGGTCTGCAGAATAGAATAGATAAACTTAGGGAAAAATATAGAATTATAAGAGATCAAAAAATAAGAGAAAGAGTAGAAGCGTTAGGTGTTAAAATACAAGGTGATGAGGATCGAGAAACATTACTTCAAAAAGAAAAAGATTACACATTAGCAAGACAAAAAATAGAGTTTGCTCTTGAGAGTTTTTACAGAAGTGCAAGCAGTTTAGTTTTTCAATTAAATAAAAGACACATAACTAGACAAATGTCTATTTTGAGATGTATTGATCGAAGATTTGAAACAGGAGAAATTTTTATAAAATGGGACGAAAGTGAGGATGATAAATGGTTAATATTAATTTATATTAAAAATAACTCCCCAGATGAGGGGATAATAATTGAAGATAAAACAAATCCTGAGAAAAACTTATCTTTCGAATATAAAACTAATGAAATATTTAAAGCATCAGATCAAATGGTTGATTCGTTAACTCAATTAATTGCGCGTGTTAGAAAAAAAAAGGAAAATTGATTATTTAGTTATAGTTTTTTAATTTGTATTCCCAATTGCCCATTCTCTCATATGCAACCTTAAAAATTACTTTGCTATTTGGTTCTATCCACACAGTAAAATTGAGCTTCTTATCATCAGATATTTTTTCATCCTTTGATTTAAGACTAAATTTTTGTGTCTTTATATTTTTTCCAAAAAAATCAAATACTTCATCACCTAAATATTTCACCTTTTGTTTTTTTATACTTCCAGATAGAGGACTTATTTGACTATCCGTTTTTAAGATTTCGTAATTCCACCAATTTCCGACAACATTTTTTAAAGAAGCATTACCTTTGTATGACGAACCATCAATAGAATATTGTTTCTTATCATTTGAAAGTTTTAAATTAACATACTTAATTTTTTTATTTTGAAATGTTTTAGAATTGAATGAAATTAATTTATTATTTTTATAAACCTCAGTTCCTGAACTATTAATTGATAATAAATTAACACCTAAAATTTCAACATTAAAACTTGTTTTATTTTCCACTTTAAAAAAATTATTTTCTTTCTCAAACTTGTAATTTGAGAAACCAATTATCTCACCATTTCTAAGTATATCCATTTTTATAGATTTTAAATTTTTAAGATCTTTACAAAGAGAAGGTTCAAATAAACTAACTGTAAAGATTATTATTATGAATATTTTTTTCATAAATCTAAGTTTACAGATTTTTTTTATTACTAAAATAAGATTATTATTTATTTGCATATTATTTTTTATTAGGATTTAGTAAGTTTCATAACCAATTTAATAAATGTTTCTTAAAATTAAAAATATTCCAAAAGTTTCATGGAGCTCTAAAAAACCCCTTAATTTAAAACCAAGATTATCTACTTTTTTTTTTTTATGTTTTGGACTCAGTTTATTTGGAATAGGGGAAGGTTTATTGTTGGTGTCATATACAGGAGCTTCCCCTTGGAGTGTTTTAGCTCAAGGGATATCTTTAAAAATTAATTATTCAATCGGTGTAATAACATTTTCTATAAGTATCTTTGTAATTTCTCTTTGGATTTTTTTAAAACAAAAACCAGGAATCGGTACAATATTAAATGCACTGATTATAGCTGTGATGATTGATTTGTGTTTAAAATATATATCAACTCCTGAAAGTTTTATTCTAAAAATAATTTTAGCGGTATTTGCAGTTATGTTAGTAGGAATAGGCAGTGGTATTTATCTCGTTGCAAATTTAGGACCTGGTCCTAGAGATGGTTTGATGACAGGTTTACAAAAAAAAACAAATCTACCAATTGCAACGGTCAGAGTTTTCTTAGAAGTTACGGTAGTTAGTATCGGATGGTATTTAGGTGGCACAGTGGGCATTGGCACACTTTTATTTGCCTTTGGGATAGGGCCAGCTGTTGCTTTTAGTCTTTATATTGTTGGTAGAATTTTTCGTTAAATTTTAGTAATTTAATATTTGATTCGAATTAATATGAAAGACATAGTAAAATATCTTCAGCTTGGCTTACTTGGCATAATCTTAATAAGTACTGTAATTGCCGTAATGTTAGAGATTAATCTTATGTTTTCTAATAAATCTGTAACTTTAGCAGACCTTTTACTAATGTTTCTTTACCTCGAGGTTATGGCAATGGTGAGGGTTTTTTGGGATCAACAATCTATAAGTATTACCTTACCACTTTTAATAGCAATAACCGCTCTATCCCGGTTTATTATTTTACAAGGAAAAGAAATGGATCCTTCAGCACTAGTTTATGAAGCTGTTGCAATTGTATTAATTGCTGGAGCAATTGTAATTTTAAGATTACGTCATAGTGAAAAATTAGGGATTTCAAAAAAAAAAATAAGTAGATAGTTTAAGAATTAGAAGTTAATTTTTCACTTTTTTTTCTATCGTGGGGGTCAAGTATTGCTTTTCTTAATCTACATGATTTAGGTGTTATTTCTAATGCTTCATCAGTATTAAGAATACTTAATTGTTCAGCAATTGACATTTTTCTAACTGGCGTGAGAACTACATTCTCATCAGTGCCTTGTGTTCTCATATTTGTTAATTTCTTTCCCTTCATAACATTTATTATCATATCACCTGGTTTTGGAGCTAAACCTACTATCATACCAGTATAGACAGGATCGTTATGTGTTACAAACATCTCACCTCTTGCTTGTAAGTTAAATATTGCAAATGCTACTGCTTTTCCTTGCTCCATTGATATTAAAGCTCCATTTCTTCTACCTTCCATCTCACCTTCAAAAGCTCCATAAGAATGAAATATTCTGTTTATGATACCAGTACCTTTTGTTAATGTTAAAAACCTACTTGTGTATCCCATCAATCCTCTTGTGGGTGCTTGAAATATTAATCTTTTTTTATCTTTTCCAGTATCTTTCAGATCAATTAGTTTCCCTTTTCTTCTGTTAATTGAGTCAATAACTTTTGAAGAATATTCTTCATCTAAATCCATTGTAATTTCTTCTATTGGTTCTAATTTTTCACCATTTTTATTTTTCTTATATAAAACTTTTGGTGGGCTAACAGTCATTTCAAATCCTTCTCGTCTCATTTGAGTAAGAAGTATCTCTAACATTAGCTCTCCTCTACCACTTATTTCAAAGGCATCTTTACTTTCGTTCTCAGAAAAAGATATCCCAACATTATTTTCAGATTCTTGAATTAATCTTTCTCTTATTTGTGTACTAGTTAATTTCTTTCCTTCAGTTCCTGCAAGTGGAGAGCTATTAACTGTTATTTTTATAGACATAGTTGGAGGATCTATTGGTGTTGCTTTAATTGGTTCGTTTATTTCAAGGTCACAAATGGTATCTGCTACATTAGCTTTTTCTAAGCCTGCAACAATTACTATATCTCCAGCCTCTCCAATTTCTATAGGAACTTTTTTTGTTCCCTCATATCTAAAAATTTTTGTTAGTCTTCCCTCATCAACTTTCTCTCCATTAAGATTGATTGCCTTTATTTGTTGATTAGCTTTTGCAGTACCTTGTGATATCCTTCCCACTAGACTTCTACCAAGATAGCTGTCTGCATATAAAAGTGTAGATAACATTGCAAATGGCTTACTCCTATCAAAGTCTGATGGCTTTACATGTTCTATTATTAAATTTATTAATGGATTTAAATTTTCTCTAGATCCATTTATTTCTTTATCTGCCCAACCAGATCTTCCACTTGCATAAATTACTGGAAAATCTAACTGCTCTTCACTTGCATCCAAGCTAACAAACAAATCAAATGTTTCATTTAATACCTCATCTGCTCTCTGATCAGGCTTATCCATCTTGTTTATAATAACTATTGGTTTTAAACCTTGTTTAAGTGCTTTAGCCAAAACAAATTTAGTTTGCGGCATTACACCTTCTGTAGAATCTATGAGCAATAAAGCTCCATCTGCCATACTCAATACTCTTTCAACTTCAGCAGCAAAATCCCTATGACCAGGAGTATCAATAATATTTATTCTTGAATCTTTCCAATTAATCGAGGCAGGCTTTGCTAAAATTGTAATGCCCCTCTCTTTTTCAAGTTCACCACTGTCCATTAATCTTTCGTCAACGACTTCATTTTCTCTAAATGAACCACTTTGTTTCATTAAATTATCAATTAAAGTAGTTTTTCCATGATCAACATGGGCAATTATTGTTATATTTCTTATTATATTTGTCATTTTTTGGTCGTTATATATTAAAAAATTTTAATTCAAATAAAAAAACCCCCGAAACTTTCATTCCGAGGGTTCTAATTTTGTTTAGTGTATGTCTTTAGAGTGTTCTCTAAATGGAAACGTATTACATTCCCATTTTTAGTACGTCAATACTCACTTATTTAAGAAGTTCATTGCAAAGTTCATTGCAGAATTACACGAAATAGGAAAGAAACGAGAAGGGTGACATCATTTTTTAGTTGGGTTAGGTTTAATTCCATGGATATTGATATTAATTTTAATTTTTATTCTGATACACCCAAAGGAAAGGATCCTGATTCATATAGTGAAACTCTAAGAAAATACCACCAATTTCTTTGGAGTAAATCTTTACCAAATGGATCAATTTTTAAATTAGATATTAAAACACCTAAAATTTTACATCATAAATCAAATTTAGGAGAGTTTTTTTTATCCAGCGATTCACTTGCTCACGATTATAGTAAATGGAAAAGAACAGAAAATATTATTAAAAAAATTCCAAAGAAAGAAATAGAATCTTTTTATAATCTTGGTTGCACTATTGGAGGATACATAATTTTTCCGTCTAATAGAGTTGATGATAAAATGACAATTAATGGTTCTCGTGGAATAAATAGTAGGATTAAAGATAGATTTGATTTAACACTTGAGTGTATTAAAAGATTTTATCAAAATGACAAAAGTCCATTAACTGAAACTCTTAATAGATATAAGTCTTTTTTTGATTTATTTTACAATTTTGAAGGATATGTAAATTTCTTCCTTCTCCAAGATTTAGTTAATGAGAAATATTCTAAAATTAATTATTTCTTACCTTTTGATGATTTTCAAAATTCACCTATTCCAAATGATATAATAGAATACAAATTGTATAGAAAAAACATGATTGAATTTATAACTAAAAGAGGTCAGAGAATTAAAGATTATTCAAACCTAAGTAACAAAGATAAATTGGACTAAATTAAAATGAGAAATATTTTTGATCAATATAATCAACCTGAAAATAAACTTACCCATTCTTTGGCAACTAGTCTATATGAGGATAAAAAACTTTTAGATAGTTTTCTTAAAACGTTTTGTAAAAATTTTTTTAAAATTACCAGTAATTTAAAGATAGAACAACAAACTGTACCTGGACAAATCACTAGAGAAACAGATGAAAAACAAAAGAAAGGTTTACCAGATGCTATAATTTATAATGAGGAAGAATGTTTGATTATTGAAAGTAAAGTATCATCAACGCTTACTCAAGATCAATTAAATAGACATGAGAAAACTCTAAAAAGAAGAGGTTTTGATAAAATAAAAGGAATAGGCATTGTTGTTGATTTATTACCCAATGTTAAATTAGAAAATTGGAAACAATTAACTTGGAATTCAGTATATAGTTGGGCGCATAAAGAAACCAAAAATTCTGAATGGGCAAAAAAATTAGTAGATTATTTTAATGTGTTAGAAAACAATATGGTCGAAGACGAATATTTAACAGAAGGTTCGATAACTGAATTTACAGGGATTCATTTTGATGACGATAATCCTTATTCTTATAGAGAAGGAAAAAGACAATTAAAACTGTTAGTGAATAAAATAAGAAAAAATAAAATACTTAATGATGAGTTAAATGTTGATCTAAAAGCAAAAGGAAGAAGTGGAATTAAAAAAGAGAGTAATCTTTGGGATTATTTAACTTTTAAAACAGGTATAAAACAAAAATCATTTACAGACGAACCTCATTTAACAATTGCAATGAGCGATGAATTTATTGAGGCAGATTTTACAATTCCTTACAGAATAAAAGGAAAAACAAAAAAAAACTTTTATAGTTTATCTTGGGTAAATTTTAAAAACATAGTTCATGAAATAGCACTTAATTTTGATAAATCGTTTGGGATTAGTGAGGGTTTCCAACCTCATATTCTTTTAGGACAAAGAAGATATCCTAGTCAAAGTTCTCCAGCGATACATGATGCTAGACTTGAAATGGATATAAGAACTGCATTTAAAGATATTTCTTCAAAATTAAAACCTACACAAAAACAGCAAGAGGAATGGTTAAAAGTAGTTTTTGAAATAAATAATAACAAAAAATCAAACTTACAGTTTCAAGTAGGTGGTAGATTTTATTTCAACAAACAAAGTCTTGTGAATGATAAAAATGCTGATCAGATTTTAGTTAAATCTTTTTTAGCATGCAAACCTCTCATAGTGTATTTATTTAGATAAAATTTTAAATATATAAAAAAAACCCCCGAAACTTTCGTTCCGAGGGTTCTAATTTTGTTTAGTGTATGTTTTTAGAGTGTTCTCTAAATGGAAACGTATTACATTCCCATTCCACCCATACCACCCATTCCACCCATTCCACCAGGAGGCATTGCAGGGCCTGAGTCTTTTTCTTCAGGTTTGTCAGCTATCATTGCTTCTGTTGTTACTAATAACCCAGATATTGAAGCTGCATCTTGTAAAGCTGTTCTAACAACTTTAACAGGATCGATAATACCTTCTTTAAACATGTCTACATAGTTTTCACTTTGTGCATCATAACCATGTGAAGATTTATTTTGCTCTAAAAGTTTTCCAACCACAACAGATCCATCAACACCAGCATTTTTAGTAATTTGTCTTATCGGAGCCTGTAATGCGCTCTTTACAATTTCAACACCAGCCTTTTGGTCATCTCCTTTAACCTTTACTGCTTTGTCGAGGTCTTGCGAAGCGTATAATAATGCACAACCACCTCCAACAACAATACCTTCTTCAACTGCTGCTCTTGTAGCATTCAAAGCATCTTCGACTCTGTCTTTTCTCTCTTTTACTTCTACTTCTGTTGCACCACCAACTTTGATAACTGCAACACCACCTGCAAGTTTAGCCAATCTTTCTTGTAGCTTTTCTTTATCGTAATCAGAAGTTGTCTCGTCAATTTGTTGTTTTATTTGAGCACATCTTGCTTCGATGTCTGATTTTTTACCTGAGCCACTTACAATAGTACTATTTTCTTTATCTACTTTGACTCTTTTTGCAGATCCAAGATCATTGAGTTTAACATTTTCAAGTTTTATACCTAAATCCTCAGAAATAACTTGGCCTCCTGTTAATATCGCAATATCTTCTAGCATCGCTTTTCTTCTATCACCAAATCCAGGAGCTTTCACTGCAACAACTTTTAATCCACCTCTTAGTTTGTTTACAACTAATGTTGCTAAAGCTTCTCCCTCAACATCTTCTGAAATAATCATCAAAGGTCTTCCAGCTTGAACAACTGCTTCCAACAAAGGAACCATTGGTTGTAAATTAGTTAATTTTTTCTCATGTAAAAGTATCATAGGGTTTTCTAACTCTGTCGTCATCTTGTCACCATTTGTTATAAAATAAGGTGAAAGGTATCCTCTATCAAATTGCATTCCTTCAACAACATCTAGTTCAGTTTCAATACCTTTTGCTTCTTCAACAGTAATAACTCCTTCATTTCCAACTTTCTGCATTGCTTTAGATATCATGTTACCAATTTCTTTATCTCCATTCGCAGATATTGTCCCTACTTGAGCTATCTCGTCGCTGTCTTTTACTTTTTTTGCAGAAGATATTAACTTTTGTTTTACTTGTTCTACAGCAGCTTCAATTCCTCTTTTTACATCCATAGGATTCATTCCTGCTGTAACGTATTTGCAACCTTCTTTAACTATTGCTTGAGCTAATATAGTTGCTGTAGTTGTTCCATCACCAGCTTCATCATTAGTTTTGCTAGCAACTTCTTTCACCATCTGTGCACCCATATTTTCAAACTTATCTTCTAAATCAATTTCTTTAGCTACTGTAACTCCGTCTTTAGTAGTTCTTGGAGCACCATAAGATTTGTCGATTACAACATTTCTTCCTTTAGGACCCAAAGTTGTTTTCACAGTATTTGCAAGTATATCAACACCTTTTAACATTGCTGCTCTTGCGTCAGCATCAAATTTAACTATTTTTGCCATCTCTAATCTCCTTAATTATTTTCCAGTTGAAATACCCATAATGTCCGATTCTTTCATTATGCTGTATTCTTTTCCATCGATTTTAACTTCAGTTCCTGACCATTTACCAAACAGAACTTTGTCACCTACTTTAACATCCATTGGAATTATTTTGCCGTCTTCAGTTTTAGCTCCTCCACCCACAGCAACTACTTTTCCTTCTTGTGGTTTTTCTTGGGCTGTGTCAGGTATTATTATTCCTCCTGCAGTTTTTTCACTACTATCGAGGACTTCAATCAGCACTCTATCGTGCAAAGGTTTAAATTTCATTAAAACTCCTATAAATATGTGTTTCATATAAAGATGGTCAGCTATTATTTCAAGCTATCTTGAGGAATTTAAACCTTAAAAAACCAAGAAATATTGATTTTTTTAAGCTATATCTCCTAAATGCCAAAAAATTTAGATGAATTAGGACTTAAGTCTATCGCCAATGAGTATGATATATTCTTTATTGATATTTGGGGGGTTCTTCATAACGGCATAAATTTATATCAAAGTTCCATTGAAGTTTTGAACCAAATAGAGAAGCTTAATAAAAAGTATGTTTTGCTTACCAATGCACCAAGACCAAACAAAACTGTAATTGAGTTCTTAAAACGAATGGGATTAGACAAGAACAAATGCAGTAAAGTTTATACATCTGGAGAATCTGCACTTAAATACTTAGAAAATAATTATAAAGAAAAAAAATTTTATCACATTGGACCTCCAAGAGATTTTGATCTTTTCAAACTTTTTGAAAAAAATAGAATTAACAGTTTAGAAAAGTCTGATTTTATATTATGTACAGGTCTTTTTGAGGATTATGAAGATGATCTAGATTATTATAAAAATTTATTTAAAAATTTAATTGATAAAAAAATGATATGTACAAATCCTGATTTAGTTGTAGATAGAGGTGAATCAAGAGAATTTTGCGCAGGATCAGTTGCTAAAATATTTGAAGATCTAGGTGGTACTGTTGAATATTTCGGAAAGCCTCATCCACCTGTTTATAAACAGTCTATAAACATTATGAATAAGAAAATATTATGTATAGGGGATAATCTCAATACAGATATTAAGGGAGCCAATATTCAAAACTTTGACTCCATGTTAATATCTTCAGGCATACACAAAAATGAAATAAATAAAGATATCAAAAATGTTCAAGAAAAATACAGGGTCAAGATTGATTATTATCAATCCTCTTTAAAATGGTAAGCAAAGTAAAATATTATAAGAATTTTAATATTCAAAAAAAACATAAAAATTCTATTATCTTAATAGGAAATTTTGACGGAGTTCATTTAGGGCATCAAAAACTATTTAAAAAAGCTTTAATGTTAAAAAAAAGAAAAAAATATAAAATTGGAGTAGTTACATTTGATCCAATTCCAAAAATGTTTTTTTTTAAAAAGGTTAAAAATTATAGAATTTCCAACCTTAATCAAAAGTTAGAAATTTTAAAAAATTTTGAGGTAGATTTTGTAGTTAATAAAAAATTTGATTCAAAATTCTCCAAGATTGAATGTAATAAATTTATTGAAAATTTTTTATATAAAAAATTATCAGCAAAATTAATTTTTGTAAGTAATAATTTTAGATTTGGCCATAAGAGAGAAGGTGATGTAAAATTACTAAAGTCTCTAGAAAAAAAATATAACTATAAAATAGTTAATCCATCCCCATTAAAAAAAAAGGAAAAGATTATTTCTTCTACATTCATAAGAAACCTTTTAGAGACCGGACAGGTTTCTTTGGCAAATAAATACTTAGGTAGAAATTGGTCAATACAAGGTGTAGTAAAGTTAGGCAGAAGAATTGGCAAAACAATTGGCTTCCCAACTTGCAATATAGATATTGAAAATTATGTTATAGCAAAACCAGGAGTGTACGCGGTAAAAATTATTATAAATAAAACTAAGAAAAATTTAAAAGGTATTGCAAATTTAGGTTTTAGGCCGACATTTAATCAAAAAAAAATTCTTTTAGAAGTAAACATTTTTAATTTTAAAAGAAATCTTTATAATAAACAGCTAACGGTTGAGTTTTTAAATTTTATAAGAGGTGAGAAAAAATTTAAAAGTATAGAAGAATTAAAAAAACAAATTAAAAAAGACGTTAAACAAGCAAAAAATTTTAAATGAGCAAAGATCAGATAAATTTACCTAAAACTGCTTTTTCAATGAAAGCAAATCTGCCAACGAAAGAACCTAAAATCATGGAGTATTGGAACAAAATTGATCTGTATAAGTTATTAAGAAAAAATAATAAGGGTAAAGAAAAATTCGTTCTTCATGATGGACCCCCATACGCAAATGGAAATATTCATATGGGTACTGCGTTTAATAAAATTTTAAAAGATATAATTACAAAATTTCATCAAATGGATGGTAAAGACTCAGTTTATGTACCAGGGTGGGATTGCCACGGCTTACCTATTGAATGGAAGATAGAGGAGCAATATAAAAAAAATAAAAAAAATAAAAATGATGTTCCAATTGTTGAATTTAGAAAAGAATGCAGGGAGTTTGCTAACAAGTGGATAAAAGTTCATAAAGAGCAATTTAAAAGACTCGGAGTTATTGGTGATTGGGAAAATTACTATTCTACAATGAGTTATGACGCTGAGGCTCAAATAGTAAGAGAGTTAGGAAAATTCTTGAAAGAGGGAAGTTTGTATAGGGGGTACAAACCAGTTTTATGGTCCACTGTAGAAAAAACTGCTCTTGCAGATGCAGAGGTTGAATATATGGATCATACATCAGATACGATTTATGTCTCATTCCCTGTAAAAGAAACAAAAACAAAAGATCTTTTGAATACCGAGGTTATTATTTGGACAACTACTCCATGGACAATCCCCGCAAATAAAGCTTTGGCTTATAACCAGGCTTTAAAATACGTTATAGTTCAAATAAACGACCAAAGTGATTTCATAAATAGAAAAATAGTTGTTGCAAAAGATCTTTTGAAGAGTGTTATAGAAGATTGCGAAATTAAAGATTATAAAATTGTTAGTGAAATTAAAGGATCCGATTTTCATGAAACAATTTGTTTACATCCATTCAATAAATTAGGGTATGACTACGATATACCAATGCTTGAGGCTAGATTCGTTACTACAGAACAGGGCTCAGGAATAGTTCATTGTGCACCAAGCCATGGACCAGATGATTTTAATTTATGTTTAAATAATAATATTAAAGCTGTTGAAACAGTTGATGATGACGGAAAATATACAAAACATATTTTAAATTTTGAAGGAATTCATATTTTCAAAGCAAATCCAATTGTTATTGAAAAACTAAAAAATGAAAAAAATTTATTAGCTAATGGAAAACTAAATCACTCATATCCTCATTCTTGGAGATCAAAAGCTCCTTTAGTTCACAGAGCAACACCCCAATGGTTTATTTCTATGGAAAGCCATAAATTAAGAGATAAAGCTTTAAAAGCAATTGACGATACAGAATTCTATCCTGCAAAAGGGAAGGAGAGGTTAAGAGCAATGATTGAAACTAGACCAGATTGGTGCGTTTCAAGACAAAGAGTTTGGGGAGTTCCATTACCTATATTTATAAATAAATTAGATGGTAAAGTTTTGGTAGATGAAGAGGTGTTTGAAAATATTGCAGCTATTTATGAAAAAGAAGGATCAGACTGTTGGTTTTCAGATGACCCTCAAAAATTTTTAGGGAGCAAACATAAAGCTGATGATTATATTAAACTAAAAGATATTGTTGAAGTTTGGTTTGATAGCGGGTCTACACATTCATTTGTTTTAGAAAAAAGAGAGGATTTAAAATGGCCCGCATCAATGTATTTAGAGGGATCCGATCAACATAGAGGATGGTTCCATTCTTCTTTACTAGAATCTTGCGGAACTAGAGGAAGAGCCCCTTATGAAAGTATTTTATCTCATGGGTTTGTGATGGATGGCAAGGGTTTAAAAATGTCAAAGTCTTTAGGAAATCAAATTTTCCCTGAAGATATTTTAAAAAAATATGGAGCAGACATCCTTAGAGTTTGGGTAGCTGCATCTGATTATTCAGAAGATTTACGAATAGACTATTCTATTTTAGAGCAACACGCTGAGGCATATAGAAAGATAAGAAATACATTCAGATATTTAATGGGAAATATAAATGATAATTATTTAGAACAAGAATATAACAAAATTGATTTAAACAAACTCCCAGAACTTGAAAAACTAATGTTACATAAATTGTATGTATTGAACGAAAAATTCAATGCAAATTTTAAGGGGTATAATTTTCATGTTTTATACAAAGAATTACTAAATTTTTGTACAGTAGATTTATCTTCATTTTATTTTGATATTAGAAAGGACACTTTATATTGTGACAATAAAAATTCAGAAAAGAGACAAAACTGTATTTTAATATTAAATACAATTTTAGATGTTTTATTAAAATGGTTTGCTCCAATTTTATCATTTACTACCGAGGAAATTTTTAGCCTTTTAAATCAAGATGAAAAAAACAGTATTCATTTAAAAAAATTTCCAGAATTTCCAAAGTCCTGGAAAAATGAGGAACTTAATAAAAATTGGGAAAAAATAAATAAAATAAGAGATATTACCAATATCAGTATTGAGGAAAAAAGAGCAACCAAGATAATTGGATCTAGTCTGGAAACAGCAGTTGATATTAAGCTAAGTAGAGATCTTTATGACCTTGCAAAAAATTATGATTTTTCGGAAATATGCATTACTTCACTTGCAAATGTCATTTTGGATGAAAAACTAAAAGATCAGATAGAAGTTAAAACTTCAAAAGCAAAGGGAAAAAAATGTTCAATTTGCTGGAAAATTAAAGAAAATGAGTGTGAAAGGCACCCAATAAGCAATTTTAAATGATAAGATTTTTAGATCAGAAAATTATTTATTATTTTTTAATCTCATTATCCATATTTGCTTTAGATAGAATTTCAAAGATCTATGTAATAAATATTGCGGAAAAATTTGGTCAAGTAGACATCTATATAAATAAATTTCTGAATATAATTTTAGTTTGGAATTCAGGAATCGGATTTGGACTTTTATCTTTTGAAAAGGAATTTTTATATAATTTAATTACATTAATAATAATATTAGTTAATTTTGTTATTTTGTATCTTGGCATTAAATCGAATAATTTTAAGGGATTTTTATTTTTTATTATTTTAGGAGGATCCCTTGGAAATCTTTTTGACAGACTTTATTATTCAGCAGTTCCTGACTTTATAGACATAAATTATAATGGTTTTCATTGGTTTATTTTTAATGTTGCTGATATATTTATTTCTGTTGGTATTATATGCCTTATTTTTGTTGAATTATTTTTCAATAAAAAGGAAAAATTAAATGAAAAGTAAATATCTTTTTTTAATTTGTGTATTTTTTCTTTTGAGCGCTTGTCAAACTGTTAAAGATGGATTGGCAGGTAATAAAAATGAAAATAGTGACGAATTTTTAATTGAAAAGAAAAATCCTCTAGAAATGCCCCCAGATTTCGGCGAACTCCCTAAACCAAAAGATGAAGAAGATCAAACTAGTCAAGCTGAAATGGTTGATAAGGATATAGAAAAATTATTAAAAAATGAGAACACAAGTAAAAAAACACAAAATCTTGAAGGGTCAGCTGAAGATTTTGTTTTACAACAAATCAAAAAAAATTGATGTTAACTAAAAATATCTATTTTAAAGAATTTGGTATTAAAAAAAATAAAAGAAAAATTAAATCTAAGGTTTTAAAAACTTTAGATTTTTACAAAAATCATGACTTAGTTAAAAGTTTTTCTCAAAATTATGTCTATGATTTTAATCGATCAGACATAAAAAATTTAAAAAAATTTAAAGCTTTTAATATAATTGGTATGGGGGGTTCATCATTAGGTGCTAAAGCTATTTATAGTTTTATGAAACCAAAAATTAATAAAAATTTTACCTTTACAGACAATTTAAATTCAAAAAAAGATATTAAAAAAAGTAAAACTAAAAATTTAAATATAGTAATTTCGAAGTCAGGCAACACTCTAGAAACAATATCAAACTATTCTTCTATAAAAGGTAAAAAAAATAATATATTTATATGCGAGAATAATGACAATTATATTAGATCCCTAGCAAAAAAACTTAATTTACAAATTATTAATCATAAAAATTATATTGGGGGAAGATATTCAGTCCTTTCAGAAGTCGGAATGTTGCCAGCAATTTTTATGGGATTAAAGCCAGACAAATTTAAGAATTTAAATAATCTTATTAAAAATAAAAATTTTATTAATAGTTTATTAGACAGTATAGTATCTACGACTTATTTTTTAAGTAAAAAAAAATTTAATTCTATTATTTTAAATTATGATGAACTGTCATTAGATTTATTTTCATGGTATCAACAACTTATTGCAGAAAGTCTAGGAAAACATTCAAAGGGTATTTTACCCTTAGTATCAACTATGCCAAAAGACAATCATAGTTTAATGCAATTATATTTAGATGGACCTAAAAATTCATTTTTTACTTTTTTTGATGTAGACGATCACAATAATCAAAAAATTATTAATTCTAAAATTTTATCATCTTTTGGATATCTTAAGAACAAAAGTCTATATCAGATAAAATCTGCTCAAAAAAAAGCTACCGAGTTAATTTTTAAAAAAAAAAATATACCTTTTAGAAGTTTTAAAGTTTTATCGCGCTCGGAGGAGTCTTTGGGAGAGTTGTTTACTTTTTTTATGTTGGAAACAATTCTTTTAGCAGAATTTATGAAAGTTAATCCTTTTGACCAGCCATCTGTGGAGTTGATCAAAACTGAGACAAAAAGAATTCTTAAGCGTTAAATTTTCCAAAATAAATCTTTGATAATCCATAGGTTTTTTCTAAAAAAATTTTAAAGTTCTTTGGTAAATTGTCTATGGTTTTTTTATTTCTATGTAAAATAAATAATCCTTTTTTTGTAAAAATTTCTTTTTTAAAAATTATATCTAATAATTCCGTAATTTTATCTTCTTTATACGGGGGATCCATAAAAATAAAATTATATTTAATGTTATTCTTTTCTAGATTTTTTATAAAATTAAAAACAGTATCATTATATATATGTGCATGATTGGCACAATTTAGATGGTTTAAATTTTTTTTTAATATTTCAAATGCAGGTGGATAGTTTTCACAAAAATCAACTCTAGAAGCACCTCTAGACAAACATTCTAGGCCGAAAGAACCCGATCCTGAGTATAAATCTAATATTGATGAATTTAAAATTTCATTTTCTATAAGATTTGAATGTTCAATTACGTTAAAAATAGATTCTCTTACTATATCTTTAAGTGGTCTAGTTAGTTTATCAGATGGTAAGAGAATTTTTTTATTTTTAAATTTACCACTAATAATTCTCATAATTAAGTTACTTTGTAAGCAATATCTTTTCTAAAAAAACCTTTATCCCAATTTAATTCATTTAAAATTTTTATCGCTTGTTCTTTGGACTTTTTAAAATTTTCTGTTGTTACTACTACATTTAATACTCTTCCACCTGTTGCTAAATATTCACCATTCTCAATTTTTGTTCCTGCGTGAAATACATATTCACAATTATTAAGACTAATATCCTTAATTTGATTAATTCTTACATTTTTTTTGTAATCATCTGGATACCCTTTTGAACATAATACAATACATACACTTTTTTTTTCTTTCCATTTAATTTGAATGTTGTGTAATTTTTTTTCACAACAAGCCAAAACTATTTCACCCAAGTCTGTTTCTAAAATTGGTAAGATCGTTTGACACTCAGGATCACCCATCCTTACATTAAATTCAATAAGATAAGGTTCATTGTTTACTATCATCAATCCAATATATAAAAATCCACAATAATTTGCCCCAAGTTCTTTAATACCATCTAAAGTTGGTTTTATAATTCTTTCATTTATTTTTTTATCTAGTTCATTTGTGTAAAGCCTTGAGGGAGAGTAGGCCCCCATCCCCCCAGTATTTTTGCCAGTATCATTTTCACCAACACGTTTATGATCTTGAGCTGTTTGAAAAAATTTATGATTTACTCCATCAGAAATAATAAAATAGCTCATCTCTTCTCCGTTTAAAAATTCTTCAACTAAAACACAATCAGCTTTACCAAAACGTCCACCAAATATTTCTTTCACTGCTAGATTTGCATCAACTTGATTTTTGCAAATGTAAACTCCTTTTCCTGCCGCCAAGCCATCTGCTTTAACAACCAATGGATATTTAACGGATGCCAAATAATTTAATGCTAATTTTTTTTCTTGGAAAATTTCAAAACTAGAAGTTGGTATTTTATATTTTTTGCACAAATTTTTTGTAAAAGTTTTTGATCCTTCTAATTGTGCACCAAT
>CACLWL010000016.1 GCA_902610655.1 uncultured Pelagibacteraceae bacterium
AAATTATTAATCAAAGTAAGTTGAAATTAAACAAAGATTCATTTTATTTAAATAATAATAAAATTTTAAAAAAAACTAAAATTAAAATGACAATTTCAGATCTAAAAAAAGAGTGTAAAAAAATAAGTAAAATATATTTTCTTAAAAATAAAAAATGAATTATTGGTTATTAAAAACAGTACTTGCGATACATCAAAAAGGCTCTACCGATTCCCACTAACCTTTACCTTATCTTTTCAATTAAAAATGTTGATTAAAGCTGATTTTAAAATGCAAATGTGTAGTACATCGTGTAGTACCGATTTTAAAAGGAGCTTTCTCTTGCCAGGTGCTCAAAGAATATTAACTGACATTTTATTAAAATTTAGTTAAATTTCCAAAAAAAGAAAGTGTGATGCTTAGATTTATATATTTTTTGTTATTTTTTCTTTACTTCGGTAAAACATTTTCTGCAAATGTTACGCTTCCATCTACTTTTACTACTGATGCATCAGATTGGATTCAAATTTCAAATTCTGGAACCACACCAGCCATAAGTGGTTTTACAAATGCGTTTGTAATTATAGAGGCTACTGTAGGAAATATTAAAATAACAACTACTTCAGGTTTAAAAGCTATAAGTTCATATTGTGGATATACTGCCTTGGATGAAAGAATTGAAAGTGAACCAACCAATTGTAATGGTGGATCGCTAACAGAGTTAGGTTTTTCAGGAACTCAATCAAATATTAATTCAGCACTTGAGTCTTTAAGATTTAAAGGTAATTCTGGAACTATTACTATTAAAGCCTATGAGACAGCAAGTGGAGTAAAATATTCTAAATCAACTGAGCATTTTTATAATGTGGTCTCTGATGCTACAAATGACAATTATGAGGGTGCAAACGGAGCTAGAGCAAAAGCTCTTGCCTCATCATATAATGATCTTGATGGTTATCTTTGTAATATAAACAGTCAGGCAGAAAATGATTTTCTTGAAGATTTATTTGTTAATCATGAAACTACGCCTGGAGCTCATGCTCATCAATCAATGTGGTTAGGTGGGTATGCTGCATCGGGAGAAACAAATACTTGGAGAGATGGGCCAGATGCAGGAACAAGTATCCCCACTTCAGGGAGTGAATTTTTTTATAATTGGAATAGTGGAGAACCCAACAATACTGCTGAAGATTATGTAGTTATGTACTATAAAGTTGGCAAAAGAGGAAAGTGGAATGATACCAATAACACCGCACTTGATGCAGCAGATCATTATTGTATTGAATACGATCATACTGACACTCTTAGTACAAGTTCATATGCTACAGCATCTTTAACCTTAACTAGTAGCACTTCTTTGGATTCTACTACAAAGGCGATTATTAGAAGTCAAACAATAACATCTAGTTATTTAATAAGACAATCAATAAGCAATATTCAAGATAGAATGCGATTTACTAGAAATTTAGATAAAAATATTTCTAATCAGAACATAAAACTTGCACTTAATATCGACAGTGAAAAAAAAAAACAAATTTTAAATAATTTGAATTCTTACTTCTTTAACAAAGACAAAAATTTATTTGATAATTTTGCTATTTGGACCAAGGGAAGCATTGGAAATGGAAAAATTAAACTTAGCAATGATATATTAAATGAAGACATATATAACAGTAACAGTTTAACTATTGGAGTTGATTCAAAATTAGAAAAAAATAATTCTCTAGGATTAGCTCTAACTTTAATTTCTAGGGACTCTGAAATTGGAAGTGATAAAGCATATATAGATGCAAATTCTTTCAATATTGCTTCATATGCAAGTATGATGTTGGATGAAAAGGAATGGATAGACTTTTTAATTGGATTAGGAAAAATTGAATTTGATATAGATAGAAAAGTTTCAAGTTCATTTAATAATGGTTCCAGAGATGGCAAACAAATATTTAGTAGTTTTAAATATACAAAAAAACCTAAAAAAAATTTGAAAAAAAATATTTCTATATATTCTAAATTTGATTTAGGTTTTACACAGCTTGATAGTTATACAGAAACAGGTTCAAGTGAATTAATTTATTACAATAAACAACATATAAAACAAGCCACTTTAGGAATTGGATCTAACGTTAGTAAAGTTGTAGATTTTAAAGATGGTTTTTTTATTCCATTTGTGAATTTTGAAGCAGGAGGAAATATTGCTAATATTTCTGATGCTGAAAGCTCATATACAACTTCGTCTTCTGTTTCTTCTTATAAAATTAAAAATGAAAATACTAGTTTTTGTAAATTAAATATCGGTTTTGAAGCTGATTTATATGATAATTTGGAAATAAAATTTTCTTATGATTACTATGAAGAGATGACAAGCGAAACTAATCGTGAAAATCAAATTCAATTTACAGTAATAAAAAAAATAATGAACTAATTCTCCAACTGATTTAATATCATGTGTAGTACATTGTGTAGTACGCGTTTTATAAAAAGTGGTGTAAAATGAAATATGGTTTTTACAAAATGACAGCCCGAGGGAATAATAATTAAATGAAGTACTGGTTATTAAAATCTGAGCCTGACGTATGGTCTTTAAATCAACAAAAAAAAGCTGGTAAAAAAGGTGCAATATGGGACGGAGTTCGAAATTACCAGGCAGCTAACAATTTAAAAAAAATGAAAAAAGGTGACTTATGTTTTTTTTATCACTCAAATATCGGTAAAGAAATAGTTGGAATTGTTGAAGTGAAAAAAGAGTCTTTTATTGATCCCACAGATAAAAAGAAAAGGTTTGTAGCTGTTCAAGTGAGGTTTATGAGAAAATTAAGATTTCCTGTAAATCTTGAAAACATTAAGAAGAATAAGGACCTTAAACACTTATCTTTGATAAAACAAAGCAGATTATCAGTCATGCCTATCGATACTAAAAGCTGGAAAATTATTTTGAAGATGGGTAGAATTAACTAATAAAAATAATATGAAAAAAAAAAAGAAAAAAAAATCAAAATCAAATAAAAATAAAAGAAATAGAGTAAAAATTATTTCAAAAAAAAGAAAGAAAATTGGATTAAATAAAACTCAAAAAACTGAGATAGCAAAAGAAGTTATTTATAAGGTTAAAACTGATTGGGTAAAAAAATCTACAATAAATAAATTAAAATATGAAAGAAAATACAAGCAATCATTAAAAGATAACGATGGTTTTTGGAAAAAAGAAGGAAAAAGAATTACTTGGATTAAACCATATACAAAAATAAAAGATGTTAAATATAGCAAAACAAATGTTCATATCAAATGGTTTTATGATGGAACATTAAATGCATCTGCGAATTGTATCGATAGACATCTAAAGAAAAATAAAGATAAGACAGCAATTATTTGGGTTGGTGACGATCCTAAGATACAAAAAAAAATTACCTATAAACAACTGCACCAAGAAGTTTCAAAAGCAGCCAATGGTCTAAAGGAAATTGGTATAAAAAAAGGTGATAGAGTTACAATTTATTTAACAATGATACCAGAGCTAGCTTACACAATGTTGGCTTGTGCTAGAATTGGTGCGATACATTCAATCATCTTTGGGGGTTTTTCTCCTGACAGTATAGCTACAAGAATAAATGATTGTAAGTCAGATTATGTAATAACTGCAGATGAAGGAGTGAGAGCGGGAAAAATAATTCATCTTAAATCAATTGCCGATGAAGCCTTAGTAGAATGTCCTAGAGTAAAAAAATGCATTGTAGTTAAAAGAACTGGTAACAGGATCAATTGGGATGAGAGAAGAGATGTTTGGTATCATGAGATGATTAAAAATGTTTCGTCTAACTGTGAGCCAGAGGAAATGAACGCTGAAGATCCTCTATTTATTCTTTACACGTCGGGATCCACAGGAAAACCAAAAGGTGTCTTGCATACTACTGGTGGATATATGGTGTATGCCTCGATGACACATCAATATATTTTTAATTATAAGCCAAAGGATATTTATTTCTGTACAGCAGATATTGGATGGGTAACGGGTCATAGTTATATAATATATGGCCCACTCTCAAATGCTGCTACCACTGTGATGTTTGAAGGTGTTCCATCTTATCCTGATGCTTCAAGATGGTGGCAAATAGTTGATAAGTATAAGGTAAATATTTTTTACACGGCTCCCACTGCAATACGTGATTTAATGAGAAGAGGTGACGGACCAGTAAAAAAAACAACAAGAAAATCCCTTAAATTATTGGGAACCGTAGGTGAACCAATAAATCCTCAAGCTTGGGAGTGGTATTATAAAACCGTGGGTGACTCTAGGTGTCCAATTGTTGATACATGGTGGCAAACTGAAACTGGTGGTATTTTAATCAGTCCACAAACAGGAGCTATTGATTTAAAACCTGGGTCTGCCACAAAACCTTTTTATGGAATAAAACCAGTTATCGTTGATAAAAATGGAACAGTCATAAAGGGACAAGGTCAAGGGAGATTGTGCATTGGACAATCATGGCCAGGTCAGATGAGAACTGTTTATGGGGATCACCAAAGATTTATAGACACATACTTTTCTCAATTTGACGGAAAATATTTTACAGGAGACGGATGCAGAAGAGATAAAGATGGATATTACTGGATAACTGGAAGAGTGGACGATGTAATAATTGTATCAGGACATAATTTAGGAACCGCAGAAATTGAAAGTGCATTCGTAAAACATCCGAAGGTTGCTGAAGCTGCAGTCGTTGGGTATCCGCATGACATAAAAGGAAATGGTTTATATTGTTATGTAACTCTTAATTCTGGAGAAAATCCAAATATGGACCTAGAAAGAGATCTGAAACTTCATGTTAAAAGTACAGTTGGAAAACATGCTTACCCTGATTTTATACAGTTTGCTCCAGCACTTCCGAAAACAAGATCTGGAAAAATAATGAGAAGAATTTTAAGAAAAATCGCAGCCAATGAACATGATCAACTTGGTGATACAACTACTTTAGCAGATCCGAGTGTTGTTAAAAGTTTAGTAGATGAAAGAAAGAACTTCTAAATACTAATTAATTTTTTAAATTCGTCTTTTATATTATCCCATTTTAATATCATAGAATTTAAGACTATTTTTCGATCTAAGGTTTTTAATTCATCCGATATAGGCGCCCATTTATAAAGTGCTAACGCACTTGAATTAAAAGGAAGTGAGGTACAATATTTGTTCCAATCTATTTTGCTTAGTCTCTCATCAAAAATTTTATTAGCCTCATCAAAAACTTCTTCAGGCATTCCATTTTTTTTTTCATTTTGCAAAATAGAATAAAAAATTTCCTTTGCTTTTCCGGTATCTTGAAAATTTAAAAAAGTTTTTAAGTAAGAAAAGCTATAGAATGTTAAATCTTGAAGAGCTACAGAATAAATATTCCATTTTGCTTTATTAATAGACTTTAAAAGAACCTCATTATCAAAATGTAGAACGTATTTAGTTCCCATTCTTGTTTTAAGATAACTATATAAAGTTACCTGTGATACCCATGCTGATTTTTTCTGAATAAAAGCCTCAAGATCATCAAGATTTTTAATTTTTTTTTTAGGAAGTATACCCTTAAACAAAGCAAGGAAATAAATCTTAAAATCTTGAAGTGTTATATCTTTTAGATTGAATCGATATTTTAAGGCCATTTATATACTTTAAGTTGTATTATATTATAAATATTCCCATATTTCGACAATTTTAGGGGTTCCAATCTTTATCATTATGAGTAATCTTTCCCCTTTTAACCTATAGGGAGGGAAAAAAATGTCAAAACAACAACAACATTGGGAAAAAACTAGAGGATTGCTTTTTATAACATTAGCAATTTGGTTTGTATTCTCAATTGGCATCTTTTTCTTCGGTGCTGAAATGGAATCATCTTCAATTCGACCTTTTGGATATCCATTATCATATTACATGACATGTCAAGGTTCTTTAGGAATCTTTGTAATATTGATATTTTGGTTTGCTGGAAGACAAGAGAAGATTGATGAAGAGTTCGGCTTTACTGAAAGAGAGGATAGCTGATGATTAAAGGTAAATTTATAGACAATCTGCCTAAAGTTTATGGAATATACACTGGAGGTTTCCTTGTATTTATAATCTTAATGGCAATAGCTGAGCAAGCTGGGATGTCTGCGAAATTGATTGGTATCTTTTTCGTTGCGTTCACAGTTGCGATATATGCTATAATTGGTTACCTATCACGAACAGTTCAAGTAGATGCGTATTACGTAGCAGGAAGACAAGTTCCAACTGTATTCAATGGAATGGCAACAGCAGCCGACTGGATGTCTGGTGCTTCATTCGTTGCAATGGCAGGTGGTATATACTTTAAAGGCTATGGTTATATGGCGCTTCTAGTTGGATGGACAGGTGGATATGTATTAGTGGCATCACTGCTTGCACCATACTTAAGAAAGTTTGGTTGCTACACGGTTCCAGATTTTATCGGAACTAGATATGGTGGAAATGTTGCTAGATTATCCGCGGTATTAGTTTTAACAGTTGCTTCATTCACATATGTAACAGCACAAATTAATGCAACAGGAACAATTGCTTCTGTAGCATTAGATATTCCATTTGGAATAGCTGTATATGTTGGTTTAGCAAGTATATTACTTTGTTCTATGCTTGGTGGAATGAGAGCAGTTACTTGGACACAGGTTGCGCAATACATAGTATTAATTATTGCATACTTACTTCCTGTTTTCTGGATCAGTAACAAAATGGGTGCGGGAGTATTCCCTCATCTAATGTTAGCAGATGAAGTTGCTAGAATTGCAGAATTAGAATCGCAATTCGGTTTAGGATCAGTTAAAAACTCTGCTGCTGATTTGGCTACAGTTCCAAAAGGCTTAGCTGGTATAACTAAAGCTCACTCAGAAGTTAACACAACGCCTTGGAAATTTATTTCATTAGCGGTATGTATGATGGCTGGTACAGCCTCATTACCTCACGTTATGATGAGATATTTCACTACTCCAAGTGTGAAAGCAGCTAGAAGATCAGTAGGTTGGTCATTATTCTTTATCTTCTTACTTTATTCTTCTGCGCCAATGTTAGCTACATTATCTAAACTATCATTAATGGATCCAAACTTAGCGACTGGAATTATTGGTAAATCGATTGCTGACGTTCAGGCATTAGACTGGTACCAAAACTGGAACCAAGCAAATCTAATGTTTGTTAGCGACTTTAACGGAAATGGAACTCTAGAATTAAACGAGTTTTTCATGGGTGGTAAAGCCGTAGTATTAGCAACACCAGAAATAGCTGGCTTACCATACGTAATTTCAGGACTAGTTGCTGCTGGAGGTATGGCTGCTGCCATGTCAACAGCTGATGGATTAGTTTTAGCAATTGCAAATGCTTTATCTCATGACTTGTACTACAAGATCATCGATCCTAAAGCAGAAACTGCGAAGAGATTGATTGTTGCAAGGGTATTACTTGTAATAATTGGTTTTGCCGGAGCAACAATTGCAGCTCTTGAAATTCAAGGTATCTTAGGTTCGGTTATCTGGGCTTTTGACTTTGCGATGTCAGGATTGTTCTTCCCACTTGTACTAGGTGTATGGTGGAAGAGAGCTAATGCACAGGGTGCAGTTGCAGGAATGCTTCTTGGTCTAGCTTCAGGAACAGCGTATCTAGTTTGGGTACGAACTGGTGGAGCAGGATTCTGGGGTGTTACTCAATTAACATTCGGTATAGTTGGATCATTAGTAAGCTTAATATCTATGGTTGTGGTTAGTTTAATGACTAAAGCACCAGATGCAGCTACGCAAAAAATGGTTGATGAAGTTCGGGTACCTAGTGGTAAAACCGTTCTTGGTAAACAACACTAAATAATTTAAATTTTAAGGGGCGATTTATTCGCCCCTTTTAATATTAGGTAAAATGTCAGCAAACTTTCATCCTTTAGTTTATTTAATTGATTACATCATGGGAATGATTATGTGGACTCTAATAGGCAGGGTGGCTATGAACATTTTTCAAAAAGAAGATTCAAATTTCTTTTTTATGAGAATTTTTGTTAAAATAACTGATCCATTAATTGGATGTTTCAGAGTTATAACTCCATCTTTTATAATTAAACCACTAATTCCTCTATATGTTGCGTGGTTTTTCTATATGTTTAGATTTTACTTAATGCCTTACTTGCTGGGTTATTCTGTCATGGGTATGCTATCATTTCCATTGGAAAGTGAAATTGCAATACAAATTTATCAAATTTTTGGTAAAAACTAATTCAAATTAAAAAATTTTATTGATACTAGTAATATAATTATCAATGAAAAAAATATTAATTTCCCCATCTATTCTGGCTGGAGACTTTAGCCAACTTGGTAAAGATATACAAAAATTAGAGGATGCTGGCGCAGATATGATACATGTTGATGTAATGGATGGTCATTTTGTTCCAAATATAACAATCGGCCCTCCAGTAATTAAGTCCCTACGTAAATATACAGATCTACCTTTTGATGTACATTTGATGATATCTCCAGTGCATAAATATATAGAAGATTTTTCAAAAGCAGGTTCTGATATTATTACAATTCATCCAGAGGCTACTGAAAATTTAAAAGATTCTATTGATCTTATTAAAAGTTTAGGAAAAAAAGTTGGATTATCGCTAAATCCTGATACACCAATCGATAAAATTGAAAAATATTTAGATCAGATTGATCTAGTATTAGTAATGACAGTCTATCCAGGCTTTGGTGGTCAAAAATTTATATCTAAAGTTTTGAAGAAAATAAAAAATCTTAAAAATATTAAAGATGAGAATAAATTTCGGTTTGACATAGAGGTTGATGGAGGAGTAAATTTTGAAAATAACAAACTAGCGATTGAAGCTGGAGCAAACATCCTAGTTTCAGGCACAACTATATTTAAAAATAATAATGGAGATATAAAGAAAAATATAAATTTGCTTAGAACTTAATTAAAATGATCTTAAAAAACTCATTAAATTATTTAAATGAATTTTTTGATTACCTTATTACTCAAATAAGAAAATATTATCTTAGCTCGAAATTATATAATAAAAAAATATCCAAAGTAACATTAAATGGGTTGGAATATAAACCTAGTCCTAGCTTGTTAGATTCTATAATTAAGTACAATAAAGAAAAAGTAAATATAGATAACTTTTTGTTTAGTGATATTTGGGAAAATAAAAATTTAAACTCAAAAAATTATAAAAATTTAAACAGTTTTTTTTGGTTATTTACACTAGATCTAAAATCTTCAAAAAAGGATATTCAATCAATTATTCAAAAATGGATAGAAAAAAATTATGACTATAATATCTCAAGCTGGGATATTGATACACTTTCAAAAAGAATTATTTCTTGGATATCAAACTCTAAAATTTCATATGAGGATAGTAATGAAAAGTATAAAAATAAATTTGATGGAATGATAAAGAAACAAATTAACCATCTTATGAATGAAATAGAAAGATCAAAATCAGTTGATAATAAAATGATAGGGTGTTCTGCTATAGTCCTTTCAGGAATTGCTTATAATGATAATAATTTCCTTAGTTATGGACTTAGATTGCTAAAAAAAATAATTAAATTATCTTTTAATAATGAAAGCTTTCCAAAATCAAGAAATATTCGACAACTAGTTTTTTACATTAAATATTTTGTTTTAATAAGAGAGTGGTTTAAAGAGTCGCAAAATGAAATTCCTGAATATTTAAATGAAATAATTTTTTATTTAGGACAATCATACGTTTTAGTTAGCAAGAATATACAAAAGGACTTATTATTTAATGGAAATCACATAAGTGATAATTCTTATTTTGACAATTATCTTAGAAGATTAGGATATAATTTCAAAAATGAAAATTATGAAGTAGGAGGTTATGTTTTTTTTAAAAAAAAAAAATGTTCTCTTGTTGCAGATTTAGGTTCTCCTCCTGAAAAAGAATTTTCAAAAGATTATCAATCTGGAGCTTTATCATTTGAATTTATAAGTAATAATAACAAAATTATTTCTAATTCAGGATATTTCCAAAATTATAATCACCAGTTAAATCTTATTTCAAAGTCTACTGCATGTCATAGTACTTTAAACGTAGAAAACTTTTCTTCTGTTAATTTTTTAAAACAATCATCGGGATTTTACGAAATAAATAGTTCATTAAAAATTTTTGATAAAAAAATTGTTAATAGAAATGACTATTGGTCATTTGAGGCATCACATAATGGATATAATAAAAAATTTGGTATAACACATCATAGAAAAGTTGAGTTTTTTCATGATAATCTTAAAATCTGTGGACTGGACAAAGTTAAGAAAGAAAAAGATTTTAAAGAGTCAAATTTTGAAATTAGGTTCCATTTGGACCCAGAGGCTAAAGTAATGAAAACTCAAGATGGTAGATCAATTCTTATAGGAATAAAAAATGAAGGTTGGAAATTTACATCCTTAAATAATAAAATATCTTATGAAACTGGTTTATACTTTGGTAATAAAAATAACTTTGTTGAAAATCAAAATATATTAATATCTGATAAAATAATAGGTGAAGATATTTTAATCAAATGGGAAATTGAGAAAATATAATGAAAAAAATTAAACGTGTTTTAATATCATTAGCTGATAAAAATAATTTGAAATTTTTATTAAGAAATTTAAAAAAATTTAAAGTTGAACTTATTAGTTCTGGAGGAACTCACAAAGAAATCAAGAGACTTGGTTTTAAGTGTGAAGAAGTATCGAAATATACAAATAGTCCTGAAATTTTGTCTGGTAGAGTAAAAACTCTGCACCCAAAAATACATGCTGGAATATTATCGAAAAGAAAATTAAAATCACATAAAAACGATTTAAAAAAAAACAATTATAGTGAAATTGATTTAGTAATTGTAAATTTTTATCCTTTTGAAAAAACTGCTTCCCAAACAAAAAATCATAAAAAAATTATAGAAAATATTGATATAGGTGGACCTGCTTTAGTTAGAGCTGCAGCAAAAAATTATTCTGATGTAACAGTAATAACTGGTATCGATCAATATAAAGACTTGATAGAAAATATAAATTTAAACAAAGGGGCTACCTCCTTGGAATTTAGAAAAAGAGTTGCCATAAGTGCATTTGGCGAAACCGCTTATTATGAGTCCTTAATTTATAAATATTTTAATGATATTTTTTATAATAAATTTCCTAAAAGGATGGTTTTAGGTTTTAATCGTCGAGAAACTTTAAGATATGGTGAAAATCCCCATCAAAAGGGCGCAATATATAACTCTGCAGAGGGCCTAAATTTAAGTAAGTTGAATGGGAAACAATTAAGTTACAATAATTACATGGATATTTTTTCTGCATTAGAAATATCAAAAACTTTCCCTAAAAATAAAGGAACAGTAATAGTCAAACACGGCAATCCTTCTGGAGTTTCAATTCATAAAAAAAATACTGAAAGTTTTTTACTAGCATATAAATCAGATCCCGTAAGTGCTTTTGGAGGAATAGTATCTTGTAATTTTAATATAACTAAAAAAGTAGCAGTGGAGCTTAGTAAATCATTCTTTGAAGTAATTATAGGAACTGGTTTTGAAAAAGATGCATTAAAAATACTCAAGAAAAAAAAAAATGTTCGTATAATTGATAGTAAAAACTATAAAATATCGAATAAAAATAATTTAATTTCAAATATGAATTTTGCTCTCACTCAATATCCAGATATAAAAAACTTTAAATTTAAGGATTTTAAAATAGTTTCTAAAATAAAACCAAGCAAAAAAACATTTGAAAATTTAATTTTTGCTTTCAATATTTGTAGGTTTGTTAAGTCAAATGCAATTGTTTTAACAAATGAAAATTCGACCGTTGGTATTGGGGCAGGTCAACCAAGCAGATTAGATAGTTGTGATGTAGCTATAAGAAAAATGAAAAAATTTCAGAATATATCAAACAAAGAAATATTGGCTGCCTCAGATGCTTTTTTTCCATTTGTGGATGGCATAGAAAAGTTAGTGCAAAATGGAGTTTCTGGAATTATTCAGCCTAGCGGATCAATCAGGGACAAAGAAATCATAAATTTTGCAAATAAAACTGGAACAATTTTAGTTTTTTCTAAGTCCAGACATTTTAAACATTAAGATAATCTATCTATCTTTGCTGCTAAAACAAAATCGCTTTCATGCAAACCGTTAATGGCATGCGTAAAAATTTTAACTTTTGCATAACCCCATCCAAACCAGATATCTGGATGATGTGCTTCATTCTCAGCAATATTTCCAACATCATTTACGAATTTTTGACTTTCTTGAAAATTTTCAAATTTAAATTCTTTTAATAAATAGTATGTTTTATTATCATCAGATTTTACATCCCATCCATCAACTTTTTTTAAATATTTATGAATTTCTTTTAAATCAAAACTAGGAATACCGCCTTCACAAGGTATACATTTTTTATCAGCTAATTCAGTCATTTCCTCTCCATGGAGCGGGCAATGGGACTCGAACCCACGACCTTCTCGTTGGCAACGAGACGCTCTACCACTGAGCTATGCCCGCTTGTTTATAATTATTAAAACTAGTGGCTTTTTTAAAATTTAGCAAGTGACAAAATAGAAACATCATTCTTAAATTATTTATAATATACTTCCTAAATATATTAGAATTTAAAATAATTTTTTGTTAAATTAGATTAATATGGATAAAATAAATAAACTTCCTCCAACTATTCCGATTTTTCCCTTATCTAATTTTATTATTTTTCCAAATACTACTGTTCCATTAAACATATTTGAGCCTAGATATATTCAAATGATAGACGATAGTATGAAATCACATAGGATGATTGGAATGATACAGCCAAAGAAAAGTGGTGAAATTAAAAAGCCTGACCTCTATGAAGTTGGATGTATAGGAAAAATTACAAGTTTTAATGAAACTGATGATGGACGATATTTAGTAATTATAAATGGAATAAGTAGGTTTAATATAAATAAAGAAATAGAAACTAATAAACTATACAGAATATGTGATGTAAATTATGAAAAATATAACAGAGATCTAGATGATAAGGTTGAAAAATTTGAATTAAAAGACCTAGATAAAATATTTAAAGATCTAAAAAATCTATTCGAAAAGAAAGGTTTTTTGGTAGACTGGTCAAATTTAAAGAAGGAAAATTTTTCAAACACTTTAAATACTTTATCAATGGCATCACCTTTTTCTTTGGAAGAAAAACAAGTTTTATTAGAAACAAAAGATCTTAATACTAGAAAATTAATGCTAGAAGAAATACTGAATACCTATATACGAGATGATTTTAGCAACAAAACCATACAATAATCATTAAATGGTTATTCCCTGATCAGCTACCTTTATAAAAAAGTTTTTTAACTTGTTATTTTCTCCTATTTTTTTAACTAAATTAGTTAGTTTTTTATCTCCAATACTATTTTTTATTCTAAAAAAATCTTGAATAAAATTTATTCCTTCTGAAAAAATAAAATTTTTAGATTTTGATGTTTCTTCAAATTCTTTTAAACACGACGCATCGATCTCGAACCCGTAATCAATTTTATTTTTAATTATTGAAATCAAAATTTTTAAGTCTCTAACAGTCATATTAAAACCTTGACCAGCCAAAGGATGAATTTGATGCAAACCATCTCCAAATGACAAAACATTTTCAAAATAATATTTTCTTGCTAATGAAAAATTCAATTCAGCCTTTTGATAATCTGAAAACTTGTTTATTTTTAAGTCACCGGCAAAGTTTAATACTAATTTTTTGAAATTTTTATCATACGATTTATCCAAATTATATGCTGAAAATACAACAGAGGTTGTTGCAGATGATAAAGGTAGAAAAGCTAGTGGTCCAGAATTAGTAAAATATTGTTTGGCTTCAAAATTTTTAATTTTTTTATGGTATATCAGTGCTGTATAAGCA
>CACLWL010000017.1 GCA_902610655.1 uncultured Pelagibacteraceae bacterium
AAAGATAATTTTCTATCAATTTTTTTAATATGGTCAGAAATAAGTTTATAATCTTTTGTATTTAAAAGTTTATTATGATGACCAAATTTAGCTGCACTAGATATACCTAATATCACAGCTTCTCCATGATTGAGTTTAGATGAATATCCAAAAGATGCTTCGTATGCATGACCAAATGTATGTCCAAAATTTAGTATTTTTCTAAGACCTTCTTCTTTGAAATCTTTCTCGACTACTTTTTTTTTAATAATACAACTTCTATAAATTGATTTTTCTATAAAAGGGGTTTCTAAGTTCAAAATTTTTTTTATATTTTTATTTAAAAAATTAAAAAAAGTTCTGTCTGAAATTAAAGAATGTTTAAAAATTTCCGCATATCCACAAAAAATTTCTCTTTTTGGTAATGATTTTAAAAAAGAGATATCAGATATAACAAGTTTAGGCTGATAGAAGGAACCAATTAGATTTTTTCCATATTTTGAGTTGATGCCAGTTTTTCCACCTATCGATGAGTCTACTTGAGCAAGTAAAGTAGTAGGTATGTTCACGTAGAAAAGTCCTCTTTTGAATATACTTGCCGCGTACCCAGTTAAATCTCCAATAATTCCTCCACCAATAGATATTACACAATCATTTCTTTTAAAATTATTTTTTAGTAAAAAATTAATAATTTTATCTACACTTTTTTGTGACTTATTTTTTTCGTTTGAGTTCAAATAGATAAAAAAAATTTTTATTTTCAAAGATTTTTTAATTTTTTGTATTATTTTGATGGGCACTTTATTGTCTATAACCAACAAAACCTTAGACGAAAGAATATTATTTTTTTTTAAAAAATTTCCTAGTTTAGAACATAATTCATTACCAATTAATATTGGGTATTTTCCTTCTGAGGTATTAACTGATATTTTTTTTATTTTCATATATTTTTAAAATTTTTTTTGCAATTTGAAACTTATTTAAGTTATCACAGTTAATCTTGTAATCTGCTTTTACGTATATTTTAGATCTTTGATTAATTAACTTAAGTATATCTTTATCACTTAAAAAGTCTAATTTTGGTCTTTTTTTACTATTAATTATTCGATTTAGAATAATATCATTTTTCCAATTTAACCAAAATGAAATACTACTTTTAAAAATTTCAGATCTGATTTTACCACTAATAAATGAACCACCACCAAGAGCAATTACTTGACTAGGCAACTTTATAGTTTGTAAAACTATTTTTTCCTCTATGGACCTGAAAAATTTTTCTCCTTTTTTATCAAAAATATCTCTTATTTTCATTTTTTCATGAATCTCTATTAATTTGTCTGTATCTTTGAATTTTAGGGCACCTCTTTTAGAGATCTCTTTTCCTACTGTAGACTTACCAGAACCCATCATTCCTATTAATACTAGGTTTTTTTTCATACTATATTTCATTGTTGAAAAAACACAAATTTGTCTTAATTTGAAATTATTAAACGTTATATGCATTTTTATAAAAAAACAAGTATCGGTAAATCTAATAATTATATAAAGTTATTAATTAAGGTAACTTTAGTTTTTATACTTTTCTTTTTAATATTAATGATGTTAGATCAAATTAATTTTCCAGCACCAAATAAAAAAATTGAGAAATTAATACCTAATGAGAATTTTAAAGTTATTAAATAAAAATCTTCTATATTTTATTTTATTTTGTTTATTAATTTCGAGTGTTTCAAATTCAAATGAACCTGTAGATATTTGGAATCTAAAGGATATTAAAAAAAATGATAACGCTGAATTAAAAGTAAAAATCGATAAATCAAATATTGACGCGTCATCAAATATAAATCTAAATAGTACAAGTCTAGTTTTTATAGAGGAAGAAGAAAAAATTGAATCTAATGAATTAAAATTAGTTGGCTTATATGATCCAGCAGAAAACGATTTAAACCTAAATATGTGGGAACTTTCTGATGGGGAAAAAATAATTAAGCTTGTTGAAAAAATTCAAAAAAAGAATTTATCCAATGATGCGCAAAGTATTTATAAAAAACTTATTTTAACTAATGCCTTTCCACCAGAAAATAACATGAATATTGAGGAATTTTTCGATCTTAAAATTAAATGGTTAATTAAACAAGACGATTTAAGTCTTATCAAGGAATTTATCATTAAAAATGATAAAGGTAAATTTAACAATAAACTTATCAAATATTATTTAGATAAAAATTTATCTATCGGAAAAGTAGACGAATCCTGTGAGTTATTTTCTTCAGTAAAAAATATTCCAGACGATGATTACATTTTAAAATACAAACTATTTTGTTTTATCCATAAAGACCAGCGAGATATTGCTCAACTTCAATATGATTTAATGAAAGAGAGTGGATTTGATGATAATTTTTTTGATAAAACTTTTAATCATTTAATGGGTTATACAAGTCATCCCGACATTATTATATCAGAAGAAAACCTATTGGATTTTCATTTATCTTATTTATCTATTAAAGACTTTTCATATGAACCTAAAGAAAATACTAAAATTTTTTTTTGGAGATATTTATCATCTAATAATCTTCTAACCAAAGTAAATGATATAGATTTGGAAGATAGAGAAAAAATAAAGTCTTTCGAAAAGGCTACAAATGACGGGAACTATAAAGAAACTGATTTACTAGATTTGTATACCAGGTTCCAGTTCAATATTTATCAAATCATATCTGTTTTTGATGCATATAAACTTTTACCAAATTATGAAGCCAGGGCACTATTATACCAAGCCTTTTTGGTATCTAAAGATCCCGATACTCAAATTAGATTATTAGAATTGCTAAAAAATGAGTTTGATAATGATAATTTAAGCAGTGCTTTTGATGAAGAGCTTCTTAGATTGATACAAACAATCGACTTGCAAAGTATTTCCCTTGAATATTCTGATTTTTATCAATTACAGTTATCTAAATTGGAAAATGAAAAATTTAAAATAAAGTATAATAATAAAATTTTACACCAATCTAAATTAATCAACTATTTTAAGGGTGAAACCTCTAAAGAAAAAATTGAAAAAGATTTGGAGAAAATGTTAAAAAAAATAAAAAAAAATAAAAAATATTATTTTTCAACTAAAGATAACATCTTAATAGAATCTTTTATTTCAGATGGAATAAAAATTTCAGAAAAGTATGAAAATATGCTTGAATTGAATAAATCAAATATTCCTACAGATATCGAGGTAATGATAAATGATGGTGAAATAGCTATGATTTTACTTAGATTAGTTGAGATTATTGGGGAAGATGATTTAAAAGATCTTGGCTCGGAAACACTATATTTTATCATAAGCACGTTAAATAAGTTGAATATTGATAAAATTAGGAATGATATTATCCTTCAAGTTATTCCAGTAAAAGTATAAAAGACTACAATCATGGCAGTCCAAAAACTAATTACAGTACCTGACGAAATTCTTAGAAAAAAATCTAAACCTATTGAGAAAGTGAGCATTAATGAAAAAAAATTAATCAAAGATTTAATTGAAACAATGTATTATCATAAAGGGATTGGACTAGCTGCTATTCAGTTAGGTATCCCAAAAAGAATTATAGTTTTGGATGTTCAACAAAAAGATGAAAAAAAAAAGCCACTGTGTTTTATAAATCCAGTTATAAAAAATATTAGTAAAGAGAAATCTAGATATGAGGAAGGTTGTTTATCAATACCAAATACATTTATTGATATTGAGCGGCCTAAAACTTGTGACGTAGAATTTATAGATATTGATGGAAAAAAAAAGAATATGGAATGTGATGGTCTTCTATCAACCTGCCTTCAACATGAAATAAATCACTTAGATGGTAAATTAATTATAGACTTTTTATCAAAATTAAAGAAAGATTTGATTATTAAAAAGCTCTCAAAGACAAAACAAAACACCGATAGAATTGTAGTTTAACATGTTAAAGAAAATTATCTTTATGGGAACTCCAATATTTTCTGTTCCTATTCTCAAATCTTTGTACCAAAATGGCTATCCCATTTCTACTGTATTCACACAGCCACCTAAGAAATCCAGCAGAGGAATGCAAACTAGAAAGTCGCCTGTACATTTAATGGCTGAAACTTTAAATATCGATGTAAGAATACCAAATTTTCTAAAGAACAACCAAGATGAATATGATTTTTTAAAAAAGTTAAATGCGGACCTTGCTATAGTAGTTGCCTACGGAAAAATAATACCTGAAAATTTTTTAAGTTTAACCAAAAAAGGTTTTATAAATATCCATGCATCTATCCTACCTTTTTGGAGAGGCGCTGCACCTATACAAAGATCAATTATAAACTTAGATAAAAAAACTGGTATTAGTATAATGAAAATAAACAAAGAATTAGATTCTGGCGCAGTTTGTAATAAGTATGAAATAGGAATTAAAGATCAAGATAATGCTGAAGTAATATCTGAGAAACTTTCTATGATGGCTGCAGAGAAGATTCTTGATGAAATTGACAAAATAATAGAAGGAAAAGCAAATTTCATTGAACAAGATCACAGTAAAGCTACTTATGCTAATAAAATTAATAAATCTGAAGGTAAAATTAATTGGAATATTTCAGCAGGTCAAATTTTAGGACTGATTAATGGCTTGTCTCCTACTCCTGGTGCTTGGTTTATTAATAAAGGTGAAAGATATAAAATTTTAAAAGCAGAATTAGGAAATCTTAACGGTGAACCAGGGATTGTGTTAACTGAAAATCTTGAAATAGGATGTAAAGAAAAGTCTATAAAAATTCTTGAAATTCAGAGAGAGGGAAAAAAGGTACAAAAATCGGGAGAATTTTTACTAGGATCTAGAATTACAAAAGGATCTAATCTAAGCAATGTTTAGATATCAGATTTTAATAGAGTACTTAGGAACTGATTTTATAGGATGGCAGTCACAACCTAAAGGAAAATCTGTGCAAAAAACTATAGAGATTTCACTAAAAAAAATTTTGAAGGAAGATGTAGTAGTTGTAGGACAGGGACGCTTGGATGCTGGTGTCCATGCAATAGAACAGTCAGCTCACTTTGATTTAAAAAAAAAAATTTTAAATATTGGTAAATTCCTTAATAGATTAAACTTTTTATTAAATAAAAAATTTATTTCAATATTAAAAATCAAAAATAAACATGTAAAATTCCATTCAAGATATTCAGCTAAAGCAAGAGTATATACATATATAATTTTAAATCGAGATAGCGTCCCTGCAATAAATAAAAATAGAGTTTGGCATATAAAAAAAAAGATTAATCTTAAAAATTTAAAAAGAGGAGCGAAATTTTTAGTTGGAAAAAAAGATTTTTCAACTTTTAGAGCTTCATCATGCTCTGCAAATAATCCAATAAGAACTTTAGAAAAAATAAATATAGTCAAAAAAAATAATCGAATATCAATCGAATTTAGATCAAGATCATTTCTTCAAACACAGGTTAGATCTATGGTTGGGTCACTTAAGTATTTGGGTGAAGGTAAATGGGACTTAAAAAAATTTAAATATGTAACTTTATCAAAAAGAAGAGAGTTATGTGCACCACCAGCACCTCCTCATGGTCTATTTCTCAAAAAAGTTATTTATTAATTTGGGAATATTTTTTAAATTTTTTACTAATTCTCCATCTGCTCTCTGATCTAACTATATATCCACAGCAATTTTTTGCGCGACACTTACATGGAAACTGTTTATAGTCTTCATCATAACTGAATCCATAATCATACGTGAGTTCTTCATTTTTTTTTATATCTTTTATTGCTGCTATCCAAATTTTATATCCTTTTCCATCAACTTCACAATTAGGGTTACAAGAATGATTTATAAGTCTTGCAGTATTCCAAGAAAAGTCACCATCTAACGAATATCTTTTGTTTATATCAAATAAGTAAATGTCTTTATCGTTATCAAATTTCGGGTTTTGCTCTACTTCAGTATTGGTTATCAGTTTACCTTTATAATTAATTATTCTGGCACCACTTTTAATATCTTTTGAGGCATAAAGCCCCTTTTTATCAATATTTGATTTTTTTATTTTATATAATTTCATTTTTTATTTTCAGTTAAAGCGTTTACATGGTTGAAGGCGCTTTCTGCAAGAGCATTAAGGTCATACCCACCTTCTAATATTGATATAACTTTACCATTTGTAAATTCATTAGTTGCCTTGAGAGTTCTTCTAGTAATTTCATAAAAATCTTCTGAACTTAGTTGAAATTGAGCTAATGGGTCATTTTTATGTGCATCAAAACCTGCTGAGAATATAAGAAAATCTGGTTTATAATTAACTAACCTATCTAAAACACTATCAAATGCATTAAAATATTCTTCTGAATTTGTACCAGCTGGCAAAGGTATATTTAAAGAATTGTCAAAGTCACCTCTATCTTTGTCAGTACCCCCTCCAGGATAAAAAGGATATTGATGCGTTGAAATATATAATGAATTTTTGTTATTTCGCATAACATCATAATTACCATTACCCCAGTGGACATCAAAATCTACACAAGCAATTCGTTTATATTTATATTTACTAACTAAATAATTAGTAGCTACTCCAGCATTTGAAATACAGCAAAACCCCATTGCTTTATCTTTTTCTGCATGATGGCCTGGTGGTCTTGCTAAACAAAATGCATTTTGAAACTGATTATTTTCTATTCCATCTATTGCTTTAATTGTTGAACCTGCGGCATCAAAAACTGCTTTTTTACTTTCAGGCGATACAACTGTATCCCCATCTAAGAACTTAAGACCTTTTTGTGGAAATGAATTATTTAAATTCTCAATATATTCTTTTGAGTGCGTCATTGCCAAAATATCATCTGGCACACTAACTGGTGTCTCCCAAATTAAATCATTTCTTTTTTTTAATTTTTCTTTTATAGCAATTACTCTTTTAGGCTGTTCAGGATGACCGTCACCTGTATCATGTTTTTCATAAGAATCAGAATTTATAATCGCTGTATTCATTTAAAATAACTTTGCAAAATGTTCTCATAAATTTTTGTTAGATTTTTTAAATCTTTTAAAGATACTGCTTCGTTAGCTTTGTGCATGGTTTTTCCCACTAAACCAAATTCTAAACCAGGTGATATTTTTCTTATAAATCTTAAATCTGATGTACCCCCAGTAGTAGATAATTTTGGTTTCAGCTTTGTAATTTTTTTAATGATATGTTGTATCATAAATGTAGTTTTGTTTGGTTTAGTTAAAAAAGCTTCACCAGAAACTCGATAATCAATTTTAAACTTTGATTTATTTTTCTTGGTTATCTTTTTGAAAATTTTATTTAGTCTTTTTTTAATAGAATTTGAGGAATGTCTATTATTAAACCTTATATTAAAAGTGGCTTCTGCCGACCCTGGAATAATATTATCTGCATCGTTTTCTATATTTATTTTAGTTACCTCTAAATTTGTTGGCTGGAAGTGTTTATTTCCTTTATCAAATTTTATATCTTTAATTTCTTTAAGAATTTGTACTATAGTTGTTGAAGGATTATTTCCTCTATGTTGATAAGCGACGTGACACTGTTCACCTATAATCTTAACTTTACCTGTAATACTACCTCTACGACCAATTTTAATCATTTCACCTAATTTATTTGGATTAGTGGGCTCACCAACAAGGCAAAAATTAATTCTCTCTTTTCTTTTTTTTAAATATTCTACAACTTTTTTGGTGCCATTTACTGCATCACCTTCCTCATCACCTGTAATTAATAAGCTAATTGATCCATTAAATTTTTTATTTTTTGATAAAAAAGTGCTTACAGCAGAAACAAAAGCTGCAACAGAACTTTTCATATCATTTGCACCTCTCCCAATTAAGTGACCATTTTTAATAGATGGCTTAAATGGATTTACTGTCCAGTCTTTTATATTTCCTGGAGGAACAATATCAACGTGTCCAGCAAACATAAAATTAGGTGCTTTAGACCCTAATCTGGCATACAAGTTTTTTACGGGTTGAAATCCTTTTTCTTCGAATTCTAATATTTTTGTTTTGAAACCTAGTTTTTTTAATTTTTTTTCTAAGAATTTCATTAACCCAGCGTCAACTGGTGTTATCGATGGAAATCTGATCAGCTCCTTAGCTAATTGTAATTCATTTATCCTTGACATTATTAGTCTCTTAAAAGGTCATTCAAACTAGTTTTTGATCTAGTCTTCTCATCAACAGTTTTAATTATTACTGCACAATATAATGATGGCATGCCAGGTTTTTTAGAAGGTAATGTACCTGGTACAACAACACTACCCTCAGGAACTTCCCCCATGATAACTTTCCCAGTATCCCTGTAAATTATTTTTGTAGATGCTCCTAAAAAAACCCCCATTGATATAACACTATTTTTTCTTATAATAACACTCTCAACAATTTCACTTCTAGCTCCAATGAAACAATTATCCTCAATAATAGTTGGTCCTGCTTGAACTGGTTCCAAGACACCTCCAATTCCGACCCCACCACTTAGGTGACAATTTTTTCCAACCTGCGCACCGGATCCAACAGTTGACCATGTATCGACCATAGTACCACTGTCGACATGGCATCCTATGTTCAAAAATGATGGCATTAAAATACATCCAGGAGCAACGAAACACCCTTTTCGAGTCATACCGTTTGGGACGTATCTAAATCCTGCTCTTTTATGGTCTTCTTCAGTCCACCCTGCAGTCTTAAATCCTACTTTATCATACCACACTGAATACGGTCCTGACGTAGTGGTCATTCTATTAGTTCTAAATGATAATAAAATTCCTTTTTTTGCAGTTTCGTTGGTTACCCATTTTCCATCTGATTGTCTGTTAGCAACTCTTATCTTTCCTTGATCCAACTGTTCAATCGTCTCATTTACAGCATCAATAATGCTTTTATCTGAATCTGGTGAAATATCTTTTATATTATCCCAAGCATCATTTATAATTTTTTCTAAAGACATAATTTAATTAGTTTTTAATAACCTTATTTCTTTTAAAAATAAAGACAGATTTTCAATTTTATAGTCAATGTAATCTTTATCCGACTCCATTTTTCCCCAGTGTTCATCATTTATTAACCAAACAGTTGTGCAACCTCTTTCTTTACCAATAGATAAATTTTTTGCTATATCTTCCACATATACAGTTTCTTTTGGATCAATACCAAATTTTTTTACCATTAAATCAAATGCTTTAGGTTCAGGTTTGGGACGATATTCTGCATCACTTATATCAAATATTCCCTCAAATAAGTCTTCTATGCCCAAATGATATAAAATATTTTTTGCGTGATCTGTACTACCATTTGTGAAAATCAATTTTCTCATATTCAAACCTTCAAGCTCAGCTCTTAAAACTTGATCTTTTTTCATAAAAGTAAGGTCTATATTATGGACATACTTTAAGAATTCTTTAGGCGAAATATCATGATGTATCATTAAACCATTTAGACTAGTGTTATATTTATAAAAGTAATTGGTTTGTAGTTCCTTTGCTTTTTTTAGGTCTAGTTTTAATTTTTCTGAAATATATTTTGTCATTAGTCTAGAAACTTGTCCAAAAACCGCTTCAAGATCTTGATATACAGTTCCATCTAAATCTAATAACAAATTTTTTTTATTTTTAAGTTCTTTCATTATTATTATCTAATTAGAGTTCCTGAACCTTTATCTGAAAAAATTTCAAATAATACAGAGTGTTTTTTCCTACCATCGATTATAGCGGCAGCTGTAACCCCGTTATTTATTGCATCTAAACATGTATTTATCTTAGGTATCATTCCCTCCGTTATAGTACCATCTTTGATCATATTCATGATATTTAATGACGAAATTTCATGTATTAATTTTTTTTTTTTATCAAGCACCCCCTCTACATTAGTCATAAGAAGTAATCTTCTAGATTTTAGGGATTTTGCGATTGCCCCAGCAGCATTATCTCCATTGATGTTATATGTTTGATTGTTATTGTCTAAACCAAGAGGAGATATCACAGGAATCAACTTTTTATTGATTTTATCTTTAATTATTTCAACATTTATTTTCTTAGGTATTCCAACAAATCCTAGTTCTTTAGCTTCAGGTATAACCTCGATAACATTATTTTCTTTTGTATTTAAAGACACTGCATTGAATCCTTTAACCTTTAAAGAGGAAACTATATCTTCATTGAATTCAATTAATACCTTCTCAACTACTTTTATAATTTTTTCATCTGTTACTCTTAAACCTTTGATAAACTTTGTTTGAATATTCGATTTATCTAGTTCTCTTTTAATTCTTGGACCACCCCCATGAATTACAACAACCAAAAGTCCTAATTTATTTAATATAATTATATCTTCAATGAAGTTATTAAATATTTCTCTATCAATAAAAACGTTTCCTCCATATTTAATTACAATTAAATCATTTTTATATTTTTCAATATATTTCGTGACTTGATCAATAGGGGGACCATTTTTAGGTAAAATTTTAAGGAGGTCCATTAATTCTAAGTAGTTTTTACTTTAGTCTGTTTCATTATGACAACTTGCTGAGCCATTGTTAATATATTGTTGATTGTCCAATAAATAACTAAGCCTGAGGGAAAAGGGGCCAATATTATTGTTAAAAATAATGGAAAAAACATAAAGATCTTTTGTTGAATTGGGTCTGGGGGCGTTGGATTAAGTTTTTGCTGAAAATACATAGTCAAACCCATAAGACAAGGCCACACGCCTATAATCAAAAATGATGGTGGGTCCCAAGGTATCAATCCAAATAGATTAAAAATTGAAGTTGAATCTCTTTCAGATAAATCTTTTATCCACCCAAAAAATGGTTGATGTCTCATTTCAAGTGTTACAAATAGAACTTTATAAATTGCAAAGAAAAAAGGCAATTGTATAAATATGGGGAGGCACCCACTCACAGGATTCACCCCCTCACGCTTGTATAACTGCATTAGCGCCTGTTGAAGCTTCATCTTATCATCTTTGTGAAGCTCTTTTAATCTAGTCATCTCGGGTTGTAAAATTTTCATCTTAGCCATTGATCTAAAAGAATAATTTGCCAGAGGAAAAAATAATATTCTTATACAAATTGTAACCAGTATTATTGCAATTCCAAAATTACCTGTAAGTTTAAAAAAATAGTCGATTGCAAAGAAAAAGTTTTTTGTAAAATAGTAGAACCAGCCCCAATCAATTGCTAGGTCAAATTTCGCAATTTTTAAGTTTTCCGCATAATCATCAATAACATCCACCTCTTTAGCAGCAACTATTACTCTTACATTGCTTGAAACAGTCCCATTTGAAGCAAGTTCAAGAGGCTGAGTTTCAATAAAATTTGCTCTGAATTTATTTTTGTAATCAAAATCAGCTCTAAATTCCTTATTTTCCTCAGGAATAAGTGTTGTTATCCAATATTTGTCAGTTATTCCTAACCACCCAGAATTTGTTTTTTTGGAAAACTCTTTTTCCTTAATATCATCATAATCTTCCTCTACTAGTTGGTCATCAAAAACACCAATTAATCCTTCATGTAAAATATAAAAATTTGTTATATCAGGTGCTTTATTTCGAGTGATCTGTCCAAATGAATAAAAATCATAAGACTTATTAGACTTGTTTTTAATTGTTTGATTAACGAAAAATAAAAATTTTTTATCAATCTGAATTTTTTTTTCAAAAATAATTCCTTGATTGTTACTCCAGGTTAATGTTACTGGTTGATTTGGTGTAAGTTTGTTATTTCCATCAACTTTCCAAATTGTTTTCGAGTTAGGTAAATCAATATTTTTACTACTACTTACCCATCCAGTTTCGATGTAATAACCTTGACTAAATTTTTTTGGGTTTAACAATGTAATATTATTTTGACCTTCTAAAGTTTCTGTATAATTTTTAAAAATTAAATCATCTATTATCCCACCTTTTAATGAGATCGAACCTTTGATGTTTTCATTTTCAAATTTTATTCTATCACTATCTTTAATGGCATCCTCCCTTGAAATTTCGATTATTTTTTCACTAACGTCAAGCTTTGGAGCCTCTGAATTGAGAGCAGTCTTTTCTTGATTCAAATCTTTTAATTCTTTAGGACTTGGGGCAAAAAATAAACTATACAATATTATTACTGCAGCACTTAAAGATATAGCTGCAATTACATTTTTTGTGTCCATATTTCTATTTGTCCTTTTTTTTTAAAACTGGATCATAACCATCTCCACCACCAAGAATTTTTATTGGGTGACAAGTCAGAACTCTTTTAATTCCTTTTACTGATCCTTTTGATATTCCATGCTCCTCTAAACTTTCTATAAAATAATCCGAGCATGTTGGTAGATATCTACAATTATTTCCCAAGTAGGGTGATATCAATCTTTTATAAATTTTAATTATGAATATTATGATATTTTTCATTGATTATTTAATTTTTTTAAAATCTAAAAATAGTTCTCTCTTTATATCCACAAATTTATGATTAAAAACAATTTTTTTTGCAATGATTAAGTAGGAGTATTCATAATTTATTTTAATATTTTTAATTAAATCTCTCATAATATTTTTTAGTCTTCTTTTTATTTTATTTCTTATAACTGCGTTTCCTAGTCTCTTTTTTGCAATAAAACTTATATTCAATTGTTTTGAATTTAAATGATTTAGTTTTTTAAAAAAAATTGTTGAATAGTTATTGCTTATTTTTTTTCCGTTAAGAATAGACTTAAAATCCTCATTTTTAGATAACGAGCAAATTCTTACCTTCATGAAACTGTAAGTTTTCTTCTCCCCTTTTTTCTTCTTCTTGCTAGTAGCTTTTTTCCACCTTTTGTTTTCATTTTAGATCTGAAGCCATGAGTTACATTCCGCTTACGATTTGAAGGATTATAGGTTCTTTTCATAATATATGATTTAATTTAAATTTCGCTCTTTATAATAATTAAATATATAAATAGCAAATAG
>CACLWL010000018.1 GCA_902610655.1 uncultured Pelagibacteraceae bacterium
ATAATGCTCATCATATTTTAAATTTACAAGGTAATTTTAAAATGAAAGGTGATGATGTTTTTGATTTATCTTTAAATTCTTCATTTCCTAATAAAGATATTTTATCAATGACAATTAAGACTAAAAATAATCAAAAAATCACAACTTTTTATTCAGAACAAGCTAAACCTTTTGTAAAAAAGTATAAGTTTGTGAAAGGTTTTGAAGGTGGGAAAATTGATTTTTATTCAGTTAAACAAAATAAAATATCTAAATCACAACTTAAAATTTTTGAATTTAGCCTAAAGGAATTGCCAGCATTAACAAAAATTCTTACACTTGCATCGTTGCAAGGTATTGCTGATATACTATCTGGTGAAGGAGTTGGTTTTGAAGAATTAGAAATGAATTTTACTACCAAAAAAAACCTATTGGAAATAGATGAGCTTTATGCAATAGGGACTGCGATTTCAATATTAATGGATGGCTATGTGCAGAAAGATCAACTTGTTAGTTTGAGAGGGACCCTCGTTCCCGCAACCACAATTAATAAGTTTGTCGGTTCTATCCCAATATTAGGTGATATTTTAGTAGGAAAGAAAACAGGCGAGGGTGTATTTGGTGTAAGTTTTAAATTAAAAGGACCTCCAAAAGATATTAAGACATCAGTAAATCCAATTAAAACTTTAACACCAAGATTTATAACTAGAACTTTAGAAAAAATTAAAAAAACAAATTAATTCATTTTTATTATCACATGTTTTTTTTTACCAATTGACAATTTTAAAAAATTTTCATTTTTAAAGTGGTTTAATGAAATTAGTAAACTTGGATCTTCAATTATTTCGTTATTAATTTTAATACCTTTGTTTTTCATTATTCTTCTGACCTCACTTTTTGAAATTATAAGATTTGACAAAATCACAAGTTCAACAATATTTATACCACTTTCAATTTCTTTTTTACTAATTTTGATAGTAGGTAAATCCTTGCCTACTAAACCAGATTCAAAAGTTTTTTTAGCAGTTTCCTCTGCTTTTTGAGCGGATATTTTTCCATGCAACATTGAAGTAGCTTGATTTGCTAAAATAATCTTCAATTGATTTATATTATCATTTTTCATTTCATCAATCTGATTAATACTTAGATCTGTAAACATTTTGAGAAATTTTATAACGTCTTTATCATCTGTATTTCTCCAAAATTGCCAATATTCATATGGGGATAATAATTTTTTATCTAACCATATTGCACCTTTTTCAGTTTTACCCATTTTTGCACCTGAGGCTAATGTAATTAATGGGGTAGTCAAACCAAATGATTGTTTACCTGAATGTCTTTTTATTAATTCAACGCCATTTATAATATTCCCCCATTGGTCTGAGCCTCCTATTTGCATAACACAATTTTTATTTTTATTTAGTTCATAGAAGTCATATGCTTGAAGAATCATATAGTTAAATTCCAAATAGCTTAAAGATTGTTCACGATCTAATCTTAATTTTACACTATCAAAACTTAACATTTTATTAATAGTAAAATGTTTACCTATCTCTCTTAAAAAAGTTATATAATTTAGTTTACCAAGCCATTTAAAATTATTAACAAAAATTGGTTTAGTTTTTATGTTTTTGGTATTAAGAAAAATATTAAAAACTCTTTGAATATTTTTAATATTAGACTCTATTTCTTTATCTGATAACATTTTTCTTGTTTCTTCTTTACCTGATGGGTCACCAATTCTTGTTGTTCCACCACCTAGTAAAACTATTGGTTGATGCCCATATTTTTGAAGCATTCTCAAACACATAATTTGTAAAAGACTACCAACATGTAAACTCTTAGCTGTGCAATCAAAACCTATATAAGCTTTGATAGGTTTTTTTTTCATTAAGTTTTCTAGACTATCAAAATCAGTACATTGATTGTAATATTGTCTTTGTTTAAATTCTGATAAGAACGATTTGTCCATTTTTTGTAAAAATAGTGTTAAATCAATATACTTTATATTTAATGTAATTAAAAAATATTTATGGGTAAAAACTTTTATGCTTTAGGCTTGATGAGCGGCACCTCAATGGATGGTATCGATGCTTCTATTATAAGCTCAAATGGTATCGATGATTTTGAAATTATGCAAAATAAATACTACAAATATGATGATAAATTCATAAATAAATTATCCAATCTTAAAAATAAGATAGATAAACTTGATGATGTAAAGTTGTATCTTAATGATCTAAAAAGTATTGAGAGAGAAATAACCATATTACATGCAAAATTTATAAATGACATTCTATTGAAATTTAAACATAAAATTGATCTAGTAGGTTTTCATGGACAAACAATTTACCATAATCCAGATGAAAAAATTTCTAAACAATTAGGAGATGGAAAACTTTTATCACAATTAATAAAAAAAAAGGTAGTTTATAATTTTAGAGAAAACGATATTAAAAGTAACGGAAATGGAGCTCCATTAGCACCAATATATCATTACGCTATCGCAAAAAAAATGAATATTAATAATGTTATTTTTCTTAATATAGGCGGTATCTCAAATGAGACTTTTATAGATGAAAATTATAAAATTAGTGCGAAGGATTTAGGGCCAGGCAATTGTATGATTGACTTTTGGATCCGACAAAAAATAAAAAAAAATTATGATATAAATGGAGATATAGCAAGAAAAGGTAAAATTAGTAAGATACAATTGGATCAATCTTTAGATATTTTTTTTAACAATAATTTATTTCAAAAAAAAAGTTATGATATCAATGATTTTGACATTTCTTCTTTTAGAGGTTTGACAGTTGAAGATGGAGCTGCAACAATAACAGAGTACACTATTGAAATACTTGCAAATAAAATTTCATCAAGAAATATTATATGTTGTGGTGGCGGAAGAAAAAATAATTATTTAATCGAGAGATTGGAAAAAAAAATAAATAAAAAAATATTAAATATCGATGAATTCAAAATGGACGGAGATTTTATAGAATCCCAAGCTTTTGCATTTCTTGCAATTAGGTCATTATTAAATTTACCTATATCTTTTCCAATGACAACTGGATGCAGTAAAGATTCTATAGGTGGTATAATTACTGCAAACTTTTAAAAAACTGTAATTTCTTTTTTTATATACTTGTCTAATGCTTTTACTAAATCATTCTCTGACTTTGAGAAAAAATGATTTGCTTCAGAAATAGATTGAAAATCAACAGAAATTCCTTTTTGGGCGCTAAGTCTTTTATTAAGTTCATTTAAAAATTCAACTGGCACGAGTTCATCTTTTTTACCATATATCATTAGTCCAGAGGTAGGACATGGTGAAAGAAAAGAAAAATCATACACGTTCGGTTGTGGCGAAATCGCAATAAAACGATTTATTTCAGGTCGTCTCATTAATAATTGCATTGCGATTAAAGATCCAAAAGAAAACCCTGACACCCAACACTGGGAATTATCTAAGTTTTCTCTTTCTAGCCAATCCAAAGCTGCAGCAGCGTCGGCTAATTCACCCTGACCATTATCAAAATCACCATCACTTCTTCCAACACCTCTAAAATTTACTCTGCAAACTGAAAAATTATTTTCCATGAATGTGTTAAATGTATCAACTATAACTTTATTATTCATAGTTCCCCCATATTGAGGATGTGGTTGCAGAACTAATGCAATTGGTGAAGTATTTTTTTTACTCTTAAAATATTTTGCTTCTAATCTTCCTGCAGGTCCTGGAATAAATATTTCTAAAATTTTACTATCCATAAATGTTAATGCGAACTATTCTCACAAAAAATGTTTGTTTAACACATACCCATGACAATTTGCGAGTCTTTTTAATTTTTGAAATACTTGACTATTTTAGTCGGGTATATATATAAACCGCATAATTACTAGCTTTATGAAGTTAAATACTAAATCAAGATATGCAGTCATGGCTTTAGCAGATATGTCAAAGTTTCCTTTAAATAATCCTGTGAGCTTACGAGATATTTCATTGAGACAAAGTATTTCCTTGCTCTATCTTGAACAAATTTTTTTTAGGTTAAAAAAAAACGATATTGTTAAAAGCGTTCGAGGAACAAATGGAGGTTATGTTTTAAAACGAGATCCTAAAAATATTAAATTATCTGAAATTTTTAAAGCTTTAGACCAAAGAGTTAAAACTGTTGGATGTAAAAAAGAATCTAAAAAAGGATGTAATGGCAAATCAGCCAAGTGTATTACGCACGAACTTTGGGATGAGTTAGAAATTTATATTAATAATTTTTTTGAGAATAAAAAGTTAAGTGATCTTTTATCAACCGAAGAGAGAATTAATTAATGGAAGAGAAAAATTTAGATTTGATAAAAGATTACAAGTACGGTTTTTCAACTGACATTGAATCTATAAAAGCTCCAAAAGGACTTAATGAAGATGTTATAAAATTTATTTCAAAAGTAAAAAAAGAACCAAAATGGTTATTAGATTGGAGATTAAAAGCTTATAAAAGATTAAAGGTTTTAAAAGAACCTGATTGGCAAAAACCAAAATATCCAGAAATTGATTACCAAGACTTATATTACTATTCTGCACCAAAAAGTTTTAATGAAAAACCAAAAAAATTAGAAGATCTTGATCCCAAACTATTAGAAACTTATAAAAAACTAGGTATACCTCTTGATGAACAAAAAAAATTAAATGGTATAGCTGTGGATGCAGTATTCGACTCTGTATCTGTTGCAACAACATTTAAAGATACATTAACCAAACATGGTATTATTTTTTGCTCAATATCGGAAGCAGTTCAAAAATACCCCGACCTTGTCAAAAAATATTTAGGAACTGTTATACCTATTACAGACCATTATTTTGCAACTTTAAATTCAGCAGTTTTTACCGATGGATCATTCGTTTATGTTCCAGAGGGTGTTCGATGTCCAATGGAGTTATCAACTTATTTTAGAATTAATGCATCAGACACAGGTCAATTTGAAAGAACATTGATAATTGCTGATAAAGGAAGTTATGTTAGTTATTTAGAGGGGTGCACCGCTCCGATGAGAGATGAAAACCAACTTCATGCTGCAAATGTTGAATTAGTAGCTTTAGATGATGCAGAAATAAAATATTCAACAGTTCAAAATTGGTATCCTGGAGATAAAGACGGAAAAGGTGGTATTTATAATTTTGTAACCAAAAGGGGTGTGTGCAAAGGAAATAATTCTAAAATTTCATGGACACAAGTTGAAACTGGATCAGCTATAACCTGGAAATATCCGAGCTGTATCCTCAAAGGAGATAATTCGATTGGTGAATTTTATTCTATAGCAATAACAAATAATCATCAAAAGGCAGATACTGGAACAAAAATGATTCACTTAGGCAAAAATACCAAAAGTAAAATTATATCTAAAGGAATTAGTGCAGGTTTTTCTGACATGACTTATAGAGGTCTAGTTGATATTTCACCTAATGCAGAAAATTCAAACAATTATACTCAGTGTGATTCTCTCTTAATGGGAAATAAGTGTGGTGCTCATACAATACCTTACATAAAAAATAAAAACTCGAATTCTAATATTGCCCATGAGGCAACTACATCAAAGATTAGCGAGGATCAATTGCATTACTGTCAACAACGAGGTCTAAACCAAGAAGAAGCCGTTGGATTAATAGTTAATGGTTTTTGTAAAGAAGTACTCCAACAATTACCAATGGAATTTGCGGTTGAAGCTCAGAAACTTGTTGGCATCAGTTTAGAAGGGAGTGTTGGTTAATGTTAAAAATTAGTAATTTAAATGCAAATATTGACAAAAAGTCTATTTTAAATGGTTTTAATTTGGAGATAAAAGCTGGTGAAGTTCATGCAATAATGGGTCCAAATGGATCTGGAAAAAGTACTTTATCTAATATTTTGTCAGGTAAAAAAGGTTACGACATTACTGGAGAGGTATTGTTTGAAAACAAAAATCTTTTTGAATTAGAAACTGAAGAAAGAGCACATAAAGGTATATTCTTAGCATTTCAATACCCTTTAGAAATTCCAGGTGTAAATACAAATATTTTTCTTAAAACTTCCATGAACGCAATTAGAAAAGCACGAGGGGAAAAGGAATTAGATGCATTAGAATTTTTAAAAATTGTAAAAGAAAAATCAAAAGAGCTTAAATTTGATGAAGAGAAATTAGGCAGACAATTAAACGTAGGTTTTTCAGGAGGTGAAAAAAAGAAAAACGAAATTTTACAAATGTCTTTACTGAATCCAAAATTGTCCATTCTTGACGAAACAGATTCAGGATTGGACATCGATGCACTTAAAACAGTTGCTAATGGAGTAAATACTTTAAGAGAAAAGAATAATGCATTCTTAATAATAACTCATTATCAAAGATTATTAGAATATATAAAACCTGACTTTGTACATGTTCTAATAAATGGTAAAATAAAAAAATCTGGTGGTCCAGAACTAGCTTTGGAACTTGAAATTAAAGGTTACGAAAATTTTAATTAAATGGAAAATAAAATAAAAACAGATTTTGAAAAAACTTTTAAAAATTTCCCACTGAAGGAAGAATTAGATTTTAAAAAAAATAATTTAGAAAATTTTATTAAAAAAGGCTTCCCTGGAAAAAAAATGGAAAGTTGGAAATTTTCAGATTTAAGTCAAATTATAAATAGAAATTTAGGGGAATTAAATTTTTATACAGATCCTGCACTGAAAAACCTTATAGATAAGACGGTAATTATTAAGAAATTTGAGCATAACAAAATAGTATTTATAAATGGCAAAATAGAAGAAATTGATTTTAATTTTGAGGAAAAAGATAAAATTCAAGTATCTAAAGGACTATCAAATCAAATAAATTCTTTTGAAGAAAACTCTCTTTTGAGTTTGAATAATGCTTTCTGCAAAAATTTTTATAACATTACTATTAAAACTAATTATTCAATGAAAAAACCTTTGATTGTCTACCATATGATAAATAAAGATATAAGTTTAACAACAGTTAATTCTCAGTTAAGTTTTTACTTAGAAAAAAACAGTTTATTAAAAATAATAGACATTTATGATGAAAAAAGTGAAAAAAATTTCATAAATACGTTTTATAATTTCTCACTAAAAGAAAATGCGATATTAAAAAACTTCAAAATAGACAATTCTCAAAATAATAATATAAAATATTCTTTTAATAACATTGATCAAGAAAAAAATACTATTTCAGAAACATTTATTTTATCAAATGGATCTAAATTTTTAAAAAATGAGATTAATTGTAATTTAAAAGGTAAATACTCATCAGCATTTATTAACGGAATATTTTCACTAAATACAGATAAACACCACGAAATTAGAACGTCTGTAAATCACTTAGTAGAGAATACTAAAAGTTATCAATTGATTAAAAGTGTACTTGACGATAAATCAAAGTCAGCATATCAAGGAAAAATTTATGTTAATCCCGAAGCTCAAAAGACAGACGGTTATCAATTAAGTAAATGTATATTATTAGACAAGAATACTGAATTTAACGCAAAACCTGAATTAGAGATTTACGCTGATGATGTTAAATGCTCTCATGGATCAGCATCTGGCAGTCTTAGTGAAGACTCAATATTTTATTTAAGATCTAGAGGTCTAAATTATAAACAAGCAAAAAAACTATTAATAAGTGGTTTTTTTCTTGATGTGATTGAAAAAATTACAGATGAAGAGGTTAAAAATTATATTAAAGAAATAATGGAATTTAATTAATGAATATAGACAATATAAAAAAACAGTTCCCAATTTTTAATAACAAAGTTCATAACAATGATTTAGTGTATCTAGATAGCGCTAATTCATCTCAAAAACCGCAAGTAGTTGCTGATAGAATTTACGATTTTTATACGAAGGAATTTTCAAATGTTGGAAGAAGTGTTCACTATTTAGCAGTTGCAGCAACAAATTTATATGAAAATACAAGATCAATGATGCAAAAATATATCAACGCAAAAGATCCTAATGAAATAGTATTTACTAAAGGAGCAACAGAGGCAATCAATTTAGTGGCAAATACTTTTGGGCAGAAATTTTTAGAGGAAGGAGATGAAATTCTCCTTACAGAATTAGAACATCATTCAAACTATGTTCCATGGCATTACTTGAGAAAACTAAAAGGTATTAAAATTAATTTCGCAGAAATAAACAACGATGGTGAAATTACAATCGAAAGCATAGAAAAAAGCATAACTCCTAAAACAAAAATGATAGCAATTACGCATCTCTCAAATGTTACAGGTGCAATATTACCCATTAAAGAGATAACGTCTTTAGCCCACTCTAAAAATATTCCAATTCTAATAGATGGTTGCCAAGGAGCACCGCATTTAAAATTAGATATGCAAGACATAGATTGTGATTTTTATGCAATATCATGTCATAAAATGTATGGTCCAACTGGTTTAGGTGTTCTTTACGCAAAAAAAAAATGGCTTGAAGCTTTGCCACCATATCAAGGTGGTGGAGGAATGATAAGAGAAGTTAAAAAAGAAGGTATATCTTTTGGTGACCTTCCGAATAAATATGAGGCTGGAACAATGGCAACTGCTCAAGTAATCGCATTCGGAGAATCAATTAAATTTCTAAATCAAATAGGAATTGAAAATATAGAAAAGCATGAAAGTGAATTAACGAAATATGGCGAAGAAGTTTTAAGAAAAAATAATTCTGTTAAATTAGTAGGTAATCCGAAGAACAAAGGATCAGTTTTATCTTTTACTTTAGATGGAATACATGCCCATGACATTGCAACTATTTTAGATGAAGATGGAGTTGCTATTCGAGCGGGACATCATTGTTGTCAGATACTGCATGATAAACTAGGATTGACTGCAACTGCAAGAGCTTCATTAGGAGTTTACAATACTAAAGAAGATTTAGATAAATTAAATGAGTCAATAAACAACTGTAAAAAAATTTTTGATAGATAATGAATTTAAAAGAATTATACCAAGAAATAATTTTAGATCATGGGAAAAACCCTAGAAATTTAAAAAAAACAGAGAATTTCAACAAAGATGCAAAAGGACACAATCCTTTATGTGGAGATAAGGTTCATGTTTTTTTAAAGATTGATGAAAATAAAAATATTTCAGATATATCTTTTGAAGGTAGTGGATGTGCTATATCAATGGCTTCGGCTTCCATAATGACAGATTTAATGAAGGAAAAAAAAGAAAATGAAGTTAAAGAATTAGTAGATGATTTCTTAAAAATGATTAAGGATAGCCCAGAAATGAAAAGTAAAATCATAAGTGATGATGAAAAAACTAAATTAATGTCTCTTTCTGGAGTTAAACAATATCCTATGAGGGTAAAATGTGCTACTTTGGCGTGGCATACTTTGACATCAGCAATGAATAACTCGCAAGAGGAAATAAATACAGAGAAGTTTGATTAAAATGGAACTTAAAGAACAAATAATTAATGAAATAAAGAAGATTTATGATCCTGAAATACCAGTTAATATATACGAGCTTGGGTTAATTTATGATATAAATGTAGATAAAGATAATATGGTTAAAATTAAAATGACCCTTACAACACCAAACTGTCCAGTTGCGGAGAGCTTGCCAAAAGAAGTTAAGGACAGTGTAAAAGAAGTTAAGAATGTTAAAGATGTTGAATTAGATTTAGTCTGGGATCCACCGTGGGATAAATCCATGATGTCTGAAGCTGCTAAACTGGAACTTAATTTATGACACAAATCATTACACTCAGCGATAGAGCTGCGGAAAGGATTAAAGAAATCATGTCAAAAGATAACTCTTCTTTTGGTGTGAGAGTAGGAGTTAAAAGTGGCGGTTGTGCAGGTATGGCCTATATAATGGAATACGCAAAAGAAAAAAAACCTAATGATGAGATGATAGAAGACAAAGGTGTAAAAGTATTTATTGATCCTGCTGCAGTTATGTATTTGTTAGGTACCCAAATGGATTATAAAAAAGATAAATTTTCATCATCTTTTGTCTTCAACAATCCAAATGAAACTGAACGTTGCGGCTGCGGAGAGTCCTTTAAAATATAGTATCCATTTTGAGCATATCAGCTTTGCGTAAAACGCATATCTATTATAAATTTATAATATGAATGTTTTTGAATTTAGAAATTTGCTACAAACTGAAGATAAGAAAGAGAGAAGAATGTCTTTTTTTCGTAAACTTATTAAATCAGTTGATGTTGGAGCAAATGGAACACAAGATTATGTTGTTAAGAACGGGCCTGGTAAAAACAAAATTGCTTCTACCAGACAATAATTTTATTTAACAACTGTAATACATATCAAACTCAATTGGATGAGGAGTGTGTTCGAAATTATGAATTTCCTCAAACTTAAGAGCTATATAAGCATCTATCTGATCATCTGTGAAAACTCCTCCTTCAGTTAGGAATTTTCTATCTTTATCTAAACTTTCCATTGCCTCTCTTAAAGATCCGCAAACTGTTGGAATTTTTTTAACTTCATCTTCTGATAATGCATAAAGATCTTTGTCAAAAGATTTACCTGGATCAATTTTATTTTTAATACCATCTATGCCCGCCATTAACATAGCGGCAAAAGTTAAATATGGATTACCAGCTGCATCTCCAAATCTTACTTCGCATCTTGCAGCTTTCTTACTTAAAGTAATAGGTATCCTGCATGAAGCAGATCTGTTTCTTGCAGAATATGCTAGAAGAACAGGTGCCTCAAAACCTGGAATTAATCTTTTATAACTATTTGTTGTAGCATTTGAAAATGCATTTATAGCTTTTGCATGTTTTAAAATTCCTCCAATGTAGTTTAAAGCAATGTCTGACAATCCTGCGTATTTATCACCAGAAAATAAAGCTGTATCACCTTTCCATATTGATTGGTGAACGTGCATTCCTGATCCATTATCACCTTTAACAGGCTTCGGCATAAAAGTAGCTGTTTTCCCGAATGAATGTGAAACCATATGCACTGCATATTTATATAACTGTAAATTATCTGCTTGATCTACCAAAGTTCCAAAATACATTCCAAGCTCGTGCTGACTTGGAGCAACTTCATGGTGGTGTTTTTCAACTTTTATACCCATGTCTCTCATAGCTTTTAAATATTCACTTCTCATATCTTGAGCACTGTCAACTGGTGGCACTGGGAAGTATCCACCTTTTACTCCAGGTCTATGTCCCATATTACCGTTAGGATAATCTTTTCCTGTATTGTATGGGCCTTCAGTACTATCTATTTTAAAACCTGTTTCGTTCATTTCATTTTTGTATTTTACATCGTCAAAAACAAAGAATTCTGCTTCTGGTCCAAAAAATGCTTTATCACCAATTCCTGATTTTTTAAGGTAAGCTTCTGCTTTTTTTGCAGTACCTCGAGGATCTCTTTCATAAGGATCTTTTTTAATCGCATCCATAACATCACAAAAAATATTTAATGTATTGTGGGAAGTGAAAGGATCAATCACTGTTCTTGATAAATCAGGCTTTAAAATCATATCTGATTCATTAATTGCTTTCCATCCAGCAATTGAAGAACCATCAAAAAAAATTCCATCATTTAGCATTTCATCGTCAACAACTGTTGTATCCATTGTTACATGCTGCAACTTTCCCCTTGGATCGGTGAATCTTAAATCTACGTACTCAATATCTTTATCTTTCATCAATTTTAAAACATCATTTGCGCTCATATTTATCCCTTTAATTAATTATGGTTTCTTAGCAAATAAAAATATATTAATATCCCTTATTATATTGATATCTCCTATGCAATTTGCACATGGATTTTAACCCAAGTTATTAATATTTTACAAACAATTATTAGTTGTATGGATAATCTATTGAACAAAGAACCAGTAAAAAGAGCTCAAGAACATCTCAAAAAATTCGATGAAAATAGAAAAATCACAGTTTTGGAAGAAACAGCAAGAACTGCTCAAGATGCATCTAAAGCACTAAAATGCGAGGTGGGAGCTATAGTTAAAAGTTTATTATTTAGAGCAGGGGATGGGTTCATTTTATGTCTGGTTCCGGGCGATAAGAAATGTTCATTGAACAAACTTAAGAAAATTACTCAAAAAAATGATTTGTGTATGGCTACGCCTGATGAAGTAAAAACTCAAACAGGGTACACAATTGGGGGAGTATCTCCCGTAGGTTTGATAAATAAAATAGAAATATTTATGGATAGTTCTTTAGAAAGATTTAATAGGCTTTATGCTGCAGCAGGACACCCAAACTGTATTTTCGAAATTAAT
>CACLWL010000019.1 GCA_902610655.1 uncultured Pelagibacteraceae bacterium
AAGCATTTGAAATTTTTGATAATGTATTTGCAGTGGCAGGTGCAATTAATATTATATCTGCCCATCGGGATAAGGAAATATGATCCATTTCCGCTTCAGAACTTGGATCAAATAAATCAGAATAAACTTTTTCTTGAGATAAAGAAGTTACAGATAAAGGTGTTACAAATTTATTAGCATTTTTTGAAAGAATAGTTTTAACTGAGCATTCTTTTCTCTTTAGTATTCTAATTAGTTCTAAAGATTTATAAGCTGCTATTCCACCTGTTATTACAAGTAATACTTTTTTATTTTTCAATTCACTCATTGTGAGATTAAAATACTATGAAACCTATAAATACAAGTAGTAATAAGCCAATAATACTTTGATTTCTAAAGGATTTCATTTCTAACTCTTTATTTTTCATTGCAGAGTAAGAATTTGAATTTTGTGGGATTTGGCCACTGGCAAGAAATGTTAATGCTTGATTAGCTTTTTCCATCATTTGTGGCAACTCTGGAAGTTTTTTTAAAACTTCCGCAGAATCTTTTAAAGTTTCTGTAAAATTATTTATTGGATCTTTAGTTTCTCTTAACCATTTTTCAAGTACTGGCCTTGAAGTTTCCCATATGTTAGTTTCTGGATTTAATTTTCTTGCTACCCCTTCAACTACTACCATAGTTTTTTGCAATAACAGTAATTGAGGTTGAGTTTGCATGTTAAATTTCTCAGTAATATCAAACAATTGTTTAAGCAATTTTCCACCAGAAATATCTTTAACTGATTGTCCAAAAATTGGTTCACCAATTGATCTCAAGGCTTGGGCAAGTTCATCTACGTTTACATTATTTGGCACTAGGCCTGCAATCAAATGAACTTCTGCAACTTTTTTATAATCTCTTTGGATAAAACCAAATAAAATCTCTGCAAGGTAACGTCTATTTAGTTTGTCAATTCTACCCATTATACCAAAATCGATTGGCACAATTTGTCCACTTTCATTTATAAATATATTACCTTGATGCATATCTGCATGAAAAAAACCATCTCTAACAGCATGTCTTAAAAAATGTTGTATTATACTTGTGGCGATATTTTTTACGTCTATTTTTTTATCATTAATTAAATCTTTTTCTCTGATTGAAACACCTTCAACCCAGTCTAAAGTCAAAACTTTTTCACTTGTATAATTCCAGTATATTTTTGGAACAGAAAACCCAGCATCATTTTTGGTATTTTCTGCATATTCATTTGCAGCCGCTGCCTCAAATCTTAAATCCATTTCGTGATTAGTTATTTCTTTTAACAGAAAGACTACTTCTACTAATTTAAGTCTTTTCATTCTTGTTATGGTGCTCTGGATTATATATGCTAGAAGCATCAAGGCATCTATTTCTTCATTAAAAACTTTTTTAATCTCTGGTCTTAAAATTTTAATAGCAATATCTTTTATAGTTCCATTTTCGTTAATTTGCGCTTTATGTACCTGAGCAATAGAGGCTGCAGCAACTGGTTCACTTAAATTTAAAATATAATTAAAGTTTTCTATACCTAAACTTTCTTTCAAAATATTTTTAGCCTCTTTCATTGTAAAGGGCGGTAATCTATCTTGAAGTTTTTCCAATTTTTTCGAAATTTCCTCTCCAATTATATCTGGTCTCGTTGCTAAGAATTGCCCTAATTTAATAAAAGTTGTCCCCATACCTTGAATCGATTCACATAATTTGTCTTCATCAGATTTAATATTTGAAAGATCTTTTTCTTTTGAAAACGAAAAGGAAAAAACTTTAATAAATAATTTAATTATTAAAGGAGGTCGGTGTATTTTTGAAATAATATCAACAGCATCGGACATAGCTAATCTTCTTCCAATTCTGAATAAAATAAAAATTTTTTTTAACATTAAACTTTCCAACCGGTATGTATGGCAACTATTCCACCATTAAAATTTCTGTATTTACACTTGATAAAATTATTTTTTTTCATGCAATCAAGTAATTCTTCTTGGTTAATAAATTTGTCTATACTTTCAACTAAATACTCATAAGGTTCTTTTTCCCCCACAATCAATTTACCTATTTTTGGTATCAGTTTTGAATATTCTTTGTAAATTTTTCTAAAATTATCATTCTGTACTTTTGAAAATTCAAGGCAGAGGAATTTTCCACCAGGTTTAAGGACTCTAAACGCTTCTTTTATAGATTTATCAATATTTTTTGTATTTCTTAATCCAAAGCTAATAGTATAAAAATCAAAAAAATTATCTTCAAATTGCAAATTTTCTGCAGAATTAACAAACCATTTAATATTTTTAGTATTTTTAAATTTCTTCTTTCCTGCATTTATCATGTTTTTATTTGGGTCAACATTGTAAACATCGCCATGATAATTTATTGACTCTAAGAATAATTTACCAATATCTCCTGTACCACATCCAACATCTATCAACATAGTATTTTTGGATGGAGACATCATGTTAACTAAATCTTTTTTCCAAAGTCTATGAATGCCCAGTGACATAAAATCATTCATCACATCATATTTGTTTGATACTCTATCAAAGACTTTTTGAACAAGTCCTTTGTGATTTTGTAAAATTTGTTTCATTATTTATATATATTATCTGTTAATATAGTATTAAATGCCAGAATTGCCAGAAGTAGAAATTGTCAAACAGTCACTTATAAAAAACGTAAAGTCTGAAAAAATTGTTAAAGTAATTGTTAGAAATAGAAACCTTAGGTTTAAACTTCCAAAAAACTTTAAAAATATTATTGAGAAACAAAAAATTATAAATGTAAAAAGATTTTCTAAATATGTGATTATAGAATTTTCAAATAATTTATTTTGTGTTTTACACCTAGGAATGTCTGGAACAATACACGTAGTTAAAAAAAATATAAAAAAAAATAAAAGTTTCGTAACAAATTCAAGTTTTTATCACTCACCTTATCTGCCAAATAAACATAATCATATTGAATTAATTTTTAAAGATTTAAAGCTAGTTTATAATGATCCAAGAAGGTTTGGATACTTTAAAATTTTTAATAGTCTTCAAAAATTAGAAGATTTTATAAATAGCTACGGTATTGAACCATTTGATAAAAAATATAATTTTAGATATGTAAAAAATAAATTAAAGAATAAAAAGAAAAATATAAAAGATTATCTATTAGATCAAAAATTCGTTTCTGGGATAGGCAACATTTATGCATCTGAGATTTTATTTGAGAGTAAAATTAGTCCACAAAAAAAATCTTGTGAACTTTCTGATAACGAATTAAATAGAATTGTTAAATTCTCAAAAATTGTTTTAAATAAATCTATAAAAAAAGGAGGATCAAGTATTAGAAATTTTGTAAATACTTCTGGAAAAGTGGGAAGTTTTCAAAAATATTTTAAGGTTTATCAAAGAGAAGGTAAAAAATGTCTTAAAAATAAATGTGAAGGTAAAATTTTCCGTAAAATTATTTCAAATAGGTCAACTTTTTATTGTAATATTTGCCAAAAATAAAAAAATAATTAGTTGACCATAGTAATTTGAGCAGCTATATCTCCACGCGTTATGGCAAATACAAAATCAGCGATTAAAACGACTAGAAGAATTTCTAGAGAAACCAAAACAAATAAAATAAGAAAAACCAGATTTAGAAATGCTCTAAAAAAAATGAAAAATATAATTGAAAAAAAGGATAAAAAACAAGCTTTAGACTATTTGCCCGAACTGAATTCTGAGATTATGAAAATTGCAAAAACTGGAATAATAAAAAAAAGAAACGCGTCTAGAAACCTGTCAAGACTTACAAAAAAAATAAACGCTATCTAACAACTAGCAAGCGATATAAAAAACTTCAACTTTTGATCTACACTAAATACAATAGATTTGAATTATAAAATACTAAATGTAGATTTAATTTAGTTTTAAAACAAAAATTTTATTTTTAATTTTTAATTAGAATTTTACTACTTAAAGTTTAAAAAAATTTCTATTACAGATTTAATTTTTAAATAAAAAATACACTTACAGATTTTATTTTTCTTTTATTTTTTCTAGTTTTTTGTTGATAAAAATTTTCAAAGTCCGTAAATGAATTCTAAAAAATATCTCATGGAAAATAAAAATATTCTTAAATCTGAACAAATTGTAAAGATTTCTTGGGAAAAAATTCAATCAGATATGAAGGATAAGTTTGGGAAAGATATTTTTGATAGCTGGTTGAGAAAAATTTCTTTTGAAGAAGAATTTAATAATTACGTATTAATGACTGTAACTACTCGTTTCATTAGAGATTGGATTACCTCAAGATATTTAGATCAAATATTGAGTATAGTTAAGTCTTACAAATCGGAAATAAACAGGATTGAGCTATCAGTAAATGAAGAACAGAAAAATGGTGAAGTTAAAAAAATTGATCATAAACTAAAAGATAATTCGCTAAATAATGTTTCATTTATTAAGGATTATACTTTTCAGTATAATAGAATTGATCCAAATAAAAACTTTGAAAGTTTCATAACTGGATCAAGTAACAAGTTAGCTTTTGAAGCATCTAAGAAAATTGCAGACAAAACATCAAATTACAATCCTTTATATATTTATGGGGGAGTCGGAATGGGAAAGACCCACCTATTAAATGCAATAGGTTTAAAATTAAAAGAAGAGGGAAAAGTAATGTTTATATCTGCAGAGAGATTTATGTATCAATTTGTTAAATCTATCAAGTCTAACGATATGGTTAAATTTAAAGATTATTTTAGAAATTCAGATGTGTTTTTAATTGATGATATTCAATTTATGAACGGTAAAGAGGCAATGCAGGAAGAATTTTTCCATACATTTAATGCCTTGCTTGATAAGGGTTCACAAATAATTATTTCTGGTGACAGACCTCCAAATAAACTTTCAAGAATACAAGAAAGAATTAAATCAAGATTTTCAGGTGGATTGGTAATTGATATTCAACAACCTGATTATGATTTGAGATATAAAATTATAAAATCAAAAACAGATGAGTTGAGAAACTTCTATTCAAATCAAGTAGATATATCAGAAGAAATACAGTTATTTTTAAGCAAAGAAATAAAAAATAGTATTAGAGAACTGGTTGGAGCCCTAAATAGAATTGTTTCTTTTTCAAGAATTTATAATAAAAGACCAAATATATCTGAAATTAAGATTATTTTAAAAGATCTTCTAAATTATTCTGAAAACAAAGTAACTGTCGAGTTAATCCAATCTTTAGTTTGCAAATTTTTTAAAATTTCAAAAACAGAAATGCTTTCCTCTAGACGATCGAGATACCTGGTAAGACCAAGACAAACTGCAATATATTTGACAAAACTTTTGACCACTAAATCCTTACCTGAGATTGGTAGAGACTTCTCAAATAGAGATCATACAACTGTTATTCATTCGATAAAAACAATAGAAAAATTAAAGAAAAATGATAACGAGCTTTGCAACAGTATAGATACATTGAAAAATCAAATTTTATATAACAATCAAAATAATGAAATTTAATATTAATCAAAATGATCTACAGCAATCGCTAGGTTATTGCCAAGGAGTTATAGAGAAAAGAAGTACTCTTCCAATACTTTCTAACATTCTTTTAGATGCTACAGGATCAAATTTAAAAATTATTGCTACAGACCTTGACATCATATTTATAAATGAAATTCAAAATATTGAAATTATTGAAGAGGGGAAAACTACAACGGTGTCATCTACATTGTATGACATTATAAGAAAGTTTAATTCTGGAAAAAAAATTAATTTTAATCAAACGAGTGAAAATAAAATTCAGTTAGAATCGGAAAAATCTATTTTTAATCTAAATTGTTTATCAGCTTCTGAATTTCCAGTAACAGAAGAGAATTTTACATCTAATGGATTTATGATGAAATCAAAAGAATTGTTAAAATTATTAAATAAATGCAAATTCTCAATTTCAAATGATGAAACAAGACATTATTTAAGTGGAATTTATATGCATCAAACAAAATTAGAAGATAAAATATACTTAACTGCGGCTGCAACAGACAGTCATAGAATGTCGATTTCTAAAGTAATGTTAAAAGAGGAAATTCAGTTTGATCCAATAATATTACCAAAAAAAACAATTTTTCAATTGGTCAATCTTTTAGAAGATTATGATGGGGATGTGAAAATTTCCAACGAAAAATCAAAAATTAAGTTTGAAATGGAAAACAGTACATTAATATCAAAATTAATTGATGGAAAGTTTCCAAATTATATTCAAGTTATTCCAAAGAATAATAAAAAAAAATTAGATATAGATCTAAAGCTTTTTATGGACTCAGTAGATAGAGTTGCTTCAGTATCTTTAGATAAAAAAGATAGTGTTAAATTTATCTTAACAAAAGATAAATTAAATTTATCAGTAAATAACACAAGTAGCGGCGATGGAAATGAAACACTTAATGTTTCCTTTGATCATGAGTTAAACATAAGTTTTAATTCAAGATATTTAATTGACATAGCATCACAATTAGATGGAAATAAAATTGAAATTTATTTGAACGAGACTGGCTCACCAGCTTTAATTAAGGATCCTTCTGATTTTGATAGTATATATGTAGTTATGCCGATGAAAGGTTAGAAGTTTTATTTAGAACATCATACATCGCATTCTGTAAAAAATTCAAAAATTCTTTAGCTTCAAGCCCAGGTCCTATTGGTTCAAGAATTGAAATAGTTATTTTTTGATTCTTATTTAAATCTCCATATTTAGGCCATACCTCACCAGAATTGATTATTACTGGCAAACACTTAATATTTAATTTTTTATAAATTCTTGCAACACCTTTTTTAAAATTTGGTCTTTCATGCGGCTCAGTTCTTGTTCCTTGGGGAAAAATAACAATTGGCCTATTATCTTGTGAAGAAATCTTTATTTCATCTAAAAAATTAATCTTATCTTTTGATATCTTATTTCTATCAACTGGAATTGATCCAATTTTTTTTAAGTACCGTCCAAAAATAGGGATTTTTATGAGCTCCTTTTTTAATATGAATTTAGGGCCTCTAAAAATTGCTTGAAGATAAAATGTTTCAAAAGCAGATTGATGAGTGCAAGCTATAAAAAAATTTTCATCATTTGAGATATTTTCTTTACCTTTTACTATTATATCTGTTGAAAGGAAAAATTTTAAACAAAATCTAGACCAATGCCCAAGTAATTTTCCTCCAAAAATTGTGATATTTTTTGGCATTATTAAAGATGGCAAAAATAAAATACAAACTAAAATAACACCACTGTAAAATATAATTGAAAAAAGTTTTTTTGACATAAAAAATATTTTACTAAATAATATTTAGTAACTTTTGTCTTTTTAAAATTACTTTTAATGACTTATTATCCACCATTATTTCTAATGGTTTTGGTCTTAAATTGTAATTTGAGGATAAGGACATTCCATATGCACCAACATCAGAAATTGCAACAAATTCTTTTTCTTTTAGATTTTGAAAACCGGCTACAGACAAAAACTTATCTGTAGTTTCGCATACAGGGCCAACAAAATCGTGCATTTGATCATTTTTTTTATTAGTCTTTAATAGTGGAATAATACGGTGGTATGCGCCGTATAAGGCTGGTCTCATAAGGTCATTCATTGCTGCGTCTAAAATTACAAACCTTTTTTTATTAGTATTTTTTATATAGATAATCTGAGAAAATAGAACAGCACAATTAGCAATTATAGATCGGCCAGGTTCAAAAATAATTTTTACGTTATGTTTACCCAAAAAGTTTTTTATTGCTGAGTTATATCTTTTATAATTAAAAGATTTAGTTTTTCTTTCATATTGAATGCCAATTCCACCACCTAAGTCTACATAATCGAAAGTATGTTTTGATTTTTTAATAATTTTATCCAATACATTTATCATCTTCAAATATGGTTTAAAGTCCGTAATTTGGCTACCGATATGAACACTAAGACATTTAATGTTAATAAACTTAGAGTTTTTAAATTTATTTAATATATTTAAAAAAGTTTTTTCCGTTAAACCAAATTTATCTTCATGCTTACCTGTTGATATTTTTTTTAAAGTGTTTGCATCAATATTTGGATTAAGCCTTAAACCGATATTTACTGGGTTTTTTTTTAATTTTGCCAATCTTTCAATTTCAAATACTTCACTTTCGGACTCTGCGTTTATGAGTAGAATTTTTTTTTTAATTGCAAATTTTAATTCCTCAGTTTTTTTTCCAACACCTGAGAAAACTATTTTTTTTGGCAATATTCCAGCTTTAAGAGCCTGAATCATCTCTCCTTTTGAAACAACATCGGCACCTACTCCACATTTTTTTATTTCTTTTAAAATTTTCAAGTTACAATTTGATTTAACAGAAAAACAAACCAAGGGACTTAATGACTTAAAATTTTTTTGAAAATCCAGAATGTTTTTTTTTAATTTATTAAGTGAATAACAATATGTCGGAGTTCCAAATTTTCGAACTATTTTCAAACTATTGACTTTTTCGATAAAAAGTTTTTTTTTTTTATAATGCATTAAATTATTTTATTATTTATTAATTGTTTCTTTTGACCCTGATATTCTGGATCACCTTTTTTTCCACAAGAAAAAAAAACTATTGCACAAAACAAAATTAAAAGTATTTTTTTAAACATTCATTTTATATTTTTTTATCATTTTCTTTATATTTTCAAAAGAAGTTCCGCCATACGATTTTTTTGATTTTACTGAATTTTTCAAGTTAAATAGTTTTAATACATCTTCGCTAAGTTTTTTATCAACACTTTTTATTTCTTGCATTGTAAGTTCCTGAAGTTTTTTCCCTTTTTTTTCGGCTAAATTTACAATTTTTGTAGTGACTAAATATGCTTTTCGAAATGGATATTTATGTTCTTTTACAATATGATCAGCAAGGTCAGTAGCAGTAGTATATCCTGTTTCAGCTAATTGAATCATTTTTTTCTTATTAACAATAAAATTATTCAAAACCTCCCTCATAATTTGTAAACAAATTTTTATCTGATCAAAAGATTTAAAAGCTAATTCCTTATCATCTTGTAAATCCTTAAAATATGACAATGGTAAACCTTTTAAGATTGTCATCATTGAAAATAAGTTCCCATATACGTTTCCAGTTTTTCCTCTTAAATATTCTAGGGTATCTGGATTTTTCTTTTGTGGCATTATTGATGATCCGGTAACAACTTTATCTTTGAGTTTTATTAAATCAAAAGCATCTGAATTCCATAAAATAAATTCTTCTGCAAATCTAGATATATGATTTGAACAAACAGAAATTGAATAAAGGAAATCCAAAACAAAGTCTCTATCCGAAACAGTATCGATTGAATTACCAGTAGGTTTTTTAAATTTTAATTTTTTCGTTGTATATTCTCTGTCTATATCAAAGCTAGTACCTGCAATAGCAGCTACACCTAATGGATTTTCCATAAGTGATTCTCTATTATTTAAAAATCTCTTTTTGTCTCTTTCGAACATTTCAACATAAGCTAAAATATAATGGGCAAAAGAAATTGGCTGAGCATTTTTTAAATGAGTAAAACTAGGCATTATTGTAAAAATGTTTTTTTCAGCAATTTTTAATATTGAGCTAGTATTGGAATTAATTTCTTTAATAATATCGTTTGTAGCTTCAATCATCCAAAGTTTAAAATCCACAAGGACTTGATCGTTTCTAGATCTTGCAGTATGAATAAATCCTGCATCTTCACCAATTATTTCGAATAGTCGTTTTTCAATACTCATATGAATATCTTCACTTTGTTTATCAAAATTAAATTTTTTTTTTGTTATTTCATTTAATATTTTTTTAAGCCCCCACACAATTTTATTCTTAACTTGTAAAGAAATAATTTTTTTTTTAAGCAACATCTCCACATGAATCGTAGAAGCTTGAATATCTTGCCTATAAAGTCTTTTATCCACATCTATTGAACTACCAACTTTTGCAAATAGGCTTGAGCTATTTTTTTTAATTCTAGTGCTCCAAACTGGTTTATTGTTTTTATTTTTACTCATGATATGTAATTATACATTTTAGAATGAGATTATTAAGCTTTAAATTATTTTTGTTGATTATATATTTATTATTCCCGACAATTGCAAATGCAGATCAAAAGTTGGATATAAAAAATCTTATAATACATAAAGACCCAAAGAAAGTTGATAATATCTCATTTAAGAATTCTGAAGACATATTTCTTTCGCTAGAAGAATTTAAAGAGAATTTGGTTATTTTAAACTTTTGGGCCACTTGGTGTGCACCTTGCAGAGATGAGATGCCATCTTTGGATCTACTTCAGTCTAATAACAAAATCAAAAATTTAATCATTCTTCCTATCAATGTTGGAAAAGAAAATAAAGATAAGGCAAAAAAATTTTTTAAGGATTTAGAGATAAAAAATCTTAAACTTTATTATGATGACTCTGTTAAACTTGCTAACAATTTCTCTTTGATTGGTCTTCCTACTACAATTTTAATAAATAAAAAAGGTGAAGAGTTTGCAAGAATTATTGGATCAATAGATTTTGAAGATAAAAAGTTTATTAAATGGTTATCAGAATATAATTAATTTTATGGAACTTCTTTTAAAATCTAAAATTATTGTGTCAGATAAAAAAGAAAAGATAAAAAACGCTATTATTCTTCTACATGGATATGGGGGAGATGGAGCAGATATTAGCTCAGTTGCATATTCTTGGAAGAGATTTATAGACAATACTGTATTCTTATGTCCAGATGGACACGAATCTTGTAAATTAAATCCTAATGGTTTTCAGTGGTTTGATTTGAGTGTAGATGACAATAATTATATAATTTCAGAGGTTAAAAAAGCTGAAACAATTTTAATTAATTATATAGAACAAATAAAACAAAAATATAATTTAAAAAATTCACAAATAATTCTTTCAGGATTTAGTCAAGGATGTATGATGTCTATAAATTTAGGTCTTATTTGTAATGAAAGTTTTAAAGCTGTGATAGGTTTTTCTGGAAAAATAATTGACAAGCAAGATTTGGAAGAAAGAATAATTTCTAAAACAGACATACTACTGTTTCATGGTGACGCAGATGAGGTTGTTACGCCGTCAAGTTTACTTGAGGCTAAAGATTTTTTAGAAAGAAACAAAATA
>CACLWL010000020.1 GCA_902610655.1 uncultured Pelagibacteraceae bacterium
TTGGGGGGGAAACCAAAGCCTTTTTTAAACCTGATAGTTTACACGAACTAATTTTGTTTATTAAGGAATTTGGTTCAACTGAAAGAATATTTGTTTTAGGCGCGGGGTCTAATATATTATTAAATGATAAAAAGTTTGATGGTATTGTTATTAAATTAGGAAAAAATTTTTCAAATATATCTTTATTGCCCAATAATATTATAGTAGCTGGAAGTGCGGTAACTGATAAGAAATTATCAGATTTTGCAATGAATAATAATATTGGTAGATTTGAATTTCTTTCATGTATACCTGGTACCATTGGAGGTGGTTTAAGAATTAATTCAGGATGTTTTGGAAGTGAATTTAAAGATATTTTAGTTTCCATACAAGTTCTTGATAGAAATGGTAATATAAAAACTATACCCTCGGATGATATTAAGTTTGGTTACAGACATAGCCCATTAGATAAAGATCTAATTTTTTTAAGTGCATCATTTAAAGGTAAAAGAAAATCTAAAAGTGAAATTAAAAAGACTATTGATATGCTAAAAAAAAAAAAAAATGATAATCAACCTACTAAGATAAAAACAGGTGGAAGTACTTTTAAAAATCCTGTCAGTCAAACATCTGAAAAAGTTTGGCAATTAATAAAAAAATCTGTACCTTTAAATACTTCTTTTGGAGAAGCTGCCATTTCTGAAAAACATTGTAATTTTCTAATTAATAAAAGAAATGCTTGCTTTGATGATATGCTAAATCTTATTAAATTTATTAAGAAAAATGTAAAATCAAAGACCGGCATTAGTCTTGAGACAGAAATAGAAATTATTGATTAAATGAAAAAAAAAATTTTGATATTAGGTGGAGGTATATCTAAAGAAAGACAAATAAGTCTCGAAACAGCCAAACAAGTAAAAAAAGCTCTTAAAAAAAAGTATAGGGTTCTGCAGTCAGATTTAGATATAAATTTTGAAAATAAACTAAAATTCTTTAAACCTGAAGTAGTTTTTAATGCATTGCATGGTAGATTTGGCGAAGATGGTTATGCTCAAAGTATTTTAGAGAATAATAAAATTAAATACACGCATTCTGGAATTTTATCATCAGCTTTAGCTATGGATAAAATAGCTTCAAAAAAAATATTTAATAAAAATAATCTTTTAACTCCAAAGTTTATTAAATTTAATAGTAATTCAGAGGTAAATAGTAATTTAAAAAATAAAATAAGAAAAAAATTAAAATTCCCAGTAGTTATCAAGCCAATTAATGAAGGATCAAGCGTTGGTGTTTATATTTCAACAGAAAAAAATTTAAAAAAAAACCTAATCAAATTGAAGAAATATAAAGAAATAATAATAGAAGAATTTATTAATGGTAGAGAAATACAAGTTGCGATATTAGGAAAAAAAAAATTAGGAGCAATTGAACTAAAACCAAAAAGAAAATTTTATGATTATAAAGCAAAATATGATACTAAATCTAAGACAGAACACATAATTCCAGTAAACTTAACAAAAAAAAGTTTAAATAAAGTTTTGAATATAGCATTAAAGGCGCACAAACTTTTAAAATGCAAAGGTGTGACCAGATCAGATTTTAAATTTTTTAAAAATAAATTTTATTTATTGGAACTAAATACACAACCAGGAATGACTAGACTATCATTAGTCCCAGAGATCGCAGCATATAAAGGTATGAATTTTCTTGAATTACTAGAATGGATTTTAAAAGATGCTTCTATCAAAAGATAAAAAAATAAAAATTTATTTTTATTTATTCTTATTTTTATTATTTTCAACTTTTTACAATATGAATTCGGCAGTGTATTTTAATAGTAAATTTAAAGTTATTAATATTGAAAATCTAAACGATAATATGAAAATTTATGAGTTAAATTATCTTTTAAATAATAATATATTTAATATAGATAAAAAATTTTTGTCTTATAAATTGAAGAATAATCCTATATTAGAATCTTATGAAATTAAAAAAATTTATCCAAATACCATAAGAATTCTTCTAATTAAATCAAACCCAATTGCAAAAATTAATCAAAATAAAAAAACTGTATATTTAGGAGATAACGGCAAAATTTTTAAACAAACCCAAATAAATAATCAAATCCCAGAAATCGTAGGAGAAGTAAACTTAGAATATATAAATAGAATTATAAAAGTCATAAATAACTCATCATTTAAATTAAATAAAATTAAAGTGATAAAAATTTATCCATCAAATAGATTTGATTTGATATTTAATAATAGTGACATCATAAAATTTCCACATAATGTTGACCAAGAATTTATAGAAGATGCTTTTATATTTTATGAAAATAATACTATTTATAGTAAAATTATCGATTTAAGATTAAAAAATAAAATTATAACTAGAAATGAATGATCATCAAGTTTTTTTTAATATAAATATCAAACAAAAACAAATTGATTTTTTAATAAGTTCAACAAATGAATCTAATCCAATTTTTCTTAAAAATTATATTGTAGATGAAACAAATGGAAATCAATTTCTTTTTTCCGAAAAATTAGAAGTAATTTTAAAAAAAACAATTTTAGAAATGGAAAAAACATTTAATGTTGCAGTTGATAAAGTTAATTTAATGATTGAGGATGGAGAATTAAATACTATAGATGTAACACTTAAAGAAAATTTTGAGAATAAAAATATAAATAAAGCAACCATAGAATATTTATTACAAGATATTAAACAACAGGTAGCTGAAAATCACCCAGAAAAAAAAATTATTCATATAATAATAAAAAAATGTTTTATGGATGGAGAAGAATACAACAAAGTTCCTTTTGGAAGTAAGTGTAAAAATTTTGTAATGGATATAAGCTTTATTTATTTAAAAAAATCTATTTTAACAGAATTAAGGATTTTAATGAAAAATCATCAAATTGAGATTGATAAGATAATTTGTACAAATTATGCAAAATCCTTGCTTAACTATGATATTAATGATTTATCTAGGGCAGGTTTAGCTGCCCTTGACGATAGTAATTTGAATGAGGTGGGGATTTATCCAAAAAAAATAAGAAAATTGGGATTTTTTGAAAAACTGTTTCATATTTTTACGTAATTGTATTTTATCGTAATATTTGTTGTTTTTATCACAACTTAATTAAATCTTATAACTCCATAATGGCCATCTTAAATCAAAAAACAATTAATAAGCCTATTAATTTAGAGGGTATAACATTGCATAAAGGGAAATATGCAAAATTAAAAATTCTTCCGTCTTCACCCAATAGCGGTATTTCATTTAAGAGAGTAGATTTAACTAAAAATAACATTATTGATGCGAATTTTTGCAATGTTAGTGATGCAACTTTATGTACTACCTTATCAAATCAAGAAGGGGTTAATATTTCTACTGTGGAACATTTAATGGCAGCTTTGTATGGAATGGGGGTAGATAATGCTTTAATTGAAATTGATCAAGATGAAATACCAATTATTGATGGTTCTTCAAAAAAATTTGTCCAAGAAATAAAAAATGTTGGTTTAAAAAATTCTGATATTCCAATTAAAATAATTAAAATTTTAAATAAAGTTGAAATTTTTGATAATAAAAAATATATAAGAATTGAACCAACTATAACAACTTTAGAAATAGATTTTGAAATCAAATTTAATAATGATATAATTGGAAATCAAAGAAACCTAGTAAATGTTTACGAAGACGATCTTGAAAATATTTATAATTCTAGAACATTTTGTCTTTATGAAGATGTAGAAAAATTGAAGAGTATGAATTTAGCAAAAGGAGGTTCCTTAGAAAATGCCATTGTGGTGAAGGGTGATAAAATTTTAAATAAAGAAAAATTAAGAAATGAAAAAGAGTTTGTTAATCATAAAATCTTAGACTGTATCGGTGACTTGTTCTTGTCAGGTCATAAAATTTTAGGAAAAGTAGTTTGTTCTCAGGGCGGTCATAAATTAACTAATGAGTTGCTAAGAAAAGTTTTTATGGATAATAAGAATTTTTCAATATTCGAATTAAAAGAAAAAATAGTTCCTAATTCATTTATAAATAAGAAAACACTTAAATCTATAGCTTAAATTAATTTTTAGTTTTGCAATTAATCTGATAAATATTATTAATGCAAAATATTTTAACCATACTGCTATTTTTTTTCTTTATAATTATAAGTTCATGTAGTTCTAAAAATGACAAAATATCAATTCTTGAGTACGAAAATCTAGAACTGCAGATGATCGATGCTTATAAAGATGCTTATGACGAACTTGAAAGTGGCGATGTGATTTATGCTGCAAAAAAATTTAATGAAGCTGAATTATTATATCCACAATCAGAATGGGCTCCAAAATCAGTTTTGTTAGCTGCATATTCTTATTATTCACAAAATTACTACGATGAAGCTTTATCAGAACTAAATCGTTTTTTTAAAAAATACCCTAAACATAAGAATATTGATTATGCTCATTTTTTATATGCTATGTGCTATTATGAAAATATTGTTGATGAAAAAAAAGACTTAGAACCATTATTAATTTCAAAAAAAAAATTTCAATTTATTGTTCAAAATTTCCCTGATACAGATTTTGCTCAAGACGCCAATTTTAAAATTAACTTAATCAATGATGTTTTAGCTTCAAAAGAGATGTATCTAGGCAAATATTATATTAAGAAGCAAAAATGGGCAGCAGCAATCAACAGATTTAAAAATATTTTAGAACTATATGGAACAACAATTTATGTTGAAGAGGCTCTTCATCGACTTGTAGAAACAAATTATAAAATAGGCTTGATAGAAGAAGCCAAAAAATATGCAAATTTACTTGGGTATAATTATCAATCAAGCCAGTGGTATGAGCAGTCATATAAAATATTTAACAAAGAATACCAGACGTCGTTTCAAATTAAAAAAGATAAAGGTTCTGTTTTTAATAAATTTAAAAAATTATTTAAATGATTAAAAAGAACAATTTAAAAATTAAAAAAAAATATTTAGAAAAAATTAAAATATTTAAAAAATACAATGAATTATATTATAGTAAAAGTAATCCTATTGTTGAGGATGCTATTTATGATAGTCTTAAAAATGAAATACTTGATCTCGAAAAAAAATATCTATTCTTAAATAGCAAAGACTCACCTTCTATTAATATTGGTTTTAAACCATCAAAAAATTTTAGAAAAATTAAACACAGAAAACCCATGTTATCTTTAAATAACGCTTTTAATAAAGATGACTTATTAAACTTTGAAAAAAAAATTTTAAATTTTTTAAGTTTAAATGATAACAATAGCATAGAATATAGTGCAGAACCAAAAATAGATGGAATTTCAGCCTCCTTATTCTACAAAAATGGCAAATTTATCCAAGGTCTATCCAGGGGTGATGGGGTAGAGGGCGAGGATATTACTGAGAACCTAAAAACTATTAATGATATTCCAAAAACTCTGAAAGGCAAAAATATTCCAACAGAAATTGACATTAGGGGAGAAGTTTTTATAAAAAATACAGATTTTAAAAAGTTGAGTGAAAAGTTTGCAAATCCAAGAAACGCTGCATCTGGTTCTTTGAGGCAGAAGGACCCATTAAAAACAAAACAAATTCCACTAAACTTTATCGCATACACATTTGGCTTTTCAAAAAATCTGAATATTTCAAATCAGTTTGAATTTTTAAAAAATTTAAAACACTGGGGTTTTAAAGTTAATAAATTTAATAGACTTATAATAGGTGTTGATAATTTAATACAAAATCATTTGAAACTTGAAGAATTAAGAAAAGAGATCGATTTTGATATTGATGGGATTGTTTATAAAATAAATGATTTTAATCTTCAAAAAAGATTAGGCTTTGTAGCTAATGCACCTAGATGGGCTATAGCTCATAAGTTTTCATCAAATAAATCAATTTCTGAAATATTAAAAATTGAAATTCAAATTGGAAGAACTGGTGCTTTAACACCAGTTGCAAAAATAAAACCAATAAATATTGGTGGAGTTCTAGTATCAAATGCCACCTTACATAATGAGGATGAGATTGCTAGGAAAGATATAAGAGTTGGCGACACAATAATAGTAGAGAGAGCTGGAGATGTAATTCCCAGAGTAGTTTCGGTTGATTTTAAAAAGAGAAACCAAAATTCAAAAAAATTTGTTTTTCCAAAAAAATGTCCCTCTTGTGGGTCGTCTACTTTTAAAGACTTCAATAAAACTACTAAAAAATTTGATGCTGTTAGGAGATGTATAAATGATGGTTATGACTGTGAGAAGATTGCTATTGAGAAAATAAAACATTTTGTTTCAAAAGAAGCTTTTAACATTGAGGGATTAGGAAAAAAAATAGTTGAAAATTTTTGGGATTTAAAATTAATACGTTATCCGCAGGATATATTTAAACTCAATTATGATAAAATTTCTACATTAGAGGGTTGGGGTAAATTATCTGTAGCAAACTTAAAATATTCGATAGAGGAGAAAAAAAAAATATCTCTCAGTAAGTTCATTTATTCAATTGGCATTAGACACATAGGTCAAGAAAATGCAAAATTGTTATCCAAAACTCTTAAAAAAGCGGATAATTTTTTTGATTTAGCAAATAAAAATAATTTTGAGGAATTATCGAATATAGATGGAATTGGAGACACGCAAATCAAATCTGTACAAGAATTTTTTTCTAACGAAAAAAACTTACTTGTATTAAAAAAATTAAAAGAACATTTAATTATAATTTCTGAAAAAGAAATTTCTAAAGATGGAGTTTTAAATGAAAAAACATTTATGTTTACAGGAAAACTTGTAGGAATAAGTAGAGCAGAAGCAAAATCCCTAGTAGAAAAAAATTCAGGCAAAATAGTAAGTAATGTAAGTAAAAAATTAGATTTTTTAATTATTGGAGATAAACCAACAATTAGAAAAGTTAACGAGGCTAAAAATTTAAATATAAAGATTATTCAGCAATCGGAATTATTAAGAATGTTAAATATTAAAGATTCTTAATTAACCATTTTTTTTCAATTTTATTCAAATACTTAGAAATTTTTGAATATACTAATAGGTGATAGTTTAATAAATAATTTTTTTCTTTATCATTTAATAATTTATAGTTAATTAGATCTTTATCTATCGGTGCTAAAGTTAGGTTTTTAAAAAATAATTTTTTATTTTGTTTCACAATATAAATTAAATTTTCAATTCTAATCCCAAATTTGCCCTCTTTATAATATCCGGGCTCATTACTTAAAATCATTCCTTCTTGAAGTTTTATTTGATTAAATTTAGAAATTGATTGTGGTCCTTCGTGAACATTTAAAAAATAACCAACACCGTGCCCAGTACCATGACCGTAATCTAATTTATATTTTTTTAAAAATTTTCTTGCATGAAAATCTAATTTTTTTCCTGTATCATTCTTAATTATATTACTTGTGGCAACTGCAATATGTCCTTTTAAAACTAAAGTAAAAATATCTCTTATATTTTTTGGTTGTTTGTCAAAACATATTGTTCTTGTCACATCCGTAGTTCCATATTTATACTGACCACCGGAGTCGCAAAGAAATATATCTTTTTTTTTTATTATTTTATTAGTTTTTTTTGAAGCTCTGTAATGAACAATAGCACCATTTGAACCTGTCCCTGCAATTGTATTAAAACTTGGGTATAAATAATTTTTATTTTTTTTTCTAAAATTCTCTAATTTTTTTTCAGCTTCTATTTCGGTTATAAGTTTATTTTTTAAATTTTTGATCCAAAAAATAAATTTAGTTAAAGCTACTCCATCTGCAATATGACTTTGAATCATATTTTTAATTTCAGTTGTATTTTTTCTTGCTTTAAAAATGTAACATGGGTCGATTCTATTTATAATTAAAAATTTTGATTTAATAATATTTTCATTAAAAACTGACAAAGTTTTGCCATCCACAATAAATTTTTTTCCACTCAAATTATCAATTAATTTTTTAAAATTTTTTTCTTCTATAAACTGTTTTAAAAATAATTTTTTTATTCTAAGAAGGTTTTTAATTTTATACTTTTTGGTTATTAAATAAAATTTTTTGTTTTTGCTTAAAATCAGACTGCAATTAGGTAAAGGTGAGAATGGCGTATCAAATCCTCTAATATTTAATAGCCACGCTACGTTTTCGGGTGAACTTACGTATAAAAAATCCGCGTTTTTTTTTTTTAGATAACTTGATATTAAATTAATCTTTTTTTTATGACTTTCTCCTGTTGCACTAGTTGGCAATGAATAAAAAGGCTTGTCTAAAATTTCCTTAGTTTTAAAAATATGGTCTATAAGGTTTAATTTTATAGGTAATAATTTAATCTTTTTTCCGAACAAATAATTTAATTGATTATATGTAAATAGATTTGGATCAAATCCTAGTTTTATGTTTATAAATTCATTTTTAGGGAGTTTTTCGTGAATTTTCACAATTTTAAAATTTTTGCTAGACTCTAATTTTGCTTGAATTGTGTATCTACTATCAACAAAAAGGTAATTTTTTTTTTTTAAAATTACTGCTAATCCAGCAGAGCCACTAAAATTTGTAATTAGTTGCAATCTATCATGTTTAACTTGCTCAGTGAAAAAACTATCATTTTTTGGAACTATATATCCATCCAAATTGTAATCAGATATCAATTTATAAAGTTTTTTTAAATTCGTTTTTTTCATTTAATTCTTTTTTGATATCTTAGCCATCCAGGGCTTCTTGTACCTTCCTCTATTTCAAAATCTTGATTAAAATCGAAATCTTCTTCACTATTTTCGTACTCATCTGAAAAAATATTTTTTTCTATATATTTTTCTGGTAGCTCTTCTACAAATCTTGATGCCATACTATCTATCCAGTCCCCTTGGTAAAATCTATTCATTGAAAAAGAAATATATACTTTCTTTTTTGCCCTGGTTATACCAACATAAGCAAGTCGTCTCTCCTCCTCTAAAGCTTTCTCTCCTTTTTCTTCTAAAGATTTTTGGTGAGGAAATAAACCCTCCTCCCATCCTGGTAAAAAAATTACATCAAATTCCAAACCTTTCGATGCATGCATAGTCATTAAATTAATTTTTTGACCATCCCAATCTTGATCAATTGATGTAGCCAAAGAAACATGTTCTAAAAAACTTTCTAAATTATCAAACTCTTTCATTGCACTTAAAAGTTCTTTGATATTTTCTAGTCTATTTTCATTTTCTAGATCTTTTTTATTTTTGAGCATTAAAGAATATCCTGATTCATCTAGTATTATTTGTAATAACTTTACGTGATAAATATTTTTAATTTTATAGTCATTTTTCCATTTATTTAAAAAATTTAAAAAATTACTTAATCCAATTTTAGCTTTTGGTTTTATTTTGTTTAATTCAATTAATTTTTTCGATGCAAACACTAACGAAAGAGAATTTCTCTTTGCATAATCATGCATTAATTTAATAGTACTTTCGCCAATTGATCTTTTAGGATTGTTTACAATTCTTTCAAAGGCTAAATCATCTTTTTCTTGGTAAACTAACCTTAGGTAAGCAATACAATCCTTAATTTCAGCTCTTTCATAAAACTTAGTACCACCTATAATTCTATAAGGTAGTCCAATTTTTAAAAATCTTTCTTCAAATTCTCTTGTTTGAAATATTGCTCTTACCAATATAGTAATATTATTTAATGAAAAATGTTTTCTTAGACTTTTTTCAATCTCGTCACTTAAACCTATAGCTTCTTCTTTTCCATTTCTATAACAATTAAGTTTTATTAAATCACCCTCATCTAAATTAGTCCTTAAAGTCTTACCAACTCTTTTTTTATTATTAGATATTAATTCAGATGCTACAGATAAAATATTCTGGGTAGATCTATAATTTTCCTCAAGTCTAATTACTTTTGTATTTTCATAAATTTGATCAAATTCTAGAAAATTTTTTATTTCAGCTCCTCTCCAACTGTAAATCGATTGATCATCGTCGCCTACACAGCAAATATTTTTATTTGATTTAGCAACAATATTTAACCACTTACTTTGAATAAAATTCGTGTCTTGATATTCATCTACAAGTATGTACTTGAAATTTTTTTTATAAATTTCACAAATATCTTCATTTTTTTCTAAGATATTTACACAATGTAAAATCAGATCTCCAAAATCACAACAATTTAAGTCAATTAATTTTTGTTGATAAATTTTATAAACAGGTAGAATTATTTTATCAAAAATATCTTTTTTTTTTAAAATAACATCATTTGGAAACCATCCTTTGTTTTTCCATTTGTCTATAATTGAAAGAATTAATTTTGGAGAAAGTTTTTTTGAGTCAATATTTTCAGATTTACAAATATTTTTAATTAATCGTATTTGGTCGTCAGTATCTAAAATAGTAAAATTTGAATTTAACCCTGCAGCTTTGGCATGTCTTCTTAAAATTTTTGCACATATAGAATGAAAAGTCCCAAGCCAGGATAGACCAGTTGCTTCTGACTTAAGTATTTTGCTCACTCTAAAATGCATTTCTTTTGCTGCTTTATTAGTAAAAGTGACCGACAATATCTGATTTGGAAAAGCTTTTTTATTTTTAATTATATGAGCTATTCGAGAAGTTAATACTTTTGTCTTTCCCGAACCTGCCCCAGCAACTACCAAAACAGGGCCCTCAGTATTAACTACAGCCTCTTTTTGCGCAGAATTTAAATCTTTTAAATAATCGAAGTTTATCATTTACAAATAATCATTATAAATCATTTTAAATTAATGAAAAAAATAAATTTAAATATAAAATTTAATCTAAAAATTGGAATATTCACAATAGCTAGTTTATTTTTTTTATACCTATTATATCTATCAATACCAAGTTTGCATGATAGTGGAAGAGTTCAAAAAGACCTTCATCACAAATTATCTGAAGAGTTTGGCTTAAATTTTAGTCTTTCTAGCAATATTGCCTACAGAATACTTCCACAACCTCATTTTCATGTTAAAGATTCTAAAATTTTTGCAAATAAAGTAAAAGGAACAGATGAAATCGGAGAAATAAAGGATATA
>CACLWL010000021.1 GCA_902610655.1 uncultured Pelagibacteraceae bacterium
AACATGAACAATATTAATATTCAGAAATAATATAATAAAAGTTAAAATAATACTGTTTAATAATATTAAAACCGGATTTTTCGAGTGAACGGGTAGTTTTATTATCTTTACTTTTTTTTTATCCACATATTTTAAAAGTTCTCCACTGCTTGTGACTATATATGACTTACAATCTTGTTCAAAAAGATAGTGTGCCAAGTCGTAACATCCAGTTTCAGCCCCTCCAAAACCCAATTTAGGTATAACTTGTAAAACTTTTATTTTAGATGACATTTTCTAATGTTATATATTAAGAAATTAATCTAATAAACTTTTATGACAAAATTTAAATACCTCAAAATAAAGAATAATCAAAAAATAAGATATTTAAGTACTAATTATACAAATAAACTTTATGTAGTTTTTCTTCATGGTTTTATGTCTGATGTTGAGGGAGAAAAACCTAAAACTTTTTTAAGTTTCTGCAAAAAGAATAAAATTGGATTTTTAGCGGTTGAATATTCTGGACATGGAAAATCATCAGGAGAATTTACCAAGGGAAATATTAGTAAATGGACCAAAGATACCAAGTTGGTTATAAAAAAATTGGTAAAAAAAAATGATTTTATATTAGTTGGTTCAAGTATGGGTTCTTGGATATCTACAAACCAATTTAAATTTTTTTCAAAACAAATAAAGGGATTTATTGGTATTGGTTCTGCACCTGAGTTTTTAGAGAAGGTTATGTGGAAAAAATTTTCTAAAAAAAATGAAGAGAGAAACTATTAAAAAAGGCGTTTACAATTTAAAGCACGGAGGGTATGAATATCCTATTACTTTTCAACTCATCAAGGATGGTAGAAAAAATAAGGTTTTACACAAAAGTATAAGTTTAAAAATACCAGTTACATTATTCCATGGTAAAAAAGATGATACTGTTCCAGTTATTTATTCTAAGAAACTAATAAAAGTTTTTAAATTTGCACAAAAAAAAAAAAGTTGTAATAAAAAACGGTGATCATAGCTTGTTTAGAAAATCTTTTAAATTAAAAATTTTAAGAGAATTAAAAAATATTGTTAATCACTACAAAAATTCAAATTAAGAAATTATTTTGTTAATATAGTTCAAGCCTTCAACATAAGTTGGAAACTTTAAGTTATATTTAAAAAATTCTTTTACCTTCTTATTACTCACCTTTTTAGAGTCTCTATAAAACGCTTTTAACATTTCACTTTCAATATCTTCTAACTTTTTTTTCTTTAGGCTCTGGCAAATTTAAAATTTTTGCACCATACTTCATTACTTCCTCGGAGGATGCAGGTTTATCATCTGAAATATTAAAAATTTCTCCTTTTTTTAATTTATTAAGCGAAAGGAATAATAAGTTTGCAATATCTTCAACATGTATTCTTGAAAAAAATTGATTTTTTTTCCTTATTAAACTTGCATTGCCAGATCTAATTCTTTCTAATACGTTATATTTATTTGAATAGATTCCAGACAGTCTAAAAATTTGAAGAGATATATTATTTTTTTCATACATTTTAAGCCATGATTTCTCAACAGCTAATCTTTCAATTCCATTTTTAGATATTGGAAAAGTTTTACTATTTTCATCTACCCATTCTCCCTCATGATTTCCATAAACACTTGTGGCCGACAAATACGTAACCCACTTAATATTTCGATTTAGAATTTCTTTTGAAAAATATTTTAAAACTAAGTCTCTCTCATATTCTGGAGGTATTGATATTAAAATATGATCAAAATCTTTTAATTTTTTGAAGATATTTTTATCTATCTTGTCATTATTAAATTCAAAACTCGAAATTTTTTGACCCAAAAATTCTATAATATTACTTTCTTGCCTTGTTGTTATTGCAATATTTAAATTATATTTTTCGGATAATAGTTTTTTAATGAATTCTTTAGCAACTTGTCCAAATCCAAAACAAAAAATATTGAGCTCTTTCAATTTAACTTACTTCTTTAACCATTGATTTAGTTGAAATGGGATTTTTTAATTTATCTAACATTTCTTTAGGACAAACTTGTAGAAAGTTAGCTAATTCATTTTGAAAATTATCTAAAATATTTTTTGAAACTTTAGATCCAGTATATTTTAAATGCTCTAAAATTAATGATTTTAAATAATTTTTCCAGTAATCTGTTTCAGGGATTTGCCAAACTACTGTTTCATGATTAACTCTTTTACTAAATAATTTATTTTTATCGTAAACAAAACCCATTCCTCCTGTCATGCCTGCAGCGAAGTTGTCACCAACATCACCTAAAATTACAACAGTTCCTCCAGTCATATATTCACAACCGTTAGAATCACATCCCTCTATGACTGAAATTGCCCCAGAATTTCTTACTGCAAACCTCTCTCCTGCTTTTCCTGAAGCAAAAAGTTTACCTGAGGTAGCACCATAAAGCACAGTGTTTCCTATAATCGTATTTTCAAAAGATTTAAGCTTACTTTCTTCAGATAATTTAATAGACAATATTGCTCCAGATAAGCCCTTACCAACATAATCATTTGCATCACCTTTTAAATTTAAAGTTAAGCCTTTTGCTGCAAATGCTCCAAAAGATTGACCAGCTGATCCAACAAAATTTAGATTTAAAAAATTATCTTCTAGCTTTTCATAACCGAATTTTTTAAAAATATTATGCGAAATTCTAGTGCCTACAGCTCTGTGTGTATTTTTGATTTTAAATATTTCATCTACCTTTTCTTTATTATCTATTTTTTTTTCAATAACCGGCCATATTTCTTGATCGAGAGTATCCGGAACAATATTGATCGATTGATTTTCACAATAACGTTTATTTTTTCCACTATCTGCTTGAACAAATAAAGGATTCAAGTCCAAGTCATCTAAATTTGGCGATCCTTTGCTAACCTGTCTCAATAAATCAGTTCTTCCAATTATTTCATTTATAGATTTAAATCCTAGTTCAGCTAAAATTTCTCTGACTTCATTAGCAATAAAAGTAAATAAATTTACTACTTTATCAGGTGTACCACCAAATCTTTCCCTTAATTCCTCATCTTGAGTACAAACACCAACTGGGCATGTATTCGAATGGCATTGGCGCACCATTATACATCCCATTGCAACCAAAGCTGTGGTTGCTACTCCATATTCTTCAGCTCCCATCATTGCTGCTATAACAACATCTCTTCCAGTTTTAATACCACCGTCAGTTCTCAATGTTACAGAATCTCTTAAATTGTTCAAAGTTAAAACTTGATTGACTTCAGTCAAACCCATTTCCCAAGGAATTCCAACGTACTTAACACTTGTTTGTGGAGATGCTCCAGTTCCTCCGTTATGTCCAGAAATTAAAATTATATCTGCTTTTGCTTTTGCTACCCCGGCTGCAATTGTTCCTATTCCAGAAGATGCTACAAGTTTTACACCAACCCTTGCTTTTGGATTAATTTGTTTAAGATCGTAAATTAATTGTGCCAAATCCTCTATGGAATAAATATCATGGTGTGGTGGAGGTGAAATTAAAGTTACACCTGGCGTAGAATGTCTTAATTTAGCAATTTCCTCAGACACTTTAAATCCCGGCAATTGACCACCTTCTCCCGGTTTTGCTCCTTGTGCAATTTTGATTTCGATTTCATTACAATTATTTAAATAATTTATTGTTACTCCAAATCTTGCGGATGCAATTTGTTTCACTCTGGAATTCGCACTATCTCCATTATCCATTTTTTTAAATCTTACTTCATCCTCCCCGCCTTCTCCGCTACAAGAAGCACCCTTTATGCGATTCATTCCAATTGCTAGTGTTTCATGAGCCTCCTTGGATAAGGCTCCATGAGACATACTTCCACTTCCAAATCTTTTAAGTATATTTCCGATAGGTTCAACTTCTGAAATATCTATTGGGGTATTTAAATATCTTTTTCTAAAATCAATAAGATCTCTTAAGTTAATTGGTGGTAAATTGTAAATTCCATTAGCATACTTTTTGTATGCTTCATATGAATTAGAAGTAACCGCACTTTGTAATAGATGAATTAATTTACCTTGATACTGATGTACCTCCCCATTCTTCCTATAGCGATAAATACCTCCAATTGGTAATACTTTATCTTTGTTGTTAAACGCCTTTTCATGAATAGATCTTAATTTCTTCTCTATACCACTTAACCCAATTCCTGAAATTTTTGAAATAACACCAGGGAAATATTCTGAGACTACTGTTCTACTTAAACCAACTGTTTCGAAATTACAGCCACCTCTATAAGAGCTTATTACAGAAATACCCATTTTTGACATTATTTTTAAAAGACCACTGTTAACAGATTTAATATATCTACTCACGCAGTCCTCAAATTCAAATTTACCAAAAAGCTTCTTCTCAAATCTTTGATATAAACCATCTACTGCTAAATAAGGATTGACTGTAGTTGCTCCAACTCCAATCAGTGTAGCAAAAGAGTGTGTATCCATCGCCTCACCACTTTGAACATTTATTGAAACATATCCTCTTAATTTATGCTTTATTAAGTAGGTATTTATTGCTCCAACTGCTAATAGCATTGGTATTGGCAATTTCTCATCCGAAATATTTTTATCTGATAATATTATTTGCGTTAATCCTTGACGAACAGCTATTTCTGCATCTTTCCTAATTCTTTCTAAAACGCTCTCTAAATTTTCATCATTTTTAAAAGTGCAGTCTATATGTTTTATTTTTTTCTTAAAAAAATTATTAAATTTCAAAAATTGAGAATTAGATAATATTGGACTATCTAATACATAAATATTTTCTTTAGTTAAATTATCAAAATTTAAAATATTTCCTAAATTTCCAAATCTTGTTTTTAAACTCATTACTTTATTTTCTCTCAAAGAATCAATCGGAGGGTTTGTAACTTGGCTAAAGTTTTGTCTAAAGAAATGATATAAAGGTCTATACTTGCCAGAGAGTACTGCTAATGGAGTATCATCTCCCATTGATCCTGTTGCTTCTTTCGAATCCTCTGCCATTGGATGAAGTATCAGTTCTAAATCTTCAAGGCTTATTCCAAATGCATACTGTCTTTTTTTAAGTTCCTCTCCAGTAAATATTGGTTTTTCTTCAGTCATTGTTAATTTCTTATCTAAATCAACAATTTGGTTATTAAAATGTTTATAATCTTTAGATAAGTAGTTTTTTATTTTTTCATTTGTAAATAATTTTCCTTTTTCAATTCTGACACCTATTATTTCTCCTGGTCCAAGTCTTCCTTTAGTTACTATTTTTTTTTCATCAATGTGTATCATTCCTGTTTCTGAGCCAGCGAATAAAAAATTATCTTTTGTGACCGTATATCTTAATGGTCTAAGACCATTTCTATCTGTAGCAGCTATAACCCATTCATTATCTGTGGCAGCTATTGCTGCTGGTCCATCCCAAGGTTCCATTGTGCTGTTAAGAAAATTAAATAATCTTTGATGATCTTTGGGAAGAACCTCACTTCTTTTTGACCATGCATCAGGTATCAACATAAGTTTTGCTAAAGGAGCAGGTTGTCCAGAAATATTTAGTAATTCAAACACATTGTCCAAAGATGCCGAGTCAGAGTTACCTGGCAAAATTACAGGTTTCAAATTTTCAACATCCTCAAACAATTCGCTAGACATTTCTTGTTCGTGAACTTTCATCCAATTAACATTTCCCTTTAGAGTATTTATTTCACCATTGTGAGCTAAAGATCTAAAAGGTTGAGCAAGATCCCAACTAGGTGCTGTATTTGTTGAAAATCTTTGGTGAAAAATTGCATATCTTGAAATAAATCTTTCATCAGCTAAATCAGGATAAAAATCAGCTAATGCCTCAGCTAAAAACATACCTTTATAAATGATCGATTTTGAGCTGAAAGAACAAATATAAAAATTATCTAAATGATTTTGTCTTACATTATTCTCTATTTTTCTTCTTGTCTCATAAAGTTTTATTTCTAGAGCCTTACCAGATAATTTTTGATCATTATATCTAAATAGAACTTGGGTGATTTCAGGTCTAGTTTGTTCCGCTTTCTCTCCTAAAACTTTTGTATTTACTGGAACTTGTCTCCAACCATAAATACTGAAATTGTTTTGTGTTAGTTCCTTTTCAACTAATGTTCGACAACTTTCTTGTGCTTCATAATCATTTCTTGGCAAGAATATCATACCAATACAAATTTCAGAATTATCGTAGGTGTGTCCTGTTACTTCTATTTTTTCCTTAAAAAATTCTTTAGAAATTTCAACGTGAATACCAGCTCCGTCCCCAGTTTTACCATCAGCATCCACGGCTCCCCTGTGCCATACAGCTTTTAGAGCTTGAATTCCGTATTCAACTACCTTTCTTGATTTTTTTCCTTCAGTTGATGCAACAAGACCTACCCCACATGCATCATGTTCCATATCTTTTGAGTAAACATTATTTTTTTCAAGTATTTTTTTGTTTTTAAAGTATCTTTTCATTAAGCAACTTTGATTTTCGAAATTTCTTTTTGTTTCAAATGTTTAATAATAGACTCAGCAGCGTCTCTGCCATCTTTAATAGCCCATACTACTAAAGATGCACCTCTAACAATATCACCAGCCGCAAAAACACCAGGCACATTAGTTTCCAAAGTTTCAAAATTAGTTTTAATTGTTCCCCATTTTGAAACTTGAAGATCGTTATTGTCAAAAAGTTTTGGAAGATCTTCTGGGTCAAATCCTAATGATTTTATTACAATATCAACCTCCAAATTAAATGATACCCCATTCTGTATTTCAGGTTTTCTTCTTCCAGTATCATCTGGTTCACCTAGTTTAATTTTATTAACACTTATTTTTTCTACTTTATTACTTCCATGAAACTCTTTAGGACTTGATAACCAGACAAATTCTACACCTTCTTCCTCAGCATTAGCAACTTCCCTAGATGATCCTGGCATATTTTCTTTATCTCTTCTATATAGACACTTAACAGATTTTGCATTCTGTCTCACTGCAGTTCGAACGCAGTCCATTGCTGTATCACCACCTCCTATTACAACTATATTTTTTCCTTCAGCATTAAGAGTACCGTCATCAAACTTTTCTACTTTATCACCTAAACCTTTTTTATTTGATGCAGTTAAAAATTCCATAGCGGGAAAAATATTATTTAAATCACTTCCAGGAATATTTATTTCTCTAGGTTTATAAACTCCAGTAGAGATTAATATTGCGTCATGTTTTTCTCTTAATTGATCTAATGTTGCATCCTTACCAACTTCAAAATTTTGTACAAAATTTATTCCACCTTTTTTAAGAAGCTCTGTACGTCTTTCAACTACAAATTTTTCTAATTTAAAATTTGGTATTCCGTAGATTAGCAAACCCCCAGCTCTATCATAACGGTCATATATTGTTACTTGATATCCAGATTTTCTTAGTTGCTCACCACATGCAAGTCCTGCTGGGCCTGCTCCAATAATTCCTACACTTTGTTGTAATTCAGACTTTACATTTATGGGTTTAACCCATCCATTTGCCCAAGCATTTTCTGTTATGAACTTTTCAACTGATCCAATAGTTACTGTCCCATGTCCAGATTGCTCAATTACACAATTGCCCTCACATAATCTGTCTTGGGGGCAAATTCTTCCACAAACCTCAGGCATATTATTTGTGCTTTGGGACAATTCATATGCTTCTTCTAATCTTCCTTCTGCGGTAAGTTTTAGCCAATCTGGGATGTTATTGCTTAACGGACAATGTACTTGACAAAAAGGAACTCCACATTGGGAACATCTGCTTGATTGCTCTTTTGCTTTATTGCTAATAAACTCGTCATATATTTCATTAAAGTCCTCTTTTCTTAGATCGACCTCCCTTTTAGGTGGATTTTGTTGACCTATTTTGACAAATTTAAGCATTTTATCTGACATAATTTGGAGGCTTATATACTAAGGTAAACAATTAATAAACTTTAAATAGGGCAGTATATTTTACCTATTTTATTGAAAAAACATTATATTTATTGATAAAATTCGTTTTTTGCATACCTCATATCCACTCACGTTATTGCTTCATTTTGGGAATATATAGAATACAAGAAATTTAATGACTTTTGATTTTTTTGAAATTCTTTTGCTTTCAGCAATTCAGGGTATATCGGAATTTATTCCAGTAAGTTCATCCGCTCACTTGTTTCTTGTCTCTGATATTTTCAATTTTAAAGTTCAATCTCTAATCACTGATATAGGTTTACATTTAGGTTCGCTATTAGCGATAATTACTTACTTTCATTCAGATTTAACAAATATTTTTAAAAAACAAAAATTTGCTTTTCCTTATTACAATCGGTTCTGTTCCAGTTGTTATAGTAGGAGCTATACTTTATCAGACAAATTTAATCTCATATTTAAGAAATATTGAAATTATAGCTTGGACAACATTAATTTTTGCAATCTTATTATATTTTGCGGATAAAGTTAAAGTAAATAGAAAACTAAATGCAAGGTTAGATTTTAAGACTATTTTTATAATTGGTTGTTTTCAAATATTAGCACTTATTCCAGGTGTTAGTAGATCTGGAATTGTTATCACCGCAGGTAGATTTCTTGAGTTTAATAGATATGATTCTACGAAAATTTCGTTTTACCTTTCTATACCAGTTATCGCTGGAGCTAGTTTTCTTGGATTAAAAGATTTGTATAAAGAAAGTACAGACTTTAACTTCATGATTATATTAACTGTATTACTTTCTTATATCTTTTCATATTTTACAATAAAATACTTTTTAATATTCGTTAAAAAAATTTGATCTTAAACTTTTTGTAATTTATAGAATTTTATTATCTATTTTATTATTTAGTATTATTTATTTTTGATGTAGGCAGAATTTGAGATAATATAACGGCGAATAAAATTAAAAAACATCCTATTATATTATTAAACTTTAAAAATTGATCCAATATTATCCATCCAGCTATTGCTGCAAAAACACCTTCTAAAGAATAAATAATAGCAGCCGGTGCTTCTTCAATATTTTTTTGAGCATACATCTGTAAAGTAAATGCAACACCACCAGATAATGCTCCCGCGTACAATATAGAACTTAACTCAAGCAATATGTTCGATAAAATTACTTCTTCAAATATAAATGCAAAAAAAATTGATAAAAAAAAAACAAATGCTGCCTGTAAAGTTGCATAAAACATAGGTATATTAAAGTTTTGCATAAATTTACCTGCAAAAATTATATGTAAGGCCCAAAAAATTGAGCAAAAAATTACAAGGGTATCGCCTAACATTATTTCTGAATCTGAAAAATCTGTAAGAAGATAGACACCAACTATACAAAGGGCTATTGAAGGCCAAATGCTCCAATGAACTTTTTCTTTATAAATAATAAACAAAATAATAGGTACAAAAGGCACATAAAAAACAGTAAAAAAGGCAGCATTTGCAATATTGGTATATTGTAATGCAGCTTGTTGTAAGAAAGTTCCCAAAAAAAGAGAAACCCCCATAAAAATTAAATATTTAATAAATAATTTTGTGTTATTTTTTATTTCTTTCTTAATCTTATTTTTTTCTATTAAAATTGCGAAAGGTAAAATTGTTAAAAAACCTACAAAAAATCTTGAGGAATTGAAAGTCAAAGGACCTATATTATCCATTCCAGTATCCTGTGCTATAAATGCTGTTCCCCAAATAAAAGTCGTTATTAAGGCACAGAACATTGAAAATGATTTTTTCATCTGATTAAAATTTAAATATTAAATTAATCCATTAATTTTACACGAGCTATCAAAGTCTTCTTTATTGATATAACAGCCCTTTATTTTTCTCTTACCGTTAAAGGATCCTCTACCGTGTAAAACTCTCCAATTATTAAATATCAATAATTCACCAGGTTTTAAAATATGTCGCCACTGATATTGTTTAGAATTAGCCAAATTATCAAATAGACTTATTGCTTCATAAAAAATTTTAGTAAGTTCAGGATTTAATCTAAAAGGAGCTCTATCATAGTTGTTAAAACTAATTTGGGTTATTTGATTTTTATCATCTAATTTTATTATAGGTCTTTTAGCCTCTAAAATAACTCCATCACCAGTATAATTTCCAGGCACCTCTATTTTTGTTAAAACTTCGTATAGATCTTTGTTTTGGGCTTTAATAGTTTCTGCAAGTTTAAGTCCATCAACCATAATAGATTCCCCGCCTTTTGCATCATATTCGCAACATAAAAGTAATTGCAAACCAGGCGCATCATTGCTGTATGTTGAATCTGTATGTGGTCTTAATTCCTCATTAGTATATGCGCTATCAGCCATATGTGCATTTGACTCGAAACTCCACAAACCTCCAAAAATCGAATTTCTAACATATCCTATTTTTTTTGCTAAAAGCTCAACCGATGACATATCTCTTTTACAATCTGTTATCACTACAAATCCAAAGGAGCACAGTCTTGTCAGTAAATTTTTAAATCCTTCATCGCTTATTATATTTTTATAATTTAAAAATATGTCATCTTTAATTTCTTTATTTTCCCAAATTTTAATTTGATTTTTATCATAGGAATAATTTACAGAATTTTTAAATAAAAATTCTGATGAGTATTGAATGTTATTTGTGGCATCTGACCAAATAATATCAATATATTCACCTTCATTAGAAATATTTGCTTTTTTAATTT
>CACLWL010000022.1 GCA_902610655.1 uncultured Pelagibacteraceae bacterium
TTTTGTCGTACCTGAATATTATTTTTTAATTTTTTTACTTGTTCTAGTGCGAATGCAGCAGATATTTCTGATGGTAAAAAATTATAACCAAATTCGTTAAAAATGTATTTTTTATCATAATCAATCCCTGAGACTTTTATATTAAATCTCTTTTTTGAACTCTCTGATTCATTGAAAGTTGCCGAAGATCTACCCCAACCCCTTAGTAGTTTTGCAAATGTATATTTTTGATAATCATTAAAACAAACTATACCACCAAATCCAGCACCAGAAATTATATGTGATGCGTAAAAACTATTGGTTACAATATCTGATAATTTGCCAGTATTCCCTCTTTTGTATCTATATCCGATTGTATCTGCAGAATCCTCTATAACAGGAATGTTTTTTTTTTTTGCTATATCATAAATTACTTTCCAATCAGCAATGTTGCCTAATAGATTTGGTATCATTATTGCAGAAGTATTTTTATTAATTGCTCTTTTGATTTGTTCAGGATCGGCAATAAATTTATTATTTAAAACTCCTACAAAATTTGCAATTAAACCAAGTTGATAAATCGGAGCAACAGTAGTCGAAAAAGTCAGAGTAGGAGTAATTACCTCGCTTCCCTTTTTTAATTTGAGCGAACTTAAAGCTAATAAATTTGCGGATGAACCAGAGTTAACCATTAAACCATACTTTTTTCCAAAAATTTTAGCTATAACACTCTCTAATTTTTTTACATTTTTTCCATCAATAAGAGTCAGGCTTTCTTTTTTCAATACTCTATTAACGGCGCTTATTTCTTTTTGATCATAAACTGCTCTGCCGTAAAAAATTTTTTTCATAAAACACTTATACTATATTTTTATTAATAATTATAAACTAGTATATATATTGAACTATTCTGTCAATTCGGAGAGATGGCCGAGCGGTTTAAGGCGCACGCTTGGAAAGCGTGTAAAGGGGAAACTCTTTCATGGGTTCGAATCCCATTCTCTCCGCCAGAAGATAGATGAAATGACTTAATTATATCAATTTAATATGTCTGAAAAATCTATAATGTTATAAATATACAAATATGAATATAAAAGATATATCTGTAATAATTCTTTTGTTTCACACACGTGAAAATTTAATAGAAAACTTAAAAAAATATAAAGATTTCAGAGTGCTAATTTTAGATCAGAGCAATGACTTAAAATTAAAAAAACAAATAAAAAGATTTTTGCCAAAAGTAAAATATTATTTGCCCCCTAAAGCAAACTTGGGTTTTGCAAAAGGTATTAATTTTTTATCTAAAAAAGTTAAAACAAAATATTTTTTATGTACCCAGCCAGATGTTAATATAAATAGGAAATCTATTGAAAATTTAAAAAAAACTTTTAATAAAAAAAAAAATTGTATTATTTCTGTTCCAGAGATTGAAAATTACAGAAACTATAATAAAAAAGAGAAAATTTATCCTATAAAAAATATCATTGGAGCAATATTTTTAGCAGATAAAAAAAAATTTCAAAAAATTAAAATGTTTGATGAAAATTTCTTTTTCTATTGGGAAGATGTTGATTTATCTAATAGAGTACAAAAATCAAAATATAAGATATATATTAATTATAACTCAAATGCTGTACATACTTCAAACTCAACAAAATTTAACTTTAAAACTTTTTCTATAAAAAAAACAAATTTTAAATTCGGAGAACTTTTATATCAGTATAAAAATAATAAATTAAAATATGTTAAAGTTTTACGACAGCCAATAAGTTATTTTGTCCTAATTTTTTTTTATTTAATTACATTAAATCCAAAAAGAGCTCTTGAAAATTTTTTCTATCTTCATGGTATTGCTAAATTTATTATAGCTATTTTAATACTAAAGAGATCTGACTAACGCTAATCAAAATTAAGTAAAAAAAAGGTTTTTCGTAAAACTAAAAAAAATAAGTAAAATATCTTAAATAAACATTGAAATATGTACCTTTTTGAACCTTTTATGGATTAGTTGTTTTATTTAATAAATAAAAAGTGATATAAATAGAGTTTTCCTAGAAATAATGAATAAAAATATTAAACAAAATTATCAAGCTGACTCAATTAAAGTATTAAAAGGTCTTGAAGCGGTGAGGAAAAGACCTGGTATGTATATTGGAGATACAGACGATGGCACAGGTCTTCACCATATGGTTTATGAAGTTGTAGATAATTCAATTGATGAAGCTCTTGCTGGACATTGTAAAAATATAATAGTCAATATAAATTCCGACGGATCAATTACGGTCAAAGACGATGGTAGAGGTATTCCTGTAGATATTCATAAAGGAGAAAAAAAATCTGCTGCAGAAGTAATTATGACTCAATTACATGCAGGGGGTAAATTTGATCATGATTCATACAAAGTATCAGGAGGTTTACACGGTGTTGGTGTTTCAGTAGTTAATGCACTCTCTAAATTATTAAAGTTAACTATAAATAGGGAAGGAAAGCAATATTACATAGAATTTGAAAATGGTAAATCAAAAGCACCTTTAAAACAAATTGGAAAAGCTAAAGATGCTGATGGAACTGAAATAAACTTTATACCATCAACAGATATATTTTCCTCAACTAAATTTAGTTTTTCAATTTTAGAAAAAAAGCTTAGAGAATTAGCTTTTTTAAATAAAGGAATTAAAATTGTTTTAAATGACTTTTCTTTAAAGAAAACTAAGTCATTAGAATTTAGATATAATGGGGGAATACTAGAATTTGTGGAATATCTAGATAGTAAAAGAGAAGGCCTAAAAAATAAAAGTGGAAATGAATTATTTAAAAAACCTATATATATAGAGGAATATAAAAACAATTTAGATTTACAGTGCTCTCTTAAATGGAACTCAGGTTACAGTGAAGATGTCCTTTCCTTTACTAACAATATTTACCAAAAAGATGGTGGTACACATTTGTTAGGTTTCAGAAGTGCATTGACTAGAGTAATTAATAAGTATGCAGGCGACTTAAATTTATTAAAAAAAAATAAATTGTCTATTTCAGGAGATGATGTCAAAGAAGGTTTGACTTGTGTTCTTTCAATTAAAATTCCAGATCCAAAGTTTTCATCTCAAACTAAGGATAAACTTGTATCTTCTGAAGTAAGAAACATTGTTGAAACAATTATTAATGAGAAATTATCTTTATGGTTTGACCAAAATCCATCGATTTCTAAATTAGTTTTAGCAAAAATTATGCAAGCTGCTCAAGCGCGGGATGTTGCAAGAAAAGCAAGAGAGTCTGTCCGTAGAAAAGGAGCTTTAGAATTGACTGGTTTACCAGGTAAACTAGCAGACTGTCAAAATTCAAGTAAAGAGGAGACTGAGTTATTCATAGTTGAGGGAGATTCGGCAGGTGGTTCAGCTAAACAAGGGAGAAACAGGGAGTATCAAGCTGTACTACCTCTTAGAGGAAAAATACTAAATACTTATGTTGATGCTAACGGAAGTAAGAAAAAAGCAGAAAGTGAAATTCGGACTAAAACTTTATCTAAAATGATTTCATCAAATGAAATAATGACTTTAATAAACGCGTTAGGCTTAGATCCTAAAGATGAGGAGATTGATTTAAAGAGTTTAAGATATGGTAAAATAATAATTATGACTGACGCAGATGTGGACGGGTCTCATATTAGAGCACTGTTATTAACTTTTTTTAATAATAAACCTTTTAATAAATTAATTGAACAAGGGCATATTTATTTGGCTCAACCGCCGCTTTTTAAAATAAATAAAGCGGGAAAAGTGATATATATCAAAGATGAAGAGGAGTTAGACAATTTTATAGATAAAAATTCAAAAGAACTTAGAAAATTAAAAAAAGGATCGAAAGATTATGAAAAAAATTATGCTATGGAAAAATCAAAATTAAATATACAAAGATTTAAAGGATTAGGTGAAATGAATCCTGATGAACTTTGGAACACAACTTTAAATCCCGAAACCCGAAATCTTCTTAAAGTTGAATATTCAAAAGATATAAAGAAAGATGTAAATATTATCCATACTTTAATGGGTAACGACGTTGCATTAAGAAAAGACTTTATAGTTTCTAATGCTATTGATGTGCAAAATCTTGATATTTAGTAATGAGGTTTATAGAGAATTCTGAGCTTTATAATTTAAATAGATCTACTTATGTAAATTTAAGATGGATAGCATTTATAGGTCAAATTTTCGCAATTTTCGTAGTAGAATTTATTCTAGAATTTAAATTTAATTATATACCTTGCCTTATCATTATATTTTTGGGCGTAATCACAAATATATTTCTACAATTTAAAATAAAAGAAAACCAACTTAATAATTTACTATCCTTAATTTATCTAATTTATGATATTTTACAGTTGGCTTTTTTATTCTTTCTTACAGGTGGAATAACTAATCCTTTTATTTTTTTGTTGATAATTCCTGCGGTATTTTCATCCCAATACCTTTCAATAAGAAGTTCAGTAGTTTTAGTGATTTTAACGATTATGGTTTTATTTTTATTGACCTTTTTTTACTTTGAGTTACCTCATCCATCTACACTTCATTTTCATGTCCCAGATTATTATTTATACGCAATTCCTATCTCTATTTTAATAGGTTTAATCTTCTTAGTTTATTTTGCTGTTCAGTTTGGAGAACAAAATAGAAAAAGAAAGAAAGCATTTGATAAAATTCAAGAAATTATGGCAAAAGAAAATGAACTTCTATCTTTAGGTGGTCAGGCCGCTGCCGCTGCGCATTCTTTGGGTACTCCTTTGTCAACAATTCTTTTAACTGTTAAAGAGTTACAAAAAGATTTTAAAGATAATAAAAAACTTAATAAAGAACTAGAATTGCTAGTATCCCAAAGTCAAAGATGTAAGGAAATATTAAAAAAACTCTCTTTAAATCCACAAATTGATGATCAATTTTTAAATACAAATCTTTATTTAAGTGACTATTTAAATGAAATAATTAGATCTTTTGAGGAAATCAGTGAGAAAAAATTTAACATAAATTCAGATAAGTTTTTACAAAAAATAGCTATTGGTAAATCAACCGAGATTATTTACGGTTTACGAAATTTTATTGGTAACGCAAATAAGTTTAGTAAAAAAAAAGTTGATATATTCATATCAACCATAAAAAATAAAACACTTATCAAAATAATTGATGATGGAGATGGATTCCCAAAAGACTTAATTAATAAAGAAAAAATTGGACAACCATATATAAGAACTCTAGAAAATACAGACGTGTCTAAGCAAGGATTAGGATTAGGTACCTTTATAGGAAAAACTCTTCTCGAAAAAAACTTTGCAACTGTTACATTTAAAAACTCAGATGTCTTAAAGGGAGCGGAAGTGAATATAGAATGGAATAATATAGACCTTAAAAAAATTTAATTAATGTAGTTTTTTTTTATTAACAAATAATCCACTAAGTTGCTCTATCATTACATCACCCAACTCTTGAACGTCAGTTATTTTAATAGCTTTAGAATAGTATCTAGACACATCATGACCAATTCCAATTGCTAATATTTCTACATCACTTTTACCTTCAATATATTTTACAGTTTTTTTAAGATGCTTTTCTAGAAAATCCCCAGAGTTAACTGATAAGGTTGAATCATCTACTGGAGCACCATCGGAAATTACCATTAGAACTTTTCTTTCTTCTTTTCTTTTTTTTAATCTATTAAAGGCCCAATTTATTGCTTCTCCATCTATATTTTCTTTAAGTAAACCTTCTTTCAACATTAGTCCTAGATTGTTTTTACTTATTCTCCATTGTATGTCGGCACTCTTATATATTATATGTCTAAGATCATTTAATCTTCCAGGTGATTTTGGTTTATTATTTTTATTCCAATTTTCTCTTGATTGACCACCTTTCCAATTTTTGGTTGTGAAGCCTAAAATTTCTACTTTAACTGAGCATCTTTCCAAAGTTCTTGATAAAATATCAGCACATATTGCTGCAATGGTAATAGGTCTTCCTCTCATCGACCCAGAATTATCAATCAATAAAGTTACGACAGTATCTTTAAACTCGTAATCTTTTTCTTTTTTAAATGATAGAGAACTATAAGGATCTATTATTACTCTTGTTAATTTTGACGTGTCTAATAAACCTTCTTCTAAATCAAATTCCCAAGCTCTTTTTTGACTTGCTAGCAGTTGTCTTTGAAGTTTATTCGCTAATTTAGTTATTAAATCCTGAAAGCTTACTAATTGTTGATCTAAATTTTTTCTTAATTTTATGATTTCATCTAAGCTTTCTAAGTTTTCTGCTTTAGCAACCTCATCAAATTTAGTAGTAAAAATCTTATAATCTAAGACTGAATTTTTATTATTAGTTTTTTGGTTTAAATTTTCTGAATTTTCTTTCTCTTTATCTGTGTCTACCAAATTTTCTTCAAGCTGGTGCTCTGCGAAATCGTAGTCAGAATCTATACCTTTGCTGTCTTCTTTTGTTTCTGGTGAACCTTGGTCTTGATCAGAATCTTGTTCTGGATTTTCATTATTATTTTCAGTTCCATCTTCATTATCCTGATTTTCATTATCATTTTGCGTTTCATCATTATTCTCAAACAGATCCATATCCTTAAGAATTTCTGCTACTTTAGAATTATACTCTTTCTGATTTTTTAGGTTATCTTGAAAAAATTGAATATAATTATCGAACGCTTCATGAAGTTCTTTGTGCCAAAAACTTAAAACTTTTTCACAATCTTTATTTATGTTTAAATTGAATAATTTTTTTAGCATGTATATCTCAAAAGCCTGAGAGATCTTTACATCATCTTTATTTTTAATATGATTTGTTTTAGTTTTAGAAAGAGTATTTTTATAATTTTCTATAAAATTTACTTTAGATCCTTTTAGCATTTCAGAACCAAGTAGCTCACAACGTATCTTTTCTGAAAATTCATATAAAGCAATACATGAAGCATTTTTAGGATAATTTTTTTTATATATAATTTCATTGGAAAATTTTTTAAACAATCCTCTTGAATCACTTTCGGCTCTGTATTTAATAAATTCTTCTTTAGAATTTAATGTATCAATTTCAAAATAATTTAAATCATTCTTATTTTTCTTAATTTCATTTTTTTTCTTTAAATAATCTTCTGAAATAACTTTTTCTGTTGAAATAAGAGCAATTTTAAATTTTTCCTTAATATTGTTTTCTTTGCTCATCAAAGACTTATATTTATCATGGACTCCGGCAACTCATCACCAAAGCATCTCTGGTAGTATTCTGATATAATATTTTTTTCAATATCATCACATTTATTAAGAAAAGTTACTCTAAAAGCATATCCAATATCTTTGAAAATCTCTGCATTTTCAACCCAATGCAGTACAGTTCTTGGGCTCATTACTGTTGAAATATCTCCAGCAATAAATCCTTTTCTTGTCAGGGAAGCTACTTTAATCATGTTAGCTACTTTTTCTTTGCCTTTACTATTATCTAGATACTTATTTTTTGCTAATACAATTTCCATTTCTTTTTCAAGACTTAAATAATTTAGTGTGCTTACTATATTCCATCTATCCATTTGACCTTGATTTATTTGTTGAGTTCCATGATACAATCCTGTTGTATCTCCTAAACCCACTGTGTTTGTGGTCGCAAAAAGTCTAAAAAATTTATTTTGTTTGATTATTTTATTTTTATCAAGGAGAGTAAAATTTCCATCTGCTTCTAATACCCTTTGTATTACAAACATTACATCTGGTCTACCAGCATCATATTCATCAAAAACTAATGCTATTGAGTTTTGAATAGACCAAGGCAATATACCTTCTTTAAACTCTGTTACTTGTTTTCCATCTTTAAGAGTAATTGCATCTTTTCCAATCAAATCAATTCTACTTACATGGCTATCCAGGTTTATTCTTATGCACGGCCAGTTTAATCTAGCTGCTATCTGCTCGATATGAGTAGATTTTCCAGTTCCGTGGTAACCTTGTATTAGAACACGTTTATTGTAAGCAAAACCTGACAATATAGCCAATGTTGTGTCTCTATCAAATATATAATTTTTATCTACTTCAGGAACGTAATCATTTCTTTTCGAAAATGCATCTATTTCCATATCACTATCAATACCAAAAGTTTGGTTGATTGATATTTTGATATCAGGTTTAATATTTAAGTTATTTTCCAATTTTTTGCCTATATGTATTTTTAAGTTGAGTATAAGCTAGAGTTATTATTTTTAACTTCTCCTCAAAGCTTTTATCACCCGCATTAATATCAGGGTGAAATTTTTTAACAAGTTTTTTAAACTTTTCTTGGATTTTGTCCCATTTTAAACCTACTTTTACACCCAAAATACCAAAAGCTTTAATATCATTTTGATTAAAATTTATTTTATTATTAAAAATAATTTGATCTCTTAAACTTTTATCTTCCAATCCATCATTTAAAACATTATTCCATAAAACCTTAAAAAAGTTATCAGAAGAACTGAAACTTTGTGTTTTTTTATGCCATGTCATATCTGACTTAAGAAATTCTATTACCTGATTATCAGTCATCCCAGCAAAATAGTTCCAATTTCGATTAAATTCTTTTACATGCTTTAGACAGAGGAGGCGATAGTTTTTGGAATTATCTTTCTCTACAGGGGCTTTATATTCACCAACATCAAAACAATTATTCCAATCGCATATAGTTTTCATGATATAATAATACATATTTTTTTATGAATATAAACGACTTAAATGACACAATAAAAAAAAAAATATCTGAGCAATTGATGATAGATGAAATATTAATTGAAGATAAAACTTATTTACATTTGAAGCACAAAAATTTTCAAAAAAATAAATTTCATATTAAAATATTTATTAAATCTAAAGAACTTTCAAATATGAGTAAAATTAATTCTACTAAAAAGATTTATGAGATTCTTAAGTTAGAA
>CACLWL010000023.1 GCA_902610655.1 uncultured Pelagibacteraceae bacterium
GTCCATATATTAATTTAGTTTAACACCAATATAACTTTTTTGATTTTGATTATTGTAGATTACAATAACTATAGACTTATTTTTTGCCATTACTGCAGACTTAATTATGTTATCTAAATCACCTGGTGTCTTTATTTTTCTTTTTTGAGCTTCTACAATTATGTTGTTAACAGCTAGGTCAGCTATCGGACTATCGTTATCAATTTTTGTTATAACTACGCCTGTAGTATTTGATGGTAATCCTCTACTAGCGATATCCTCTTTTTTTAGTGATCTAACTTCAATTTTAAGATTTTCAATTCTAGATGTTTTTACTTGTTTTGGTTTTGTTACTTTAAAATCTTCTGAGGTCTCTAATCTTCCTAAGGTGATTCTTTTATTAATAAGTTTTTTATTTCTCCATATTTTTACATTTACAAGTTTCCCAACTTTTGTTTGTGCTACGATCATCGGCAACTCTTTCATTTCATTAATTTTTTTACCATCAAACTCCAAAATAATATCTCCAGCCTTAACCCCACCTTTATCTGATGGACTGCCTTGTGATACACTTGATACTAGTGCACCTCTTGGCACACCAAGTTGTTCTGCATCAGCAATTTCTTTTGTGACTTGCTGAATTCTAACACCTAACCAACCTCGCTTAGTTTCACCAAATTCAATTAACTGATCTATAACTAATTCTGCACTGTTAGAAGGTATTGCAAATCCAATTCCTATTGAGCCAGACTGTCCTAAGATTGCTGTGTTAATTCCAATTACATTTCCATCCATATCAAACAATGGTCCTCCAGAATTACCTTGGTTGATTGAAGCATCAGTTTGAATATAATCTTCATATCTTGTAAGGCCTATACTTCTGTTTCTAGCAGAAATTATTCCTGCGGTAACTGTTCCGCCTAAACCAAAAGGGTTACCTATTGCTATTACCCAATCACCAATTCTAGCTTTGTCTGAATTTCCAAACTTTACTGGAATAAATTTATCATCAGATACAATTTGTAAGACGGCAATATCAGACAGTGGGTCTGAACCAATAATTTTTGCACTGTATTCTTTATCATCATTAAATCTAACCAAAATGTCTTCCGCGCCTTTAATTACATGATTATTAGTAATAACAATCCCTTTTTCATCAATTATGAAACCTGATCCAAGAGCACTTGCTTTTCTCTCTTGTGGCGTTCCAAACTCTTTAAACATGTCCTCAAAAGGCGAACCAGGAGGAAATTCAAAAGGAAATGGATTTGATCTTGCAACGACTGTTTGTGTTGTTGAAATATTTACAACAGAAGGCATAAGCTTTTCTGCTAAATCAGCAAAAGAATTAGGAACATTTTGGGCATTAGCGCTGAAGCCAAAATTTACAATTAACAAATAAAATAAAGCTGATTTAAGTAGTTTTAATTTCATTTTAAGTTTTAAAATACCATACAATTGCAAATCCTATAATTGCAAAAATTAATCCTGAAAATCTTATTTGAGATATTTTCAACATATCAATCTTTTTTAACATATTTTTCATTTTTGATGGAAATATGGCGTACAAAGCACCTTCGATAAATAGGAATAGACCAAAGGCAATGATCAATTCACTCATTTATTAATTTATTGTGATAAATTTGGTTTTACGCTTCCAAAAAATTTAAAAAATTCACTATCTGGTGATAGTACTAAAGAAGTCTCTCCTCCTATTAATGCTTTTTCATAAGCTTGCATCGCTCGATAGAAAGCAAAGAATTGTGGATCTTGACCGAACGCATCAGCAAATATTTTATTTCTTTGACCATCTCCTTCACCTTTCATAATTTCAGATTTTTTTTGCGCATCTGCAAGAATAACCGTGACCTCTTTATCCGCGGTAGAAGTTATAGTAACAGCCATCTCTGCTCCTTTTGCTCTAAACTCTTTTGCTTCTCTATTTCTCTCAGTTTGCATCCTAGCAAAAATAGCATCGCTGTTAGCTTGTGGAAGATCTGCTCTTTTAATTCTTACATCAATAATTTTGATACCAAATTTCTCAGCTTCGTTATTAACACCTTCTTGAATTAGAGACATTTGCTTTGTTCTATCCTCTGATAACAAGGTTTGAAGTCTTTGAGTACCTAATACACTTCTAATTCTTGAGTTTATAATTGTAGATAATCTAGATCTCGCAACTCTCTCATTTCCAACTGAAATATAAAACTTTAAAGGGTCAATAATTTGGAATCTAGCAAATGCGTCCACGATTAATCTTTTTTGATCTGAGGCGATTACCTCTTCAGGTGGTGCATCTAAATTTAAAATTCTTTTATCAAGAAAAACAACGTTTTGAATAAAAGGTAGTTTAAAATTTAAACCAGGTTTTGTAATTATTCTCTTTGGATCACCAAATTGAAGAACTATTGCTTGGTTTACTTCTTTTACAATAAATATTGAGAAAAATGCAGCTGCAGCTATTACTAATACTATTGGTAATATAATTTTTTTCATTTTAGTTTTGTGCCTTTTTAAGTTCTGGAAGTGGTAGATACGGTACAACACCAGATCCTGCCTCTTTATCAATAATAACTTTATCAATATCGGCTAATACCTTTTCCATAGTTTCTAAATACATTCTTTCTTGTGTAACCTGTTTCGCATTTTTATATTCATTAAAAATTGCTAAAAATCTACTTGCTTCACCCTCTGCTTTTGCAACAACTTCTTTTTTATAAGCTTCTGCTGCTTGTAAAATTTTTTGAGCTTCACCCCTTGCTCTTGGTATAACATCATTTGCATAAGCCTCTGCTTCGTTCTTTGATCTTTCCATATCTGCTCTTGCAGCTTGCACATCTCTAAATGCGTCAATAACTTGATCTGGTGGATCGGCTTTCTGCGTTTGAACTTGAGTGATTTGAATACCTGAATTGTATTCATCTAAAATACTTTGAATTATCTCTTGAGTATCAATCTCAATTTTTGATCTTCCTTCTGTCAAAATTGGTTGAATATTACTTCTAGCAATAACTTCTCTCATTGCGGTCTCTGCAGCAGCTTTTACTGTGCCTTCTGGATCTTGAATTTTAAATAAAAAATTGCCAGCATCTTTGATGACCCAGAAAACTGAAAAATCTATATTTACGATATTTTCATCTCCTGTTAACATTAAACTCTCTTCAGGAACGTCAGCGACAGCTGTTGAAGTAAAACCACTATCTCGTTCTGATCGAAACCCAATATCCATCCTATTTACTTTGGTTACCTTTGGAGTAATGACACTCTCGACAGGAAACGGTATATGATAATTTAATCCTGGTTGCGTTGTATTTACGAATTTTCCAAATCTAAGAACCACTCCTTGTTCGTCAGGAAGAACTCTATATAAACCGCTTAATGCCCAAATAACTAGTAGTATCACAAGTCCAAAAATGATTGGTTTACCACCTTTCGGTGCACCACCTGGCATAAATTTATTTATTTTATCTTGAATGCTTCTTATAATCTCATCAACATCTGGTGGGGTAGGACCTTTTCTACCAGAACCGTTACCTCCACCTCCTGGGGGAGAACCCCAAGGACTTCCACCTCTACCTCTAAAATCGTCAACCATGACACTCTATATAGTGTCTTTAAAAGGAAAAACAAGATAAGTTAAAAGCTCAAATTAGTACTTATTGAAGCAATGGCACAAATAAAACCAACAAAAAAGTTTGTAAAAAACCCTATTCAAGGAACAAAGTTCGCAATAGCAATCTCAAGTGCAAAAGGTGGGGTTGGAAAATCAACATTTGCCACAAATTTTGCTCTCGCATTAAAAAAATCAGGATGTAAAGTTGGATTATTAGATGCAGACATATATGGGCCATCTCTTCCAAAACTTTTTTCAATTAATGGTAAGCCTGAAAGTCAAGAAGGTAAATTAATTCCAATAAATAAATTTGATATTCAATGCATGTCTATTGGATTTTTAACCGATGAGCAGACTCCTATGATCTGGAGAGGTCCAATGGTGACTAGTGCAATTAAAACATTTACCCAAAAAGTAAGTTGGAAAGATCTAGATTTCATAATTGTTGATATGCCTCCTGGAACTGGAGATACTCAATTAACTTTTGCTCAAGAAATAAAACTTGATGGTGCAATTATCGTTTCTACTCCACAAGAAATAGCTCTTCAAGATGTCAAAAGAGGTATACGAATGTTTGATAAACTTGGAACTAAAATAATTGGTCTTGTAGACAATATGAGCTTTTTTAAGGGAGACGATGGAAAAAAATACGATATTTTTGGAACTGGTGGAGTAAAAAAAACTGCCGAAGATTTCAATAAAGAATTTTTAGGGGAAATTCCTATATACCCTGAAGTTGGAAAATATGGAGATCAAGGCAAACCAATTGTTGAGGCATTGCCAGATCACGAAGCAACTAAAATATATATGGGTTTAGCGGAAAGAATAAAAAAAGAATACTTGGATTAGTCTAATTGAAATTGATTTTTATAGTTTTTCTTTAAATTTTTCTTTTGTTTTTTCTTATCTAAAAAACAATTACCTATTACTAATTTATCCATTTCTGTTCCCATAAAACAATTAAATGCATCACTGGGAGTATTAACTATAGGCTCCCCTCTTACATTAAAAGACGTATTTATTAATACAGAACAATTAGTCTTTTCTTTAAATTTTTTAATTAAAGAATAATATTTAGGATTTGTTTCTTTATGCACAGTCTGTATTCTGGCAGAATAATCAACATGGGTAACTGCAGGTATATCTGACCTTTTAATATTTAATTTATCTATCCCAAAAAGATTTTTTTCTTCATCAGTCATTTTGATCTTTCTGTCATCTAATACCTCTGCAACTAAAAGCATATAAGGACTATCTTCATTTATTTTAAACCATTTATCTACATCTTCTCTAAGAACAGATGGCGCAAAAGGTCTAAAACTTTCTCTATATTTTACCTTTAGATTTAAGTTTTTTTGCATTGTTGATGATCTTGGATCACCCAATATAGATCTTCCTCCTAAAGCTCTTGGTCCAAATTCCATTCTGCCTTGAAACCATCCTACCGCTTCTCCATTTTTTAAACTCTCGGCAGTTTTTTCAATAATTTCATTTTCATTTAGAACATTAAAATCAGCATTGTTTTTTTTTAATTCTTTTTCAATTTCTTGCTGAGTATAACTTGGCCCCAAATAAGAACCTTGCATCTGATTATTTGATATTTGTCTTTTATTTTTCAATTCTAAGTGCCAGATAGCTAATGCAGCTCCCAAAGATCCTCCTGCATCTCCTGCTGCCGGTTGGATCCATATATTTTCAAAGATTTTTTGCTCTAAAATTTTTCCATTTGCAACACAATTAAGTGCAACACCACCAGCTAAACATAAATTTTTATGATTAAATTCATTTTTTAATGACTTAGCCATTTTAATCATAACTTCCTCTGTTACTTTCTGGATTGATGCAGCAACATCCATATGAAACTCTGTTAGTTTATCTTCTTTACTATTCCTAGGTTCTTTTCCAAACAAATTATGAAACTTATCACTTGTCATTTTTAAACCAGTTGCATAATCAAAATATTCTTGTGACAGTTTAAAAGAACCATCCTCTTTAACGTCAATTAGATTATCTTTAATTAAACTAACGTATTTTGGCTCACCGTAAGGTGCTAAACCCATAAGTTTATATTCGCCGCTATTTACTTTAAATCCTGTGTAATAGGTAAACGCTGAATATAGAAGTCCTAATGAATGTGGAAAATGTATTTCTTTTTTAATTGATAGATCTTGATCTTTACCGATTGCTACTGTCGTTGTTGCCCACTCTCCAACACCATCAGCAGTAAGAACTACAGCATCTTTAAAAGGTGACGGAAAAAAAGCACTAGCAGCATGGCTTAAATGATGTTCAGAAAAATAAATTTTTTTTTCATATTTAAAATTCTGATCATGTTCCTTTAAAAGTTTCATTAACATGTTTTTTTGAAATAACTTTTCCCTCAACCAGGTTGGCATTGATTTAGTAAATTGTTTGAAACCTCTTGGTGCAAAAGCTACATAGGTTTCCAATAATCTCTCAAACTTCAAGAAAGGTTTTTCGTAAAAAACAATGTGATCAACATCCGATAGATTTAATTTTGCAAATTCGAGAACAAACTTTACTGCATTATAAGGATAACTTGAGTCATGCTTTTTTCTGGTAAAACGTTCTTCTTGAGCCGCAGCTACTATTTTCCCATCAACAATAATAGCGGCTGCACTATCATGATAAAATGCGGAGATTCCAAGTATTGAGATCACAAATTAAAATATTGTATAAATGAATGGTGCAACAGCTGAGCCTTGGCTTAAAATAATTAAACCACCAAATAAAGCTAAAACTAAAATAATAGGTAACAACCAAAACTTTTTTCTAACTTTTAAAAATTTCCAAAATTCAATTAAAAAACTCATACTATCAAAACTGATTTTTAAGGTCATTATTTGAATTATCTTTTTCAATCCAATAGGTATCTTTATTGTTTTTTTTTAAATTCAGTAAATCTTTTCCTAACATTTTCATTATTAAACCAGTTGGGGTAACAACCATAAAATAGATAATTCCCATTACAATTGGTGCAATAAAGTTTCCTAAAAATATCCCAAATTTAAACCAAATTTTATTTAAAGGTAAAAGTAATTTTGAATTAATTAATCCTAACACCAAAAAAATGCCTGATATTATTAATGACCATATTCTAATATCGTTTTGACTTAACAAAGGCCAAAGTGCAATAATTAAAAACACTATAGAAAATACAATTCCAAAATTTCTGTTTGACGGAAGTTTTATTTTCTGTTGCATGATTTATTTTAAAATTTTTTCTTTTAAATCAAAACCACTCATTAATTCATTCCACTCTCTTTTAGATAAGCCTGAATTTTCAATATCAACATCTTTCCCAGAAATTAGATCTTTCAAGACAGCTTTACCTTTAGATGATACTTCGGTTCCACCTACTCTATAATCCATAAATGCCTCAAAAGTTATTGGCACCCATTTTTTTAGTGTATCCAACATTACATCTGCATAAGCTCTAATTTCAAATTGTGCATGACTATCTGCTCTTAATCTTAAAAAATTCATAAGATTCAGTAAGTCTGTTTTCCAATACCATTGGGTATAAGTATTTAAAGTAAGATTCATTCTTGCAAGTTCTCTAGCTAAGCCTGATTTTTTTTCATCTATTACTGATCCATCATATCTTTCATTTAGCATTGTTTGATAATTGTCATAAGTCCTCTCAGCATCTTTTTTTAACAAATTTAAAACTTCTTTTGCTTGATCGCCAGTAAGAACTTCGCCTCTTCCTTGTCTATTATTTTTTGATTGTGCTGCTAAGTTTTCTTGTGATGGTAGATAAAACTCTTTATCTAGGATTGAATACCTTGCAGAATATTCGTTCACATTAGCAGTTCTATGTCTTATCCATTGTCTAGCTATGAAAATGGGCAATTTAATATGATATTTGATTTCACACATTTCAAATGGTGTACTATGCCAATGTCTCATTAAGTATTTAATTAGCCCTGAGTCAGTTGAAACTTTTTTTGTACCTTTGCCATACGAAACTCTAGCTGCTTGTACAATTGATGTATCGTCACCCATATAATCAATTACTCGAACAAAACCATGGTCTAAAATTGGAATAGCCTCAAATAAAACTTTCTCAAGTTCAGGAGCAATTACTCTCTTGGTTTTATTTTCTTGCGACTGAAGATCTTTAATTTCTTGCTGTTGTTCTTTTGTTAATTTCATGAATATTTATTTCGAATATCAATCAATTTTTATATTAAAGAAGTTTGTTTTCCAACCAAGTTTTTTTTCTAATTGCTTACAATACTGTACTAAAAATTCTCTATCCATTTTTGAAAATTGCACAAGAAATACCATTCTTGGATCTTCAGTTAATGGAATAAAAGAATTTTCGTTAAATTTTTTAATGTAATTTTCTGAATTTTTCCATTTTTCAATCTTGCAAGTATCATAGATTCTATTTTCGCGGTTAAATTGAAGTTTATAAATATTTCTTAATAAATAAAATTCCAAGCAGGATATTGTAAATAATATTGTAATGGCTGAGAAAATAATAAATCTATTATTAAATTTATTAAGGGTTAAGAATATAATAAGCAAAATAGGAGGATATAGATATAAATTATACCCAAAACCATCTCTAGCACCAAAAGATAAATTTAAAATAGCTATACCAAATAAAAGTATAAATATAATTGATAATTCTTTTTTTGAATTTTTGCTAATAATTAAAATTAAAATAATGAAACCTGAGATTAAAATAAAAATAAATCTAAAAAAATCTACTATCCCGATTAGTACTCCTCCCAATTCAATAGTATAATTTTTATTAGGGAAAAGTTTATAATTATTATAAAAT
>CACLWL010000024.1 GCA_902610655.1 uncultured Pelagibacteraceae bacterium
AAGATATTCCAAAAAAAATAAGTACAATGATAGCTGGAAATATAAAATATAATCAAAATCTTGATAAATTTAAAAAAATATCGGATATTATAGATATTTCAGGTGGCTTAGAAACTCGTAAAAAAAAAAATATTTCAAAAATAAATATTTTTTTAAGAAATGTTAATAAGGTAAACAAAAGAAAATGAAAATTAAAAAAGGAATTCCATTAATAGACCAGCATGATAAAAATGGTATGTGGGGTGGAAAATTTGGTGGGAGCTTTGTTCCAGAAACTCTAAAGAAGCCAATAGAAGATCTAACAAAACTTTTTGCAAAACTCAGAAAGGATAAAAGTTTCATTGGGGAAAGAGATTATTATTTTAAAAATTATGTAGGAGCTCCAACACCTTTTATAAGATTAAATAATTTAACTGATCATCTGGGTGGTGCCCAAATATGGGCAAAAGTGGTTTCGGAAAATCCTGGCACAGCTCATAAAGTTTATGCATCTTTAGTCCACTGTTTGATAGCAAAAAGAGCAGGAAAAAAATATGTGATAACTGATACAGGCGCCGGGATGCAAGGTTTTAATTTAGCAATGGCTGCAAAAAAATTTGGTCTTAAATGTAAAATATTCATGGGATTGAGAGACTTTCAAAGACAACAATCAAATGTCCGCAAAATGAAAAAATATGGAGCAGAAGTTGTGACCGTAACCTCTGGCAGTCAAACACTTGTTGATGCTGTGAGTGAATGTATGAGGTATTGGGTAGCTAATTGTCAATCTGCTCACATGGTGGTAGGTAGCACAGTTGGTCCAAATATTTTCGTAAAAATATGTGGTTGGGCTGCTTCACAAATATCAAGAGAGTTAAAAGTTCAGTTAAAAAAAGAATTTGGAAGGGTTCCAAATAAAATGAAATTGATCAATTGTGTTGGAGGTGGATCAAGTGCTTATGGTTTTTGGAGTGAATTCATCGAGTATAATAAAAAACAGGTGCAACTGATTGGTGTAGAAGCTGGTGGTTCTAAAAATGGCAAGCTCCACGCAGCACCATTAACTAATAACTCTAAACTGGGTATACTTCATGGCGCTAAAGCATACTGTATTCAAGACAGTGATGGTCAAATTAGTGAAACTGAAAGTTTATCTAGCGGGCTCGATTATCCATCTGTGAGTCCTTTACATTGCTTTTTAAAAGACACTGGCAGAGCAAGTTATACTTCAGCCACAGATGAAGATGCATTAAAAGCGTACGAATTAGTTTCTAGGCTAGAAAATATATCACCATCTTTGGAACCAAGCCATGCGTTTCATACTGCAATTTCTCTGGCCCCTAAACTTAATAAAGATAGTTTACTCATAGTCAACTCATGCGGACACTCTCGAAAAGACGCTGAAATTATTAAGAGTAGATTGGGTTATTACACAGCATGAAAAATGGAATTCAATTAGCTTTTGAAAATTGTAAAAAAGAGAATAGGACCGCTCTCTTAACTTATACAGTAGCATCAGATCCAAATAAAAAAAAAAGTGTTCAAATTTTAAATACAATTGCAAAATATACAGATATAGTCGAATTAGGTTTTCCACATTCTACCCCTGTAGGAGATGGTGGACAAATTCAAACTAGCTCAAATAGATCAATCAAAAATGGTTTTAAAATGCGTGATGCATTTCAAATAGTCAAAAATTTCAAAAAGTCACAAAAAAACAAACCTATAATTTTAATGGGTTATTACAATATGATTTATCAGTATGGTGAAAATAAATTTGTGAAAGAATGTAAAAATTCAGGTGTGAGTGGAATAATTTGTGTAGATTTATCGTGGCCAGAAAATAAAACATTCGCAAAAAAATGTAAAAAGAAATCAATTAACTTCATCCAACTTTTGTCACCTACAACTACACGAGTTAGAATGGGCAAGATTATAAAAGACTCCCATGATATGATTTATTATATATCGATGCTCTCAACCACTGGGGGTAAACTAAATGTTTCACCCAAAAAAATATTAGAAAGCTATAACAAAATTAAAAAGATTAATCCTAAAAAAAATATTGTAATAGGTTTTGGTATTACAGAAAAAACTATTTCAAGCTTGAAATCTGCAGATGGATTGGTTGTTGGAAGTGCAATATGTAAAGAAATTACTAAAAGTTTGAAAAATAGACAAAATCCTGTCACAAAAGTAGACAAAATGGTAAAAAAGCTTAGATCTAAAATTATATGAATTGGATAAAAAAAACACTTGGTATTGGTGAAAAAATTAAAAGACTTATTACTAAGCACAGACCAACAAAAGAAGAGACAGAGAAAAGTGATTGGACATCTTGTTGCAAAGGTCCCATTTTAAAAAAAGATTTAGAAGAAAATTTATGGTGTTGTAACTTATGTGGCAAACATCATCGTATAAACTCACGCCAAAGATTTGATGTTTTCTTTGGGAAAAATAATTATGAGATACTTAAAACACCAATGCCAGTTGATGACCCAATCTCTTGGAAAGATACAAAATCTTATATAAAAAGATTAAAAGATGCACGAAATAAGAATGATCAAGAATGTGCTGTGTTAATTGCTAAAGGAAAAATAAATAATATTGAATTGGTTTGCGCAGCAATGAACTTTAATTTCATTGGTGGATCTATGGGTACCGCTGAAGGTGAAGCAATAATATCAGGTATCCAACACTCAATTGATAATTCAATTCCATTTATAATTTTTACATCAACTGGAGGTGCCCGGATGATGGAGTCAGGTTTAAGTTTAATGCAGATGACAAGAACAGTGTTGGCAGTTAACGAGCTTAAAAGTAAAAAATTACCTTACATAGTATGTTTAAGTTCGCCCACATCAGGTGGTGTGACTGCATCTTTTGCAATGTTAGGTGATATTCAAATTGCAGAACCTGGAGCTGAAATAATTTTTGCGGGAAGACGCGTAATTGAAAGTACGATAAAAGAGGAACTACCAGAAAACTTCCAAACAGCGGAACATACTCTTAAATGTGGTTTTGTTGATACCATAATACCCAGGAAAAGCTTACCAGAAAAAATAGGTATATTATTATCAATATTGCTTAACAAGAATTCTGAGGTAAATTCATCTTCAGAAAATGAAACTTCAAAAGATACTCAGCAACTTTCAAAAGTTGCATCCTAAAGAGATTGATCTAAGTTTAGATAGAGTAAAAAATCTTTGTGCAAAGTTAGGCAATCCTCAAGATGAAATACAATGTATCCAAGTCTGTGGAACTAATGGAAAAGGAAGTACGATCTCTTTTTTACACTCAATACTAAAAGAGGCAAATATTAAAAGTAATATTTATACCTCTCCTCATGTAAAAACTATCAATGAAAGATTTATTTATAACGATGAAATAATTAGTGATGATGCACTTGTTGAATTATTGAACGAAGTTGAAATTATTAATAATGGTGAGCCTCTTACATATTTTGAAGCTCTTACTGCCGCTTTTTTTTATGGGTGTCAAAAATATAAAGAAAATATCGTTCTCGCAGAATTTGGACTTTTTGGTAGGGGAGATGCGGTTAATATCTTAAAAAGAAATCTTTGTAACATTGTAACTTCTATTAGTGAAGATCACTTAGATTGGTTACCAAATAAAGAAAAAAATATAGATAGGATTATTTTTGAAAAAACTTCATCTTTACTTGATTCAAATATAGTTGTTTCAAAACAATCATCTAAACAAATTACGGAAACCATTAAAAAAAATATTTCAAATAACAAAGCAAAAAAATATTTTTTTGAAGAGGATTACAATTTTGTTTTAAAAGAAAATGATTTTTTTTACTTTGAGGATAAATATGGAGGTTTAAAAATACCAAAGCCTAATATGAATGGTCAATTTCAATTAGAAAATGCATCTACAGCAATTGCTGCATTAAGAGTTTTAGAAAATTTAAACATTAAAGATGAACAAATTATAACTGGAGTAAAAAAAGCTTATAATTCAGGCAGACTTGAAGAAATTAAGTCTGGTAAGCTTAAAGATTTGTTAAAAAATAATACGCTTATTCTAGATTCATCACACAATCCTGGTGGATCAAAAGCTCTAAATGAATTTCTCCAAACTATAAATTGTAAAAAGCATGTGATTATAGGAATGATGGAAAATAAAGATCATGAAAAATTTTTAAGTTATTTTAAAGATATTTCATCTTTTACAGTAGTTGATATACCGAATCAAATTAATGCAATAAGCGGAATTAAATTGAAAGAAAAATTTAAAAATATTTCGAATTTAAATTATAAGGAAAGTGTAGAGCAAGCTATTAAGTCTTTAACATTAGAACGAAATGATATTGTTTTAATAACAGGATCTATTTACTTAGCTGGAGAAGTGCTAAAAATTAATTAAAGATTTTCAATTAAAAAATCTCTCATTTGCTGTTCAGGCAAACCACCAACCTTCCGCGCCACCTCAACACCTTTTTTATAGACAACTACTGTAGGTACTCCGCGCACCGCAGCAGCGGACGCAGAATTTATTGCTTTCTCATCTATATCTGCATAATAAAAGTTTGCTTTATCTTTAAACTCATCTGAAAGCTTTTCCATTATCGGTTTCAATACTTTACATGGAGAACACCAAGAGGCAGAAAATTGCAGAATCGAAACATCTTCATTTTTTACTTTTGATTCAAAATCACTATCTGAAAAATCTATAAGCATAATAGTTTTTTAATTTATTACGTTTTAATGTCAACTAGGCATTTTCATATTTTTGCTGAACAGACATTACGTAATTATTGACAGAGTCTAAAGTTTTAAGGGTCTGCACATCATTTTTATTCTCAGCTTCTACTCTTAGGGTGTCAATCTCTGAATAGCACATGTAAACTGTCCACCATCTTTCTTTATTTTTACTTAAGATTCTTTTGCCTATTCCTCTTTTAACAGAGTTAAAAATATCTTTTGGTAAGATGTTAGGTGCTTCTTGATATATAATTTTCGTACCAAAAGCCTTCATCCTATCATCTTCAAATTTATCAAGTAGTTTTAGTCTATCTTTCCATGGAGCGCTGTGCCACGCAGGGAATAAAGCAGTGTCCTTTTTCGACGTAAATTTTTTATAAATACTTTCTTCCGCATAAATATCTTCTTGGGATTTTAACTGTTCTTTTTCGTCTGCATTTTCTCTGAGTGCGGTTAGAATATTTTGAGAAAATTTTTCATTACCTCTTATCAGCTCTGCCCTTTTTTTTAACAAATCAAGAGGAATCGCGTTATATGGTTCATACTTAATACCTTCCTCGGCATCTAAAATTACAGGAGCTTTATTCGATCGGATTGTTCTCAAAAATTTTGGTGACTTTTTCATCTCAACTTTTAATTCATTTATTGACATATTGAATAATGGAACAGGATCAGACTTAAGATCTATAGCTTGTCCCCATTTATAAACTGGATGAATACAATATTTAGGATGTAGAGGAGCACAAAGATGGAACTTGTTCTTTCCATAATAATATTCTACTAAGGTTATCATTTGCTCTTTTAAAAAAATAGTCTCGGTGTCAGCTTTGCTATAGGTTCTTAAAATTTGCGACCAAAGATCTGGTTTAATTTTTTCTTTAATAAGTTTAAGTATTTTGTAGGTATTTATTGCATCAAACTGTGCTTGATGGGCTCCTGATACGTCAAACCCCTGCAGTCTACTAAGAGATTCGAGTTTCATACTAACGTTACCCTTCTCATTTAATTCTGTTTTTAATATTTTTGGATCTACGCCGTAAGCTGCCCTTACAATATTCAAAGCATCATGACGTTTTGATGGAGAGGCGTTGGTAATATAAGGATACCTTAGATTTCTGAAAAACGACTTTCTTACCATTTCACAATCGAAATTTATGTTAGAATAACCCATGAAACAGACAGGTGACCACTTTTTTGACCACTTTGTAAAAATTTTCTCAACTTGATCAAGTAACATATAATTTGAAAGATTTGACCTAGTTAGTTGCTCAATTGTTGTTCCATTTACTAATAAAGCTTTAGCTTGTGGTATCTCTCCTTCTGGAATTCTGCCTCTAAGATTAAACCTATCAATTTCATTGAAGTTTTCATCTATTAAAACTCCACCTATCTCAATTATGGAACTCCACTCGGTTATAGCCCCCGTGCTCTCTATATCATATATAGCTATTTTCATATATTTTTTCTAGAAGATTTTATTAAAGTTAGGATTGAAAAAAGAATTTAACTTTTTGCATCTAAACAAGTAGCTTCTAGTTAAGAATTTTCTTTTACATCTTAAAGGAAGTATAGTCAAGAAATATTTTTCATTTCGTAAAATTTTTTTACTCTACCTAAAAATAAATTTTGATACATTTCTAATTCTGCTCCTTCTATTTTAAACTCTTGAAATAGGTTATCCACAGTACATAATAAAATTACTCCTGCTTCCATTTTTGTTTTGTAAACAAAGTTATGTGCCAAAGTGTATGCTCCTTAAAACCTGTGCCCCTCTAAAAATTAGAGGGGCCAGGCGCCCTAACTGCAGAAAATAGTCTTGAATATAATCGACTTTTTTTGGTTTATTTGCTTGTTTAAAATCTACAATTGCTTCTTGTCCTTGATAAATACAAACCATATCTGCTGTACCAGCATATTTTTCTGGATAGTGTAGTGTTGTTTCCATTCCATATATTTCTTCTACCCTTCCTTTAATTCCTTTATATATTATTTCTTTCGCCATATTTTTATACTGTTCATTACTTTCAAAAAAGCTCTCATTAATCCGTCCTCTTAAAAAATCTTCTATATAGGAATGCATTGAAGTACCTCTGGAGGAAGCCTCAGTTTTAATTCTATTTGACTCTTTGACTCCTACTCGCTGAATCCACAATTCAAGTGATGCTTTATCCTCTTCTGATTTAGTAGCTGCAAGAATGGATGTAACACTAGGAAGCTTCTTTTCTCCAAATAAGTATTTTCTATAGCCGTTTTCATTTGAACGAGAAGATTTAGGATAATTATACTTAATATTCCACTTCATTCTAGTATTTATATTTTTTAATTACCTTTAAATGATATTAATTTTCATGATTCTATTATTTGATATAATATAGAATTAAAATGGAATTAATATTTAAATTTTTTGTACTTATAAGTTTAATTTTAGCTATTTACATAATTATACGTAACTTTGATGTTATTAAAATAATAATAATATATTTTAAAGACTTACTTCTTAGAAAATAATTTAATAATACTTTGTAATCCTCTTTTATTTTTCGATTTTTTTGAGCTAAGTAAACAGGCTTGGGATTTTAATATTTCTCCATCATTCAATATTCTAAGATTATTTTGTTTGAGCGTTGTCCCTGTACTTGTTATATCACATATAAGTTGAGCAGTATTCATAGCACACATCAGTTCTGTGCTACCTAATGATTTTGCTATTGTAAAATTAGTTACACCTCTTGAATACAGAAATTCTCTTGTAAGATTTGGATATTTAGTGCCAATTTTCAATAAAGATTTATTCTTTTTTTTATATTCATCTGCGACCTCATCTAGGTCTAATGTTGTAAACAAATCTATAAATTCATTTCTGCAAGCAAGAATTAAAGTTGCATAACCAAAATTAAGTTTCTTTTCTAATTTAATATTTTTTTGAATATTAATTTCAGACTCTTTTAAAAGATCTAATCCACTGATCCCAATATCTAAATTTCCAATAGCCAGTTGTTCCAAAATTTCTCTTGCATGTAGAAATAATATTGAAATATCTGGTCTACCTTTAATTTTACCAATTAATTCCCTTTCACCTCTATCAAAGAAAATTTTAAGTTTCTCTTTAACTAATATTTTTTCAGATTGTTCTTTCAATCTTCCTTTAGATACAATCCCTATATTAATTATTTCTTTACTCATAAACCCCGAGATTAATTGCGCAACCAACTGCTGGTATTTTACGTAAGCCAAGAATTTTTGATGTTAAGTCGTTAAATCTTCCGCCTGATATAAAAGTCTTTTGTTTATTTTTAATTTTAATATCGATTGAAAATATAAGTGAACTATAATACTCAATTTCTCTTCCTCTTCCATTACTTGTGGAGAATTCAAAATTTAAATTTTTTTGTTTAAAATTATTTATTGGAAAGAATTCTTTGCCAACTGAAACATTCAAATTATGTTTTTTGTAAAATTTATTTAATTTTTCTGGAGCATTTTTAAGAGGACATTTAATTTTTAGAAACTCTTTAATAATTTTACAACTTTGTTTGCCAGTTTTAGTAATACGGGGATCATTAATTTTTTTTTCATACCTATCAAGTATCTCCCTATAACTTCTTCCAGCTATTATATTATTTGGATTTTCTTTTTTCATATTAAGATAAGTCT
>CACLWL010000025.1 GCA_902610655.1 uncultured Pelagibacteraceae bacterium
ACAATATCATCTATATAAATAAAAGATCTTAATGTATTGCCTAAACCATCTAACTTGATTTTTTTTTTTTTATATAAATAAATAAATGTTTTCGGGATTATTCTGTATAATGCCTGTCCAGGTCCATATACGTTAGCAGCTCTTGAAACTACAGCTGGGAAATTAAAATTTTTATACAAATTTATCAAATGAAAATCAAATGAAGCCCTAGAAACAGCGTATGGAGTGCTTGGTTCAAATTTACTATCCTCATAAATTAAACCAGTATTATTTCCATAAACTTCTGGCGTACTGATTTGTAAAAATTTTTTGATAAATCTCAATTCTTTTAATTTTTCAACTAAATTAACCGATGAAATAAGGTTTGTTCTGTACCAATCAAGTGGATTTTTCCAACTTTCGTTAACCATGCCCTGAGCTGCAAAGTTCACAATATAAGATATTTTGTATTTTTTAATTATAAAAATAATTTTACTAACTTCATAATTGATATTTAATTTATAGAACTTGAAATTTTTAATTTTTTTGTTTGATGTATGTCTTAAATATACATTATTAATTCTATTAGATCTACTTACGCCGTAAACTTTATAATTTTTTTGAAGCAGAAGGTTTGTGAAATTTGAACCAGAAAAAGAATTACAACCAATAATCAATATTTTTTTCATTTCATGAAATTAAAGAGTAAATTGTTTCAAAACCAATTATTTTCATATCAATCCGCTAATGTTTTAACTCTTATTACTAATACAAAACAAAAATAGTTTTTTTGATTAAAAACGTTAAACACAATTTACAACAAATTTAATTAAATCATCAGATATTTTTTTCAGTGCATAAATCAAGCCAATTGAGCTATTAGTACTGGTCAGCTCCACGCATTACTGCGCTTCCACACCCAGCCTATCAACGTGGTGGTCTACCACGGCTCTATAGGAAGAACTAGTTTTGAGGTGAGTTTCCCGCTTAGATGCTTTCAGCAGTTATCTCGTCCGTACTTAGCTACCCGGCACTGCAGCTGGCGCTACAACCGGTCCACCAGTGGTACGTCCATCCCGGTCCTCTCGTACTAGGGACAGCTCCTCTCAATTCTTCTACACGCATAGCAGATAGGGACCGAACTGTCTCACGACGTTCTGAACCCAGCTCACGTACCACTTTAATTGGCGAACAGCCAAACCCTTGGGACCTGCTCCAGCCCCAGGATGTGATGAGCCGACATCGAGGTGCCAAACACTGCCGTCGATATGAGCTCTTGGGCAGTATCAGCCTGTTATCCCCGGCGTACCTTTTATCCGTTGAGCGATGGCCCTTCCACTCAGAACCACCGGATCACTATGACCGTCTTTCGACTCTGCTCGACTTGTCAGTCTTGCAGTCAGGCAAGCTTATGCCATTGCACTCTACGAACGATTTCTGACCGTTCTGAGCTTACCTTCGCACGCCTCCGTTACTATTTGGGAGGCGACCGCCCCAGTCAAACTACCCACCATACAATGTCTTGATGCCGGATGACGGCAATCAGTTAGATATCAAGAAAAACAAAAGAGGTATTTCACTGGTGACTCCACAAAAGCTGACGCCTTTGTTTCAATGTCTCCCTCCTATGCTAAATATGTTTTTCCTAACACCAATGTAAAGTTGCAGTAAAGGTGCACGGGGTCTTTCCGTCTAACTACGCGAACTCCGCATCTTCACGGAGAATTCAATTTCACTGAGTTGATGTTGGAGACAGCGGAGAAATCGTTACGCCATTCATGCAGGTCGGAACTTACCCGACAAGGAATTTCGCTACCTTAGGACCGTTATAGTTACGGCCGCCGTTTACTGGGGCTTCAGAAATGAGCTTGCACCCATCACATTAACCTTCCAGCACCGGGCAGGCGTCAGACCCTATACATCCACTTACGTGTTAGCAGAGCCCTGTGTTTTTGATAAACAGTCGCTTCTCCCTGGCTTGTGCCACCTTTAAATAGTTGCCTATAAAAAGGTCTTCTTTATTCCGAAGTTACAGAAGCATTTTGCCGAGTTCCTTCAACATCATTCTCTCAAGCGCCTAAATATACTCTATTAATCCACCTGTGTCGGTTTAGGGTACGGTCTTATGATGGAGCTATTTCCTGGGACTTTTTCGCAGCAAGTTCAATCCATTAAGAACTCACAACTTACAAAATCCGTCACTACCATCTGGTCAAGGAATATTAACCTTGTTCCCATCGACTACGGCTTTCGCCCTCGCCTTAGGGGCCGACTAACTCTGCGCGGATTAACCTTGCGCAGAAACCCTTGGATTTTCGGCGATAAAGTTTTTCACTTTATTTATCGTTACTTATGTCAGCATTCGCACTTCTGATACCTCCAGGATCCCTCACGGGTATCCCTTCGCAGGCTTACAGAACGTTCCGCTACCGCTTATAAAACTCGAAAGTTTTATAAACCCACAGATTCGGTATGTGATTTTAGCCCCGTTACATCTTCGGCGCAGAAACTCTATTAGACCGGTGAGCTGTTACGCTATCTTTAAAGGATGGCTGCTTCTAAGCCAACCTCCCGGCTGTTAAGGAATTTCCACATCCTTTCACACTTAATCACAATTTCGGGACCTTATCTGGTGGTCTGGGCTTTTTCCCTCTCGACCATGGACCTTAGCACCCACAGTCTGTCTGTTGAAGAACTACGTTCAGCATTCGGAGTTTTATTAGGTTTGGTAAGAATCTCTTCCCCCTAGCCCATTTAGTGCTCTACCTCTAAACGCATATTTATTCAACGCACTACCTAAATAGTTTTCGCGGAAAACCAGCTATCTACGAATTTGGTTGGCCTTTCACCCCTTACCACAAGTCATCCAAAGACTTTTCAACGTCAACTGGTTCGGTCCTCCAGCAAGTGTTACCTTGCATTCAACCTGCTCATGGTAAGCTCATTCGTTTTCGGGTCTAATTCATTAAACTAATCGCCCTATTAAGACTCGCTTTCGCTGCGCCTACACCTAGATGGCTTAAGCTTGCTTAATAAATTAAGTCACTGACCCATTATACAAAAGGTACGCCGTCACTCTAAAAAGAGCTTCGACTGATTGTAGGCATGCGGTTTCAGGTTCTATTTCACTCCCCTAATAGGGGTTCTTTTCACCTTTCCCTCACGGTACTAGTTCACTATCGGTCACTGAAGAGTATTTAGGCTTAGAGGGTGGTCCCCCTATATTCGAGCAAGATTTCACGTGTCCCGCTTTACTCAAGAAGTATATTAAACATTACTCTTACGGGACTATCACCCTCTTTGGTAAGCCTTTCCAGACTTTTCAGATTTTTTTAACATACCTACAGGCCTATTCCAGTTTCGCTCGCCACTACTAACGGAATCTCAATTGATTTCTTTTCCTCTGGTTACTTAGATGTTTCAGTTCTCCAGGTTTTCTCTTTAAACCTATTTATTCAGTTTAAAGTACCACATAAAGTGGTGGGTTTCCCCATTCGGAAATTTTCGGATCAAAACTTGCATACAGTTCCCCGAAACTTTTCGCAGTATACCACGTCCTTCGTCGACTTTCAGTGCCAAGGCATCCGCCACACGCCCTTAAACGCTTGATTTATGCACAGAAAAAAATTCTGTGTTGAATCAAATTTTGTTGGAATGTTCATCTATTCGAACATTCATTGATTGTTCATATATTCGAACAATCGGATATAGATATTGATAATATTAAAATTTTTACAAATAAAATAACTAAGTGTTTATGGTGGAGGATAGCGGGATCGAACCGCTGACCTCCTGAATGCAAATCAGGCGCTCTCCCAGCTGAGCTAATCCCCCCAAAAAAATTGGTGGGCCGAGAAAGACTCGAACTTTCGACCCCACCCTTATCAAGGGTGTGCTCTAACCAACTGAGCTACCGGCCCTATTCAGTTAATCTTAAACACTAACTATAAAGAAGAGAAATGAGGACGGTCAACATTAACCTGTTAAATATTTAAATTAAGAAATTTTTCTTAATTATCCTTAGAAAGGAGGTAATCCAGCCGCAGGTTCCCCTACGGCTACCTTGTTACGACTTCACCCCAGTCGCTGACTATACCGTGGTCAAAGGTTTTAAACTTTGCCTTAAGGTAGAACCAACTCCCATGGTGTGACGGGCGGTGTGTACAAGACCCGGGAACGTATTCACCGCGGCGCGCTGATCCGCGATTACTAGTAATTCCAGCTTCATGCACTCGAGTTGCAGAGTGCAATCCGAACTGAGACATCTTTTTAGGATTTGCTTGATGTCGCCATCTTGCTTCCTATTGTAAATGCCATTGTAGCACGTGTGTAGCCCAACACGTAAGGGCCATGAGGACTTGACGTCATCCCCACCTTCCTCCAGCTTATCACTGGCAGTTCTTTCAGAGTGCCCAACTAAATGATGGCAACTAAAAGTGAGGGTTGCGCTCGTTGCGGGACTTAACCCAACATCTCACGACACGAGCTGACGACAGCCATGCAGCACCTGTGTTTCGTCCGGCCGAACCGAAAACTCTAATCTCTTAGAGTCGCGACGAACATGTCAAGTGTTGGTAAGGTTCTGCGCGTATCTTCGAATTAAACCACATGCTCCACTACTTGTGCGGGTCCCCGTCAATTCATTTGAGTTTTAACCTTGCGGTCGTACTCCCCAGGCGGTGTGTTTATCGCTTTCGCTGCGACACTGAAAATAAATTTCCAACGTCTAACACACATCGTTTACGGCATGGACTACGAGGGTATCTAATCCTCTTCGCTACCCATGCTTTCGTTCCTCAGCGTCAGTAATGATCCAGAAAGCTGCCTTCGCAATTGGTATTCTTTCTAATATCTACGAATTTCACCTCTACACTAGAAATTCTGCTTTCCTCTATCATACTCTAGCTAAAAAGTTTTGATGGCAGTTCCAGAGTTAAGCTCTGGGATTTCACCACCAACTTTTTTAACCACCTACGAACTCTTTAAGCCCAGTAATTCCGAACTACGCTAGGTCCCTTCGTATTACCGCGGCTGCTGGCACGAAGTTAGCCGGACCTTCTTATTCGGGTACAGTCATTTTCTTCCCCGACGAAAGAGCTTTACAACCCAAAGGCCTTCTTCACTCACGCGGCATCGCTGCATCAGAGTTTCCTCCATTGTGCAAGATTCCTTACTGCTGCCTCCCGTAGGAGTTTGGGCCGTGTCTCAGTCCCAATGTGGCTGATCATCCTCTCAAATCAGCTATTGATCAAAGTCTTGGTAGGCCATTACCCCACCAACAAACTAATCAAGTGCGGGCTCATCCATTGGCGCATAAAGCTTTCTCCGTAAAGACTTATGAGGTATTAGCACAAGTTTCCTCGTGTTATTCCTCACCAAAGGGAAGATACCCACATGTTACTCACCCGTCTGCCACTAAGTATTGCTACTTCGTTCGACTTGCATGTATAAGGCGTGCCGCCAGCGTACGTTCTGAGCCATGATCAAACTCTCAAGTTTAAAAACGGCGCACACTAGCTTCTATATAAATTCTAAGAATAAAATTTATATAAATGTTGAAGTGTGTACGACAAATTTTGGTAACCTTAACCGTCCACACTTCTCTTCTTTAAATTAACTATTTACACAACTAATTAAGCCCTTAGGCTTAATGTTCACAATATTTTTATTGAGAAAGTGTGACGCTTATAATCTAAATTAACAGTAAATCAAGCAGTATGGGTAAAAAAAAATTGATAAAAAAGCTAGTAAAATCGGGGTTTTTTCGTAGATTATAACATAAATTATTATTTAAATTACAATAAGCATGAAAATAAATCTTAAGTCAATTCAGTCAAAAGTTAATAAGAATTTCGAATTTTTTTTTGTTTTATTGCTAATACTTATCTCGATAATCATAACGCAAGTTTATAATTCATCAAAAAAACAAGCACAAAAACAATACATTAAAATATTAAATAATTTATATTTCCAAAAAACAGTCAA
>CACLWL010000026.1 GCA_902610655.1 uncultured Pelagibacteraceae bacterium
TATTTTCCATATAGAATTTAATAGTGTTTTTATCCATTTCGTGTATGCAGTCAAAAGCTAATGTGATATCAACTAGGTTTTGTTTTAATAAATATATTTGGTGAGGTAAAATAAAAATAATATCATTATCAAATATTTTTTTTTCTAAGTCATTTTTATTATCAGTGTCAAATGCGCATGAAATTTTTTTATTTGAGAAGGATTTGTTCAACCTAAAAAATGCTAAATAAGAGGCTAAAGGAATATCACATATTATATATTTTTTATTACTAAAAAGACTAAGTATAGCGTCAGCCATTCTTCCATTTCCTGCTCCTATTTCCAAAATAACATTTTCCTGCGATGTATTTAATCCACTAATTTTTTTAATCTTTTCCATCTCATAAAGATCTATTATAGAATTTATTAAATCTTGCGAAATATCAAAGTTATCTATCTCAATTGATGGATTATATAGTAAAAAAGATTCTTTTTGTCTCAAAGTTTCATAATATTTATTTTCATCAATTTTTTTCATAAATTTGTATAATAAACTTGTTAGCAAATTATGTTGTAAAGATTTAAAATTATCCATATTTTTATGAACTTTGAACATACTAATATTTTCAAAAACTTCTTCATTTGCTACTTGAGGAACTATATTTTTTACCCTAGAATTATAAAAACTATCCCATGTGAAATAATCTGATGAAATTTCGTGATCTAAGTTTTCAACACCAGTCTTAATAAGTAAGTTAAGGTGTTTACAATTTCTTGTAGACCAAAATTTTGATGTATATTTATAACTTTTTGAATTGAGATATGTGTCTATAAATAAACATAAATTTTTGTCTTTAATTTTTTCTTTTTTATCTAAATTTTTCCAATATTTCTCGAAATTTTGATAATTTATAAGATCTTTTATTGTTATTTTAAGCAGGTTTAGCATTATTGACACAACAATTTATTAGCATATTTTAAAATAATAGTATGCTAAAAAATTTTATTAATGATCATTATTTGAATGATGAAAATATCGATAATCTTAGAAATATTTATAATCAATCGAAACCTTTTAACCATGTTGAAGTTAATAATTTTTTTAAAGATGATATTTTAAATCAAATTTTAAATAATTTTCCAGATTTGAGTAAATTGAATAGTTACGAGAAAAAAAATTTAAATGAAAAAAAATTTGGGTTAGAAGATCAATCTTTAATGCCAATACATTTAAGAGATTTTATATCATTTTTAAATTCTGGTCCTTTTCTTAAATATATACAAAAAATTACAAGTATAGGTGAAATTTTAATTTCTGATCCTTATCTTAGTGGTGGTGGACTTCATGAAACAAAAGCTGGAGGCTTTCTTAAAGTACATTCTGATTTTTATATACATAGATATCTGAAATTAGATAGGCGGTTAAATTTATTAATATATTTAAACAAAGATTGGAAAGAGGAATATGGTGGAAACCTAGAACTATGGGATAAAAAGATGAAGGGTTGTGAAAAAAAAATTTATATTAAATTTAATAAAATTTTTCTTTTTTCAACAAATGATGAGAGCTTTCATGGTTATCCAGACCCTATAAATTGTCCAGAGGATAAGTCTAGAAAATCAATTGCAATGTACTACTATTCAAATGGTCGACCAGATAAGGATAACTTATTAAAATTGCCAAACACCACAATTTGGAAAAATAGACAAAATATAAATGAAGTTGATAATAATTATTCATTAAAAGATTATTTGAGAAAATTTAAATTACTTAGAAAACTAAAGAATTATTTTTTTTAATTTTTTTTTTCTAATAATTTTTAAAAATCTATTTATTTTAATTGAACTGTCTTTTGGGAAGTTTTTTACTTTAGACAATGGTATTTTTTTTATACTTTTATTACCAAATTTTTTCACAAATTGATAAATTTCCCTTTTTTTTCCTCCAATATTTAAAATACCTTTTTCGTTTAATAAATAAGGTATGATCATAGCTACATACTTATTATATATGAAACTTGAATATGCACCACTAATTGCCTTTTTATGAGTAAAGGGATAATCAGTCATGCATAGTCTTAAAATTAGTGAATTACTATACATTTGTACAGCCGACTCCCCCCCGAGTTTCGACCAGGCATAATTATTGATAGGATTTAAATCATCACTTTCTTTATAATTTCCTTTCTTACCTGGATAAACATAGTTTGTTGAAAAGTAAATTATTTTGATTTTGTTTAATTGAGAAACCTTAACAACATTTGAAGTTCCTATAATATTTAAATCAATACTCTTATTAATATGCGAATCATGCATGGACATTGGTCTTGATAAGCCTGCAAGGTGGATGAGATGAGTTATTTTTCTCTTTTTTACAAATTTATTCATCTGTTTTAAATTTAAAATATTAAACTCTTTTGATGATGTATAATAAATATTACCACCGTTTAACTCTTTTTTAAGATAATTACAAAATCTACTAGAATTCCCGGTTATTAAAATTTTTTTTTTCAAGATATATGATTGAACCAATTTATATTTTTTCTTTTTTCTTTTTTCATTATTTCTTTTTTGTGATTCCAAGCAAACAGAAAAATATTTCTAAAATCTGATTTTTTAAAATATTTATAGTCAATAATTGGTATATGAGTGCCAGGAGAAAATTTACCTATTTTTTCCGGAGTAGTATCATAAATACAATCAATCATTTTATTAGTTATATTGCAGTAATTTAATATGGTAGTACTTTTTGATGTAGCACCATAACCACAAATTTTTCCATTTTTTTTTAATATTTTTTCTAACTTTTTTCTAAGTTGCATCTTAGATTTTTTAACATCATTCCTAAACTTTAAGCACCCAGAAATCCTATCTAAATTTCTAGACTTTTCATGTTTTAAAAGTTTTAATAATCTTTTACTTTTTTTTGACGTGCCTTTCCTTTTTATAATATAACGCATAGAGCCACCATGGGTGATTTGTGGGTATGCATCTATTAATTCAAAATTAAATAGTTCATAAATTCTGTCTACAGAAGTTAAAGAAAACATGTAAATATGTTCATCATAAATTTGATCATACGATACTTTTTCATACATCGAACCAAGATAGGGCTCTTCAAAAATTAGAACTCCTTTTTTAGACAAGAGTTTATCAATTGATTTTATTAAATTTATTTGGTTAGGTATATGACAAAAAACATTTGATCCCACAATAACATCAAATTTTTTGAAATATTTTTTCAAAATTAAAATATTTTTTAAATTAAAAAACCTATTAATACTACTAATTCCACTATCTTTTGCTGCAAGATGAACACTTCTTGATGGTTCATACCCAAATGCTTTTTTTTTATTAAAATTTTTCAAAAAAGTTCCATCATTTGATCCAATTTCCAAAATTAATGAATTTTTAAACATGTATTTTTTTTTTATCCAACTCGCAAATATTTTAAAATGTTTAATCATGTATGCAGAACTTGATGTAAAAAATGGATAATTTTTATTGAACATTTTTTTGGGACTTGGATGATTGACCAATTGAAATAATCCCAGTTTTTCATTGAAAGCTGCCTTTAGTTCAAAAAAATATTCTTTATTTAAATTTTTTTTTTTTATAAAACCATTTGCAATTGGCATCTTCCCTAAATTAAGAACAACCCTACATTTATTTTTTAATATTCGACAAATCATAAAATTTATTTTTTTAAGAATTTAGTAAATGATTGAATATACTCTCTTTTATCATACTTGTAATCGCAGAATGTTAATAAAATACTATTTTTAACTACGAATTTAAGTCTAATCCAATTTAATTTTGGAACTATTAAATAATTATTTAATTTATTACCAAGCCTAAATTTTTTTTCTATACCTTTTTTTGTTGTAATTTTAACCTCAATTTCTCCATAAACAGGTATAAGTATTTGATTACATTTTTTATGAGCATGATCAGCCCTAAAATGTTTCTGATTACCATAAACAAAAAAAAATCTTTTTAAATTAAAGTTTTGAAAAGAAATATTTTTATAAAATGGTATTAGGCTTCCTGTTCTATCTTTATATGTTTTAGTTTTTTTTAGTTGTAATTTCATTTTTAATAAATATTATAAATATTCTTTATACATATTGTAAAATAAATCACAAATTTGTTATAAAATAAAATATATAAATAAAACTTGGTAAAATTATGAGAATAAAATTCACTAATTTGTATAAATTAGCACCAAAGAAAAAATATATTCTTTCAAAAATAAATGAACTTATAAAAAACTCCAAATTTGTTGGGGGAAAGGAAGTTAAAAATTTTGAAAAGAATTTTGCAAAATATGTGAAAAGTAAATATTGTATTTCTTTAGGTAACGGGACTGATGCTTTAGAAATCGCGATTAATTCGCTTAATATAAAAAAAGGATCAGAAATTATTGTACCTGTAAATACTTGGATTTCAACTGCAGAGGCAGTAGTTAATAATAATTATAAATTAGTTTTTTGTGACATTAATAGTGAGGATTATACAATTAATTTAAATGATTTAAAAAAAAAAATTACAAAAAAAACAAAAGCAATAATACCAGTCCATCTTTATGGTAACCCAGCAAATATATTTGGAATAAAAAAAATTATAAAAAAAAAAAATATAAACATAGTTGAGGATTGTGCTCAAGCTCACGGATCAAAACTTAAAAATAAACATGTAGGAACATTTGGAGATGCTGGGACGTTTAGTTTTTTTCCTGGTAAAAATCTTGGAGGTTTCGGTGATGGGGGAGCAATTGTTACAAATTCAAAAAAGATTGCAGAATATTGTTTAAGGTGCAGAGGACATGGTGCTCTTAGAAAGTACGATCATAAGTTTTCAGGTAGAAATTCGAGATTAGATACCATTCAGGCAGGTGTTTTAAATATTAAACTTAAAAATTATAATAATGTTATAAAAAAAAGAAATCAATTAGCAAAAATTTACTTTGAAGGTTTAAAGAATATAAACGATCTAGAGCTTTATAAACTTAGCAAGTATAATAAATACTCATTTCACCAATTCGTTATTAAAACAAAAAGAAGAGATCAGTTGAGAAATTTTCTTATAAAAAATAAAATTGATACAATGGTACATTACCCTTATATGTTAAACGAACTTAAATTTTTACCAAAAGGTAATAAACTAATTAACAGTAAACACCTAGGAAAGAAAATTTTAAGTTTACCAATTTCCGAAGAACACACAAAAAAAGAAATATATTTTGTAATAAAAAAAATTAAAGAATTTTTCAAATTATGAAAAAAATCCTAGTTTCAGGAAGTTCAGGATTCATAGGATTTCATTTAGTTCAAAAATTAATCAAAAAAAATAAAGTAATAGGTATTGATAACCATAATAATTATTATTCAAAAAAAATAAAAAATAATCGATTACAAAAACTTTTGAAAAAGAAAGGATATATATTTAAAAAAATAGATTTAAATAATGAAAACAAGTTAGACAATATATTTAAAAAATTCAGGCCACAGATTGTTTATCATCTTGCGGGTCAGCCTGGTGTTATCTATTCATTAAAAAATCCTCAAATTTATTTCATTAATAATGTAAATGCCACTAAATCAATTTCTAAAATTTCAAAAAAATATAAGGTAGAAAAATTTATTTTTGGATCATCAAGTTCTGTTTATGGGGATCAAAAAAAATTCCCAATTAAAGAAACTTTTAAAGTAAATCCAAAAAATCCATATGCTAAAACAAAATTGAAATCTGAGAAGATTATTATTAAAAAATTTGAAAAATCAAAAACACAATTTACAATTTTTAGATTTTTTACTGTTTTT
>CACLWL010000027.1 GCA_902610655.1 uncultured Pelagibacteraceae bacterium
ACTAAGTAACCAGCAAAACCAAGACTCAACAAAACTGAAGATAAAATAAAAAATTTTTTACTTTTAAGAATCAAACCACTAATACTTTGACAATTGTAATAAAAAAATAAAAAGGGGCTTATTAAAATAAATATAAATATTAAGAAGATAATTTGTACCTTTGCTAAGATAGCAAAACTTAAAAAAATTCCAGAAAAGAAACAGTAAGTTTCGCTTTTTTGGTATTTTATAAATAAAACTAGAAAATAAAAACTCAAAAGGCTAAGAATAATAGACAATACCTCACTTCTGATCAAAAATAGCACTTCGTAAATTGAATGAAAAAATAAAAGAAGTAAAGTAGCTATGTAACAAAGAAAAATTTTTATATTAAGCTCTTTTAATAATTTAAATATTAAATAACTATAAATAAAAATGTAGATTGAGTTCAAAATTCTTGCAACAGAAAAAAGATTTTGCAATTTTTGGTCTATGTCATTTGAATTAAGAACTTCATCCAAAGTAAAATTACTAAAGAAAAATGATAATATTTTGTAAATACCCCCTAAAATAAACATGGTACTGTAAGCAGGATGATCAATCATTTCTTGATTATGGCCTGAGTAGACCAGTAGTGAATTATATATTAGGAAAATATCTTGATCTATTCTAGCGCTCCAGTGATTATCTGTTGCTTGAAATGCACTAATGAAAAAAAAATAGAGAAGGATAAATAGAAAAAAAATATTCTCTTTCTTTAAATAAGTCATAATCTTTTATATCTTATAAATTAATAATGATTGAAAAAAGGTATTTTAGTTTTATATTAATAGTGTTGGTTTTCCAACTACGACGATAAACGAATTTCGTAATAAACATTGCGGACGTGGGGGCAGTACCCACCACCTCCACCATATTCAACTTAGGGGGGTGAACTAGGATCGACGGATGTGTAAAGGCTTTTCTTTCGTTCGGGATTGTTCCACCGTGACGGGCTATTTTATAATTGCAAATGATAAATTTGCTCTTGCTGCTTAATTAATTTATTAATTAAGTAACGGGGTTTTGGGGCACCTGGCAACAGAACGCCCCTTAAAAATGAAAATTAAGAATATAATTAATAAATTTCTTTACCTTTTAAAATTAAAAAGAGATCCAAACTATTTTCTCAAAAAAATAAAAGGTATTATTCATATTGGTGGAAATTCAGGTCAAGAAAGGCTGAAATATAAAAAGTATTCTCTTGAAGTATTATGGATTGAGCCAATTCCTGAAGTGTTTGAGCAACTTAAGATAAATATTAAAGATTACCCCAAACAAAAAGCTTTAAAATATTTACTTTCAGATATTGATAATAAAAAAGTATATTTAAATATTGCAAATAACAATGGTGCATCATCATCAATATTTGACTTTGGCTTGCATACTAAAATTTGGCCGGAAGTCAGTTATGTTAAATCAATCGAGGTAGAAACTTACACTTTAACAAGTTTAATTAATAATGAGAAAATAAACTTAAAAAATTACCAAGCTTTATTAATTGACACACAAGGATCAGAACTTCTAGTACTCAAAGGTGCTTCTAAAATTTTGAATAATTTTAAATATATAATAACTGAAGCAGCAGATTTTGAGTCTTATATAGGTGGTTGTAAAATTGATGATTTATCAAAATTTTTAAATAATTATGGGTATAAGGAAGTTATCAAGACTCAATTTGCTCATAACCCAAAAGCTGGAAATTATTATGATGTTATTTATGAAAGATTTTAAATATAATTTCATAAATTGAGTATATCATTTTATAAATAGGCGCTCTGATGGCGTTTTTTAATAGTATATTAGTTTTTCAATTCAATTAAATCACGAATAATGCTAAACAAAGTTAATACACACTGTGGCATTCTAAGTCTTTAATAATTAGTTTATATATTATTAAAATTTAATATGAAATTAAAATTAAATAAAAAAGTTCCAAACTTTAAGTTACCTAGTACAAGTGGTGAAGTTTTAGAAGTCAGCAAAGTAAAAAAAAATATAATTCTTTATATTTATCCAAAAGATGATACTCCTGGATGCACGCTAGAATCTAAAGATTTTAGTAAATTAAATAATCTCTTTAAAAAAAGAAAAACGGTAGTTTTAGGTATTTCTAGAGACTCGATTAACAACCACTTAAAATTTAAAAAAAAATATAAACTTAAATTCGATTTGTTATCAGATAAAGAATTAGTAGTTATTAAAAAATATGGTGCATGGGGTAAAAAAAAATTTTTAGGAAAAAGTTATATGGGTATAATCAGATCTACTTTTTTAATCAGTTCCAAAGGCAAACTTCTTAAATTCTGGTCAAATGTAAGAGTTAAAGATCATGCTAAAGAAGTTTTGACTGAGCTAAAAAAAATAGCCTAATATAGAAATTTTTAGTATAAGAAAACTTATCTTTATCTATGAAAAAAATTACCCGTTTTTACAAAAAAATAACATTAAATTTAAAACCAAAAATCAATGTTGATAAAATTACTAAAAATTTTCACTCCTTAGATGAAATATTTAATTATTTTGGGACAGATAAAGGCACAAATGTTAAAAACCAATATGATAAAAATTCGGATCTTGTTATTGGACACGGATTTGCTAAATTCTATGAAAAGCATTTATCGAATTTTAAAAATCAAAACTTTAATCTACTAGAGATAGGTACATGGCTGGGAGCATCATCTGCGGCATTTACAATTTACTTTCCCCAAGCTAGTATTTATGGCTTAGACAGAAATTTTAAGTTTAATTATAAATCTAAAAGAATAAAATTCATAAATTGTGACTTAACAATTGAAAAAGAATTTAAAAATTTACAAAAATTTATAGATAATAAAAAGTTTAAAATTATTATTGATGATGGATCACATATTTTATCACATATCATTAAAAACCTTAAATTTTTCTTAAAAAAAGTTGAGAGTGGTTGTTATTATATTATAGAAGATTTTAATGCACCCAAAGATCAACTTCATTTAAACGATGGCAATAACGAGGAAATTTTTATAGACGATATGCTTATTAAAATAAAAAATAAAGAATATTTTAAATCGAAAATTCTCGGCCAAAAAGACCAAGATTATCTATTTGACAATATAGAGGTAATTTACACTTATGAGGGAAAACTAAAAAAGCCTTTATCTTCAAATATAGCTTTTATAAAAAAAAAATAATTAATCTTTTATAAGTTTAGAAAAATTAGGAACAAAATAATTCGGACCCTTCATCACTTTACCTGTTTCATTAAAGATTGGTTTACCATCTTTGTCTAATTTGCTCATATTGGACTTCTGAACTTCATTAAAACAAGCATCTAAATCTAATCCAAAAGCATGACCAGCTCCGTAAGTGACATATAAAATATCGGTAAGGGCGTCTGCTACTTCTACTAAATTCTTGTGTTTTAATGCCTCTTTCAACTCACTCAATTCCTCCTCTATCAAACTAACTCTTAAATCGATAATTTTACTTGAACTTAAACTAGCTGATGTTTTTACTTCCTGTTTAAATGTTTTCATAAACAAACCAACTTTTTCAAAATTTGTCATATCGCTCCTATTTGATTCTCTTTAAACTTAATGTATAAGATATATATTATTTCACTCAAACTAAAGTTTATGAAAACTAGAAAAGAATACGATAGTATCGGGTCAGTAAAAGTCCCTGTGGATAAATATTGGGGTGCGTCAACTGAAAGATCTAAAAAATACTTCAATATCGGAGATATTTTAATTAATCCTATAATTATTAAATCTATTGCTATAATAAAGAAATCAGCTGCGATTGTGCATCTAAAAGATAAAAAAATCGACAAAAAAATTGCAATCGCTGTTATCAAAGCATCTGATGAAGTAATTTCTGGGAAATTAAAAGATCATTTTCCTCTTAAAGTTTGGCAAACGGGTTCTGGTACACAAACTAATATGAACATTAATGAGGTGATTGCTAATAGAGCAATTGAAATGCTTAAAGGCAAAAAGGGCACAAAAAAGCCTGTACATCCAAATGATCATGTCAATAAATCACAATCAACTAATGATGTGTTTCCCACTGCTATTCATGTAGCGGTTGCAACTAAAACAGTAATTGAACTTTTACCAAGTCTACAATTATTAAATAAAAAACTAAAAAATAAAGTATATGAATTTAGTAAAATAATAAAAATTGGAAGAACCCATCTTCAAGATGCTACCCCAATCTCATTAGGTCAAGAATTTTCAGGATATCAGTCTCAATTAGAAGACTGTATAAAAAGAATAAAATTAAGTCTTAAAGAAATTTATTATTTAGCTCAAGGTGGAACAGCTGTAGGAACAGGTATTAACACTACAAAAAATTTTGATAAAAAAATTATTAAAGAAATATCAAAAATAACTAGGTTACCATTTAAGTGTGCAAAAAATAAATTTGCTGCATTAGCTTCACATGACCCAATTGTAAACTTTTCTGGAACTTTAAATACTACTGCTGTTTGCTTAATGAAAATTGCTAATGATATCCGATTTCTTGGATCTGGTCCAAGAGCTGGGTATTCAGAATTAATATTACCTGAAAATGAAGCTGGATCATCAATAATGCCTGGTAAAGTTAATCCCACACAATGTGAAGCTATTACAATGGTTTGTACAAAAGTTATAGGCAATCATAATGGAATTACAATAGCAGGTTCGCATGGTCACTTCGAACTAAATGTATTTAAACCTTTGATTGCTCACAATATTATACAATCCATAACTTTATTATCTGATAGTGTAAAAAATTTTGCTAATTACTGTGTCACTGGAATAAAAGCTAATAAGAAAAGAATTAATGAATTACTTGATAAATCACTAATGTTAGTAACTGCATTAACACCAAAAATTGGGTATGATAATGCAGCTAAAATAGCAAAAAAAGCCCTTAAAAATAATACATCACTAAAATATGAAGCATTAAAAACAAAATTAATAAGTGAAAAAGAGTATGATAAATTAGTTGATCCTAAAAAAATGATTTACCCCTCATCTAAATAAATATTAAGAACTTTTTTAATAAAATTTTTTAACAGAACACTGTTCGAGTAAATAAATCTAGTTTCATAATTATCCTCCACAAAATCATCTACATTCTTTGATTGTATAATTTTATTTTTCTTGTCTAAAAAATTAATTCTGTCTATAGAATATTTTGAGTTATTCAAATTTAGTGTAAAATAAAAATTTATTTTGTCAAATTTTCTCTTAAATTTTTTCTTTTTTGAAATTGGGACAATTTTATAAAGTTGATTATGATCGAAAACATTTAATTTTATTTCACCAGTTAGATTTGAGCTTCCTTCAAAAGATTCAAATCGAGTATTATTTATTGTTATTTTTGCAAATTTATTATTTTCTAAATATGAATTATCAAAATTTAAATTACCCTCTTCAAAATTAATATTTATATCTGCGACACTGAATATTCTGTTTCTATTTAATTTATTTGTTTTAATTTTAACTAATCCATTAATATTATCATTTTGAAGAATATTTGAAGATACTAATTCATTAATAAAGAATAAATTTTTAAATATATATTCTAAATCAATTTCCTCAGCATCTACGAATATTTTAAAACTAAATGGTAATAGGTCAATGTTTCCAGAATAGCTTATAGGTGTATTAATGATAATTGATTTTTTTGATTTAATTTTAATT
>CACLWL010000028.1 GCA_902610655.1 uncultured Pelagibacteraceae bacterium
ATAATTTTATGTAATTATAAAAAAATTAAAATTGAAGTTTTTTCAAATGACTGGTACTGGTTTGCATTAATTGGATTTGTTAATCTTGTAATCCCATTTTTTTTTATCTCTTATGGAATAAAAGCCGTTCAAAGTAATTTAGCTGCAATACTTATGTCAAGTACACCATTGACATCGACAATTTTAGGACATTATTTTACAAAGTATGAAAAATTCAATTTAATTAAAACTATCGGAGTTTTAATCGGTTTTTCAGGAATTGTTTATTTATTCTCAGATAATATTTTAATAAATGAAAATAATTTTTATTCTGCAATAATAATTTTGTTAGGTGCCACAGGTTATGTTGTGGGAGGCGTCCTTACTTTGAAAATAAGCAATAAAAAAAATGAAAATGTTACAACATCAATATGTATTTGGGCCTCAATAATACTTTTGCCTTTAACTTTAATTTTCGAGCAACCCTGGAAAAGTATTCCAAGCACAATTTCAGTGATATCTGTAATTTACCTTGGTTTAGTATCAACTGGTCTCGCATGGTTGTTGAGATTTTCAATTTTAAAAAAAAATGGTCTGATTTTTCAATCGCAAGTATCCTTTTTAATACCAATTTTTGGTATCGTTTTAGGTTATATTTTCCTAAATGAATTAATTACCCCAAAAATAATTGTTTCAGTAGTGTTAGTCCTTATTGGAATTTATTTAGCAAAAAGATCAAATGATTAGACGAGTTTTATTTTAATTTTGATAAAGCAGAAATATGTTTAGGACCAGTTTCACAGCATCCACCAAGAATAGTGGCACCATTATCGATAAATTTTTTACCTAAATTTTTAAATATTTCGTCTGATACTTCTCTTTTTCCCATAACAGTATTTAAGTTAACTGCGTCTTCATTGAATTTAGCTGTATTAATCATTCTCACTGGAGATGGCTCATCATCACCCCAAAGATTAACTTTATAACCAAAAGGTAAATTGTGCGCCTTTAAATCATTTATAGAATTCTCAGCAATTTCAATGGACACACATGATGCAATTATACCTATCCAATTAGGACTTTTATACCTGTTAATCATTTCATCTATGGTTTCACCAGATGGAAGTTTTCCATTTTTTAGTAAATGTATACCCACTAAAATGGGTTTATTTGTTTGTTCAATTATCTTTGAGGCTATGTCTATTTCTTTTCCACTTGATACAACATCTAGATAAAAGAAATCGACAAAATCTTTTATGCAATTAATTTGATCATAAAAATTTTCATGTATAATTTTGTTGTTTCTATTATCTGCTTTATAAGTGTCAGATTGTGCAGGTATACTACCTGCTATTAAAACTTCCTTTTTTGATTTTTCTTTTGCTTTTAACGCAAGTTCACAAGCTTTTTTATTTGCAAATTCGAACAAATCATTTACTTTATTTTGTTCCATTCTAACTCTTCTACTTGAGAAATTCGTTGTAACGATTACTTCCGCACCAGCTTCTATGTATGCAGAATGTATATCAACAATTATTTTATGATATTTTTCATCTAACACAGCACTTGTTGACCAAAGTGTTCCTTTGGATACAAGTCCTCGAGCATGCAATTCCTGGCCCATTCCTCCATCTAATATTCTTAGTTTTTTAAAAAAATCTTTATCCATATAAAAACAATTTCACGTGAAACTACAATAAAACCTAAAATTGAAATTAAATCTAATAAAATAAAAAATCAATCTTGAGTTGAAAAAAAAATGTTGCATTTACATTGCAATCAAAAATTGTTTAAATGTACTTATAAATAATGGAGGGAAAATGAGTGCAGAAGCAATGAAAGTGTCTTCAGTTCTAGATACCTCTCATCTTAAGGTAAAATTTCCGTTTAAAGCAAAATACGGAAACTACATTAACGGTAAATTTGTAGAACCTAAATCAGGCAAATATTTTGATAATGTTAGCCCGATATCTAATGAGAAAATCTGTTCAGTTGCACGTTCAAATGAAAAAGACGTGGAAGCGGCATTAGATGCTGCGCACGCTGCTTTCCCAGAATGGGGAAAGACTGACATCACAACTAGATCAAATATCTTAAATAAAATTGCTGATGTCTTAGAAAAAAATCTAAACTTATTAGCAGTAGCTGAATGTTTAGATAATGGAAAACCTATCAGAGAATGTATGGCGGCGGATTTGCCATTAGTTATTGATCATTGGAGGTATTTTGCAGGAGTGATTAGAGCAGAAGAAGGCTCGATTGCAGAGATAAGTAATAATCAATACTCATACAACTTTCATGAGCCACTAGGAGTAGTTGGTCAGATAGTTCCATGGAATTTCCCATTGTTGATGGCAACATGGAAATTAGCACCAGCTCTTGCTGCAGGAAACTGTTCAGTTTTAAAACCAGCTGAACAAACACCAGCATCAATTATGGTAATGATGGAACTTATTGGAGACTTATTACCTCCAGGAGTTGTAAACATTGTTAGTGGTTTTGGATTAGAGGCAGGTAAACCTTTAGCTTCATCTAAAAGAGTTGCTAAGGTTGCATTTACTGGCGAAACAACAACTGGAAGATTGATTATGCAGTATGCTGCACAAAATATCATTCCAATAACTTTGGAACTAGGTGGTAAATCACCTAACATTTTCTTTGAGGATATCATGGATAAAGATGATGATTTCTTTGATAAATGTATTGAGGGTTTTGTAATGTTCAATCTAAACCAAGGTGAGGTATGTACTTGTCCAAGTAGAGCTCTAATACAAGAATCTATCTATGATAAATTCATGGAAAGAGCTATTGCAAGAACAAAGGCAGTTGTACAAGATAACCCTTTAAAAATGGAGACAATGATTGGAGCTCAAGCGTCTGTAGAGCAAATGGAGAAGATTAAATCTTATCTAGAGCTTGGAAAAAAAGAGGGCGCAAAGGTTCTTACAGGAGGAAGTGTTGGTAAACTTAATAGTGGATTGGAAAAAGGTAACTATATCCAACCAACTATTTTTGAGGCTAATAATAGCATGAGAATCTCTCAAGAGGAGATTTTTGGCCCTGTAGTATCTGTGATTAAATTTAAAGATGAAGCAGAAGCATTGAAAATTGCTAATGATACTCTTTATGGTTTAGGAGCAGCTGTGTGGACTAGAAATGGAAATATAGCTCATAGAATGGGTAGAGAAATACAAGCGGGAATAGTATGGACTAATTGTTATCATGCTTATCCAGCTCACTCACCATTTGGAGGATACAAACAATCTGGAGTTGGAAGAGAAACTCATAAAATGATGCTTAATCATTACAGACAGAATAAGAACTTACATGTCTCTTATGCTGAGAAAAAATTAGGCTTCTTTTAAACAAACAATATATAATGGCCCATGATTCGATATCATGGGCCGTAATTTAAAAATGAAAGTATCAGCAACACACTCTGCATTGAATCTTCTTTCAGAACTTCAGGAAAAATATGGTGAAAAACTAATGTTCCACCAGTCTGGCGGTTGTTGTGATGGAAGTGCTCCCATGTGTTTTCAAGAAGGTGAATTTCCACTTGGTGATAACGATATAAAATTAGGAGAAATAGGTGGAGTTCCTTTTTACATGAATGGAGATCAATATGAGAAATGGAAACATACTGATCTTACAATTGATGCTGTAAGTGGGATAGGTGGCATGTTCTCATTAGATAATGGAACAGGTCGCAGATTTCTGACTAAATCAGAAATCTGCTTAGTTGTCGATAACGAACAAAAAAAATAAATCTTCTTTACTGTCCTGGTGGTTTGTAACCAATCTTACTAGCCTTAGTTGTTGCTTTAGTAAAGTCAATTGCCTCAAGTATTGTCATATTTTTAACAGCACCCGATGCTTCCACTACAAGTTTGATAGATGCAAAATCTTCAAAAGACTGCAACTCTGCGACTACAATAAAATCGTACGAGCCTCTAACAATATCCATAGTATGAATCTTGCCACCTACAGCATTTGTTAATTTTTCTACCACAGCTTTTCTATCACTTGAGGGATCCTTCATGAATCCTTGAAAAGCTTTTTCTGTATAATTTCCCATTATATATGCTTTCATAAGTTTCTCCTTTTTTTAAAAAAATACCATATTTTTTTAAAATTTTAAAAATAAAAAATTTATTATTTTATTTTCTTGTAGAAAGAAATACCCCTAATGATGCAATTATAAAACCAATAATATCAATTTTCATTAGTACCTCTCCTAAGAATAACCATGCCATTAGCGCTGTTACGACTGGTATTAAGAAAAATAACGATACTGTTTTGCTAGCAGAATTTTTTTTTATTAAGTACATTAAAATAGAAAATGCTCCTAGGGATACAAGAAATACTTGATGGCTCATTGCTAGCAAAAATTGTGTATTTATTTTCAGGAAAGGTTCTTTAAATATAAAAATAATAATTATGAGATGAAACAATACTGCTCCAATAGCTTGATACATATTGTTTACAGACAAAGGTATATTATTACTTATTCTCTTTTGCCATATTGTTGATGTAGTTATAGCCAGTAAAGCAATGAGTGAGGCAATCACCCCTTCTATTGGTAAAGAAGATCCTATATCAAAACCTAATACCATCACTGCTCCCGTAAAACCCAAAAAAACTCCCAACCATTGATTTAAAGAAACTTTTTCGTTTAAAAAATAACCTGCAAGTAAATTTGTTAATATTGGCTGCATAGTTACGATTAGTGCAGTTAAACTTGTCGGAAACCCTATAAATATTGAATAAAATACCCCACCTAAATAAAAACCATGAAATAAGATACCAGTGCT
>CACLWL010000029.1 GCA_902610655.1 uncultured Pelagibacteraceae bacterium
TACAAAAATTCTAAATGAATAAAAATTTCTACATCACAACACCAATATACTATCCATCAGCTAGACCTCATATGGGTCATGCTTATTCAAGTATAGTATCTGATTTTTTTGCTAGATTAAAAAAAATTCAAGGTTATGAAGTTTTTTTTCTTACAGGAACTGATGAACATGGACAAAAAATTCAACGTGCTGCTGAAAACAAAAAAAAAGATCCACTTAAGTTTTGTGATGAAATAAGTGCCACGTTTAAAGATCTTTCTAAAATTTTAAATCTTTCTAACAATGATTTTATCAGAACAACTGAATCAAGACATAAAAAATCTGTTGAAAATTTATGGAAAGTTTTAGAAAAAAAAAAAGAAATTTATTTATCTAAGTATTCAGGATGGTATTCTGTATCTGATGAAGCGTTCTATAGTGAAGATGAAATAGAGGATGACGGCGATTTAAAAATAAGTAAATTATCTGGATCTAAAGTGGAGTGGGTAGAGGAGGAATCTTACTTCTTTAAATTATCAAAGTGGCAGGAACCGTTACTTAGTTTTTATGAAGAAAACCCAGATTTTATCTTGCCTAAAACAAGAAAAAATGAGGTTGTAAGTTTTGTTAGAGCTGGTCTTAAAGACTTATCGGTAAGCAGAAAATCATTCACATGGGGTATAAAAGTTCCATCCAATAATGAACATGTTATTTACGTATGGTTAGACGCGTTAACAAATTATATAAGTGCTTTAAATTATCCAGATCAAAATAATGATCTATATAAAAAATTTTGGCCAGCAGATGTTCACATTATTGGTAAAGATATTTTAAGGTTTCATGCAATATATTGGCCAGCATTTCTTTTAGCTGCAGATATTAAACCACCAAAAAGAGTTTATGGTCATGGCTGGATACTGTCTGGTGATGAAAAAATGTCTAAATCAAAAGGAAATATTCTTGATCCTTTAGAAATAATTGAAAAATATGGTCTTGATCCTTTGAGATATTATTTGCTTAAAGAAGTCTCCTTTGGAAATGATGGAAATATTTCAAATGAAAAATTAGAAAGTTGCATAAATAGTGATTTAGCAAATAATTATGGAAACTTATGTCAAAGAGTAGTTTCATTTTGTGAGAAAAATATTGGTTTAATAGTACCAACTAGTGAAGAATTTAACGAAGATGATTTAAATATTTTAAACAATTATAAAAATAATTTTGCAGATCTAAACACTAATATTGATAATCAAAATATAAATTTTTATATAAATTTTATTGTTGATCAACTGTTTAAAGCTAACAAGTATTTCAATGATCAAGAGCCATGGAAAAGAAAAGATGATAAAAAAAGATTAAAAACTATAGTTTATGTATCACTGGAAATTATTAGGAAAATATCAATATTACTTTACCCAATCATTCCAGAGTCGTCATTGAAAGCACTAAATATTTTTAATATTAAGGAAACAGATATTGATTTTTCAACAATTTTAAATAATAATTATTTATCTCCAGGTAAAAATATTAATAAAATAGAAATTCTATTTAATAAGATAAAAAATGATTGATTCTCATTGCCATTTAGATCATGAACCAATTTTCTCAAACTTAGATAAAGTTATTGAGAGATCAAAAAAAGAGGGAATAGAAAAATTACTTACCATTTGTACAACACTTGAAAGTTTTACAAATATTTTAAAAATTATAGAAATGGATAAAATTATCTACGGAACTTTCGGCATCCATCCACATGAGGCTGATAAAAACTTGATTACAATGGATCAGATACATTTAAATATTAAAAAAAGTAATAAGATTATAGGTATAGGAGAAACTGGTCTAGATTTTTATTATAATAATAGCAAAAGAGAAGCACAAATTAAAAGTTTTAATCTTCATATTGATGCAGCAATAAAATTTGATCTACCAATTATTATTCATTCTAGAAATGCAGAGATTGAAACTTATGAAATTCTCAAAAAAAAATTTAAACCCAGTTTAAAAATATTAATGCATTGTTTTACAGGTTCTACTTCTTTTGCAAAGAAATTATTAGAGCTAAATGCTTTCTTTTCTGCTAGTGGAATAATCACTTTTAAAAATTCTCTTGACTTACAAGATACCTTTAAGATCATACCTGCAGATAGGCTTTTAATTGAAACAGATAGTCCTTTTCTTGCGCCTGAACCAATGAGGGGAAAAAAGAATGAGCCTTCTTTTATCAAATATACCGCAGAAAAACTTGCTATTTTAAAAAATACTGAACCACAAAATTTAATTAATTATACAACAAATAATTTCAACAAATTATTTTTTGGTACATAGTATGAAATTTATAATTCTAGGCTGTGGAAGTTCAATGGGTGTTCCTAGAGCAGACGGATTTTTTGGTAAATGTGATCCAAATAACAAAAAAAATGTCAGAACCAGATGCTCAGCTTTATTGAAAACCAATTATTTAAATATACTTATTGATACTTCACCAGATTTAAGATCACAGTTAATAAACAATAAAATTAACTCTATAGACAAGGTTCTATATTCTCATATGCATGCAGATCAAACACATGGTATCAATGATTTAAGAGTTTTTTTTATTAAGAATAAAAAACCTTTAGATATATACGCAGACAATGAGACCAGAAAATATTTTAATAAAAATTTCTCTTATTGTTTCAAATCAAATTCAAGTGAATATCCTGCTACATTAAATATGAAAGCTATTAAAAAAAATATTTTTTTTAAAAAAAAAGGTGAAAAAATTAATATAAGATGTATTAAAGTAAAGCATGGAAGTGTAAATAGTATTTGCTATATATTTAATAAAAAGCTTGCGTACATAAGTGACGTTAGCAAAATTTTTCAAAAAGATTATAAATACTTTAAAAATCTTAAGTATCTTGTAATAGATTGTCTTTGGTACCGAAATCATCCATCGCATTTAAATCTAGAAAAATCTTTAGAGTTAATTAGGGCGTTTTCCCCCAAAAAAGCTGTATTAACTAATTTACATTCAGATTTAGATTACAAAGAGTTAAAAAGTAAATTAAGAAAAAATATTACTCCAGCTTATGATGGTTTAAGTTTAGTCTTTTAATAAACTCTCAATTTTAGAGACGACTTTTTTAGACATTGGATTAGTAAGTGATGAGTATGTTTCAGCTATTTTTCCATTTTTATCAATTAATATTTTGCTAAAATTCCATTTAGGTATTGCTGATTTACCATGATTTTCTTTTGCCCATTTATAAATTTCATGAGCATCATCGCCTTTAACTTTTGTGATTGTTGTCATTGGAAAATTAATACTGAAATTTACCTCGCAGAATTCTTTTACCTCTGAATCTTCGTCTTTTTCTTGATTAAAAGAATTTGATGGGACACCAATGACCACTAATCCATCTTTTTTATACTTATCCCATAATTTTTGCATATCAGAGTATTGTTTTGTAAATCCGCAATAGCTAGCTGTATTAACAATTAAAATTACATTATTTTTATATTTATTAAGATTAATTATTTCACCAGTGTTACTTTTGATACTAAAATCAAAAAATGTTTGTTCATAATTAGCATTAGTTGTAGTTTTGAAGTTAAACATACCAATTAGTATTACAGCAAATAAAATTCTTTTCATTATTTTAAATTATCTATTAGGTGTAAGTAATATTAAAAAATACCCAGCTAGGGTGGATAATAATGACCCAGTCAAAACTCCAATTTTAACCCCGTCCATATATTGCATATTTTCTACAAAAGCTAAATTCCCAACAAATAAGCTCATTGTAAAACCAATACCAGTAAGAATACCGACTCCATAAAAATTATACCAATTTGTGTTACTCGGCATTTGAGCAATCTTTAATTTAATAGATATATAAGAAAAAATAAATACACCTAATTGTTTACCCACAAACAAACCAAGTACAATACCTAATGGAACCTTATCTAATAATGATGAAAAAGATAAGCCTTCTAATGAAACACCAGCATTTGCAAATGCAAATAAAGGCATTATTCCAAATGCAACATATGGACTAATAGCGTGTTCTACTTTAATTAATAAAGAGAAATCTTTTTCTTTTTTTCTGTGAGGAATTGTCATTGCAAGTAACACACCAGCAATTGTTGCATGTATTCCTGAGTTATGAGTAAAATCCCATAAAAATATTCCAATAATTAAATATGGTAAAAATTTTTTAATATTAAATTTATTTGTTATTAACAAAATAATAAATGCTGCCAGCATTAATAAAAGGTATTTTATATTTAAGTCACCAGAGTAAAATATAGCGATAATTAATATTGCGCCTAAATCGTCTATTATTGCTAATGCAGTTAAAAAAACTTTAAGAGATAGCGGGACTCTTTTTCCAAGTAAAGATAATACACCTAAAGAAAAAGCAATATCAGTAGCAGATGGAATAGCCCAACCATTCATTGTTTCTGGATCACCTAAGTTTACAACTACATAGATTAAAGCTGGTACTACCATACCACCAACAGCAGCTATAATTGGTAATAAGGCTTGCTTAAAATTTGAAAGTTCGCCCTGTAAAAATTCTCTTTTGATTTCCAATGTAACAAAAAAGAAAAAAATAGCCATTAATGCATCGTTAATCCAATGGAGTACGCTAAGTTTTAGTCCTATTTCATTAAAACCAATAAAAATATATCTTTCAAGATATCCAAAATAATAATTTGAGTAAGTAGAATTACTTATAA
>CACLWL010000030.1 GCA_902610655.1 uncultured Pelagibacteraceae bacterium
ACATTGTAACAAATTTAATTAAAAGAATTGTATATAAAGAAGGTAAAATTACACAAAGTCTTTATAGAAGCGCAATTAGAAAAAAAATTCCAGCAAATATAATAGTCGAATTTGCTAGAATTTATGGTTTTCAGATTGATTTCCAGAGAGATATAAGACGTAATGATACATACCAAATAATTTATGAAGTTTTTGAAGATGATAATAAAAAAATATTTAATACGGGTAATATTATATTTGCTGATTTAAATTTAAGTAATCAAAGCAATGCTTTTTACTTTTTTGATGATAACGGAGAAGAAGGCCATTACGATATAAATGGAAAAAGTGTCCAAAAAGCATTAATGAAAACCCCAATTAATGGCGCTAGACTATCTTCAAAATTTGGAATGAGAAAACATCCAATTGACGGTTACAATAAAATGCATAGAGGAACAGACTTTGCAGCACCAGAAGGAACACCAATAATGGCCTCAGGGGATGGGGTTGTTACAAAAGCTTCATGGTGTGGTGGGGGTGGAAATTGTGTAAAAATAAAACATAACTCAAGTTATAGTACAGTCTATGCTCACCTTTCAAAATTTGCAGCTAATATAAAAAAAAGGAACAAGAGTAAAACAAGGCCAAACAATTGGTTACGTTGGCTCAACAGGAAAATCTACAGGTCCACATTTGCATTATGAGGTTATTTTCAATGGAAAACGTATTAATTCCCAAACATTAAAACTGCCATCAGGGAAGATATTAAAGAATAAGTCTAGAAAAATGTTTGAAGTTAGTAAATTGAAAATTAATGTCTTAAAATCAGAAATAATCGCTGGAATTAACTAGTGACTACTTTTTTCTCCTCGAATTTTTGCTCTTTAACCTCTTTATGACTTTCAGATTTTTCTTTATCAAAATTTGTTAAACTTTGATTTTTTTCTCTTTCATTAAGGACTCTTAAATAATGATCAGAAAATTGATAATAACTTTCAGATAAAATTTTGTCTCCTGTGGTTAATGCTTCTCTAGCAAGATTTGTATATTTTTCAATCAATCTTGAGGCGCTTTGATTGTTAATTCGATGAGATTTTCTTTGAAAGTTTGTATTTGATACTAAGGATTGACTATCTAAATTTCGAGTAAAGTTTCTATCATTACTTGATCTAAACCTTCTTTTATAATTATTTTTATATGATCTCATTAGAGAAATTTAAATTTTGGTAGCAATTGCACATCTATCATTTTTTGCATAATCTTTTATTATCTTATTTAAATAAAATCTATTCTTTCTTAGTAATTCCATAATTTCAAACCTTTGATCGTATCCGATTTCTAAAACTAACTTTCCACCAATCTTTAATAAACTAGAGGATTTTTTAATTACTTTATTTAGTACAAAAGAACCGTTGGGACCTCCGTTTAAGGACACCAAAGGCTCATATAAATAAATATCTTTATCCAAACATTTTATTTTATAATTTTTAATATATGGAGGATTAGATATAATTAAATCATATTTACCTTTAAAAAAATTGTCAACAGATGAATTATAAAAGTTAATTCTATTTTTTAATTGGTGTATTTTTGCATTAGTTTTAGCTACTTTTATAGCTTTTTTTGATATATCTATAGCGGATCCATATAGTTTCAAACGTTCTTTAGCCAAAGATATAATTATACATCCAGATCCAGTGCCAATGTCTAAAACTAATTTTTTTTCATCTTTCTTTAAAAGTTTAAGCGTTTCTTCAATAATTATCTCAGTATCTGGCCTCGGTATCAGAACGTTTCTATCCACATAAAAATTGTATTTCCAAAACTCTTTTTTATTCAGAATATAGGCTATTGGTTCGCCATATTTTCTTCTCGTAACTAAATCCCTGTATAGTTTAAGCTGTTTTTGATTAATATTTATTTTATCATCAAATATTATCTGCTTAATACTTTTTTTTAAAACACTAGATAATAAAATTTCCGCATCTAGTTTCGGTGTCTTGATATAATAATTCGATAAAATCTTAACACTATCATTTAATATCGAATTTATTTTTAACATATTATTCGGTTTTCATAAGCTCTTCTTGAGCTTGTAAATTTATATTTTCAATCATTTCATCAAAAATTTCTCCCTCCATAAACTCGTTAAGTTTATGAAGTGTTAAATTAATTCTATGATCAGTAACTCTTCCTTGTGGAAAATTGTAAGTTCTTATTCTCTCCGATCTATCGCCACTTCCTATTTTACTCTTTCTATATTCTGAACGTTCATCTTCTTTTATCTTCCTCTCAAACTCATATATTCTTGATCTCAAAATTTTTAAACCTTTTTCTTTATTTCTTATCTGAGATTTTTCATCTTGTTGACTGACAACTATTCCAGTAGGAATATGAGTTATTCTTACTGCTGAGTCTGTTGTATTTACACTCTGCCCGCCAGGTCCACTACTTCGAAAAACATCTATTCTCAAATCTTTCTCTTCAATTTTAACATCTATCTCTTCAGCTTCAGGTAAAACTGCTACAGTTGCTGCGGAGGTATGAACTCTTCCTTGTGTTTCGGTTTCGGGAACTCTTTGAACTCTATGAACACCACTTTCATATTTTAGTGTAGAATAAATATTTTTACCTTTAATTGATGCAATCACTTCTTTGAGTCCACCTGCATCACTCTTAGATATGCTTATTACTTCTATGTTCCATTTCTTTTTATTGCAAATTTTTTCATACATTTTATATAAATCTGCTGCAAATAGACTAGCCTCAAGCCCACCAGTTCCTGCTCTAATTTCCAAAATTGCATTTTTTTTATCAGCGTCGTCCTTAGGTAGTAAAAAGAAAATTAATTTTTTTTTTACCTTTTCATTTTTATTAATTAATTTATTTAGTTCAGCATTAGCAAGATCAATCATTTCATCATCACTAGATTTATCATTTATAATTTTTTCTAGCTCTTTTTTCTCAACTTCAAATAGTATATAAAATTTAGCATCTTCAATTATTTCATTTAAATCAGAATATTCTTTGGATATTTCAGCAAATTTCTTTTTATCAATACTGTTTGAAGACAGATCAGTCTCTAGTTTTGAATGCTTATTTACAATATTTTTTACTTTTTCTAAAGGTATCATTTATTATTATTTTGAATTTCCTCAGCTTTTTTCTCAACTAGGTCTACTACTTTTGAAATGATTTCCTTGTTACTTAACTTTTCTGTTTGTGTTCCATTTAAATAAAGCATATTACTATCTCTTCCCCCTCCTGTAATACCAATATCTGTAAATGCAGCCTCGCCAGGACCATTTACAACACAGCCAATAATCGACAAAGTTATTGGCTCCTTAATATGTGATAGTTTTTCCTCTAATATTTTTACAGTATCAATCACTTTAAAACCTTGTCTTGCGCAAGATGGGCAAGATATAATTTTAACTCCTCGACTTCTTAACCCGATTGACTTAAGAATTTCGTTACCAATTTTTACTTCTTCAATAGGATCGGCAGACAAAGACACTCTTATTGTATCCCCTATACCCTCCATTAATAAATTTCCTAGTCCAATTGCCGACTTTACGCTGCCTGGGATATAACTACCAGCTTCTGTAATGCCAAGATGTAACGGATATTCGGTTTTTTTAGATAATAGTTTGTAAGCTTTAACCGATAAGAAAACATCTGAAGATTTTACACTTATTTTAAAATTATTAAAATTAAGGTCCTCAATAATTTTAATATTTCTTAAAGCACTTTCTACTAAGGCTTCTGGACATGGTTCTTTAAATTTTTCTAAAATATCTCTCTCTAGTGATCCAGCATTAACCCCAATTCTAATTGAACAATTGTTATTTTTTGCAGAATTTATAACCTCTTTAATTTTGTTTCTGTCTCCAATATTTCCAGGATTTATTCTAAGACAATCAGCACCATTCTCTGCAGCCTCTATAGCTCTTTTATAATGAAAATGAATATCCGCAACTAGAGGGATATCAATATGTTTTACAATTTCTTTTAAAGCTTTTGAAGAGTCTTCATCAGGACAAGATACTCGCACAATATCAGCTCCAGCTTTTGAAATTTCTTGAATCTGTTTAATCGTAGACTTTATATCATTAGTCAATGTGTTCGTCATTGATTGTACGCTTATAGGATTACCACCTCCTACATTTACTTTTCCAACTTTAATTACTTTTGTTTTTTTTTCTAATTATATCTCTAAAAGGTCTGATGCTCATT
>CACLWL010000031.1 GCA_902610655.1 uncultured Pelagibacteraceae bacterium
AAATTAATTTGGTATATGAATGGTGTATGACTATGGTCAATAGAGGTACCACATTAAAAGGTTAATAAGCTATTTATATATATAGAAATATCCTATTAGGGCTGAAATAATTAATATTATTAATAAGATGACCCATGATATTTTTCTAAATATTAAAAGCCCAGCTTTTTCATGTCTTGGTACTCCTAAAATTTCTTTTGTACCGTACCCCATGAAGTGACCAACATAAATAGACTCTATAAACGTTACGATTAGAACTGAAATTGCATTTATATAAGCTGTAAAAATAAACCAATCAAATACATTCAAATATGGCATATCTGGAATTTTTGATGCTGCAGCAACTAGATTAAATGCTACCAAAGATAAAACTAGAGTAATACACACTTCAATTCTGTGAAATTCAAAGGGTATAAATATTGTAAAATAAGTAACCATTATTATCATGACTATTGGCATAATAAATTTAAAAACAAAACTAATAGAATTTCTCTGTATTAGAAATTCAGTGGTAATAGAATGTTTGGCATAATCTGAATATGCATCAACTAAAGTTTCCATATATGGATATGAAATAAATTGATTGATAGTCCAACCAGGAGATGAAATATTAGTAAAATTTACTTTCCTCATTTCATCATTTAAAATTTTAAATTTATCAGATGTTCGAAAAGAAACATTTTCAAAGACTTTTGAATAAACTACAAATTTAAAAGATTGTTCATCAAAAGGATACTTCTTATAATTAAAATCAGATATATTGTAGGTAACAACCTCATCATAATAGATATATTCAACTGTCCCATCATAAAAAATTAATATTTTAGGATGAATATTAGACTCGACTTTTGTGGAATCCTGGTAGGTCATTTGAAAATCAAAAAATTTACCCTCTGCAATTGATTTATTTAAGTCGTACTCACATACTACAATTTTTTGAGTTTTAGCTTCAATTACCTTTTTGTTGATTGCAGACATTTCATCAGAAAAATCATCTGATAAACTATTAAAAATTATAAGATTTAATTTGGGCTCAGTATAATAGAAAGATCTTTGATCTAAAAAAAGAGATAAACTAGAATTTTGCTCATCTAGGTTTATTCTTTTTAAATTAAAGAAATTTTTTAAAGTAACATATTCTTTTAGTTTTTTTTCAGTACCGAAAGTACTTTTGTCATATATATTATCGCAAATTCTTTTCGGAAATAATTCACTAAACTCTAATCTTTTCTCAGCTTCGAGAGAAGTTACTTCAATTGAAATTGCCCTAGAAATAAAAATAGTGAGAAATATCAATATAAATCCAAAAAATCTAATCATATTAATTTTTTAAATTATCTCTAAACTTTAATCAACGATAAGAGTATCTTTTGATCCGCCACCTTGAGAACTATTTACAATAGTACTTCCCTTCCTCAAAGCAACCCTAGTTAATCCGCCTGTAGTAACATAATTTGTTTTTCCAGTTAAAATAAATGGTCTAAGATCTAAATGACGTGGTTCTATATCATTTTCTGTAATTGTAGGTGCGGTAGATAAAATTTCTAAAGGTTGGGCAATAAATTCTCTAGGGTTTTTGTTAATCTTGATAATTGTTTCATCTATTTCTTTCTTTGGTGCTTTTGGACCAATGACTATTCCATATCCTCCAGATGCATTTGCAGGTTTAACAACTAATTTTGATATATTTTCAATAACATATTTTCTTTCTGTTTCATTATGACATAGATAAGTTTCTACTTGCTCTAAAATAGGCTGTTCGCCTAAATAATAAGTAATCATTTTATTTACATATGAATAAACAACTTTATCATCAGCAACACCTGTTCCAATAGCATTTACAATACCAACATTTTTTTTTAACCAGCATTTAAATAAACCAGGAACACCAATCATAGAGTCTTTATAAAAAGCTTTAGGATCTAAGAAATTATCATCCAGTCTTCTGTATATACAGTCAACTTTCAAAGGTCCTTTAACTGTTTTCATGTATACATTATCATTTTCAACAAAAAGATCTTTCCCCTCAACTAAAGCAATTCCCATTTGATCAGCTAAAAATTCATGTTCAAAATATGCCGAGTTATAAACTCCAGGAGTTAATAAAACCATATGAGGATTAGAAGTTTTTTTTGGTATGCACTCTAGCATGCAGTTATAAAGTTTATTTGTATACTGATGTATAGAAGCTACTTTGTATCTTGTAAATAATTCTGGGAATACATCCCGCATTACCATTCTATTTTCTAACATGTAAGAGACGCCTGATGGTACGCGTAAATTATCTTCTAAAACTAAATAATTACCTGCTTTATTTCTAATTAGATCAATACCTGAAATATTTGCCCAAGCTTTATATTTAGGAGAAAAACCTTCGCACTCTTTTACGTAATATGGAGATTTATAAATAATATCTTTTGGAACGATATTATCCTTAAAAATTTTCTTTTGATTATAAACATCATCTATAAATAAATTTAATGCTTTTGCTCTTTGTTTTAAACCTTTCGAAACTTTATTCCATTGTTTCTTAGGTATAATCCTTGGAATAATATCTAAAGGCCATCTTTTTTCTTCTGCTCTATTATTCGCCGCATAAACTCTAAAGTTTATTCCTCTTGCATTTATTGTGCTTTGACAATTTTTTTCAATTTCTTGAAGTTTCTTTTTCCCGTGCCTTTCTAAAATATTAGAGATTATAAAAGCATGCTTCCTTAACTTGTTATCCTCTGTAATATAACCATCATATGCATCGCCAGAATTATAATTTTTCCAAAATTTAGAGACCATTTGTAAATGTTTAATAATTCGCAAAAACAATCAATTGCATAATAGATATATCAGATATGCTATTTTTAAATTGTATGATAAATAATAAATTAAATAATAATAATTATGACTTATTGTATAGGAATTAAAGCTAATGACGGAATTGTATTTGCGTCAGACTCAAGGACAAATGCAGGTTTAGACAATGTAAACATATATTCAAAAATGTTTACTTACGATGTAGGTGATAGATCAATAATTATAGTAACGTCCGGTAATCTTGGAACATCGCAAGCTGTATATAAATCAATTGAAAATGATTTAAAAGATACATCTGGGTCAGTGAATTTAAATACTTGTCAAAATTTTGATCAAGTTGCCTCATATATTGGAACATTAAATACTAAGCACTCCTCACCAAAAGGAATTAATACAGATACGGTTCTTTTAGGTTCAACATTTATTGTTGGTGGTCAAATCAAAGGACAGCCTTTGGAGTTATATTTGGTATATCCACAAGGAAATTATATTAAGCCAGCAGATAGTAAGCCTTATCTGGTAATTGGTGAAGTTAAATATGGTAAACCTATTTTAGATAGAGTTATTAAACCTGAGGTGTCGATTGGAGACGCATCACGTTGTGCTATGATTTCCATGGATTCAACATTAAAAAGTGACCTTACAGTTGG
>CACLWL010000032.1 GCA_902610655.1 uncultured Pelagibacteraceae bacterium
AAAAATAATTGAAGACGTAAAAAAAAATAAGTTAAAAGCCTTAATAAAATATGAAAAGAGATATTCTAAAAATAATCAGATTAAAGTCTCTAAAAAAAAAATTGATAAATTAATAAAGGATTTAGATAGAAATGTAAAAACTGCAATAGATTTTTCTTATGAAAGGATTTTAAAATTTCATAAACTCCAAACAAAAAATCTTAAAAGTATAAAGTTAATTGATAAATATAAAAATAAATTAGAATACAAAACAGTTCCAATTGATTCTGTAGGGGTATACGTTCCTGGAAATTTACCATCAACTTTGTTGATGAATTGTATTCCGTGTAAGATTGCGCAAGTTAAACGAGTAGTTTTAGCTGTCCCTAAGATAAAAAATAAATTAAATCCTGCTATTTTGTACGCAGCAAAAAAATTAGGCATTAGCGAGATCTATTCAATGGGTGGTGCTCAAGCAATTGCAAGTTTAGCTTTTATACAAAAAGTAAATAAGGTCATTGGACCAGGTAATAAGTATGTGGCAGAAGCAAAAAGGCAATTATCTGGAAAAATTTTGGGTACCGAAACAATGTATGCTGGTGCCTCAGAAATTTGTGTTTTAGCTGATAAAAATACAAATATAAATCAAATTACAACTTCTCTAGTTTCTCAAGCAGAACATGACCCTGATAGTCAATGTATATTGGTTACTAAAGACAAAAAAATAATTAAAAAAATACTAAAAGGAATTCAAGAAATTTTAAACAATCTGCCTAGAAAAAAAATTGCTACAAAATCCCTAAAAAAAAATGGATTAATTGTTTTGGCACAGACTGACAAGCAAATACTAGAAATTATTAATGAAATAGCACCTGAACACCTAGAACTCAATGTAAAAAATTTTAGTAAATATGTAAATAAGATAAATAATGCTGGCAGTATTTGCAATGGACAATATACTCCTATGAGTGTTTCAGATTATTCAACAGGAACAAATCACGTGTTACCCTGTTATGGTTCAAGTAAATTTAGTTCAGGCTTAAATGTAAATGAATTTGTAAAAAAAATATCAGTTGTTACTTTGAGTAAATTAGGGGTAGAAAAAATCGGAAATCCCGCTATAACTTTATCCGAGTTTGAGCAATTAAAAGCTCATACTCAGAGTATAAAATCTAGAATAAAAAGGAGAAATAAAACTGACTAAAGAACAGACGCTTGAATTCTCGGGAGAAATTATTGAGCTTCTTAAGAACGCGCAATTTAGAGTGAAGCTCGAAAACGGACATACAGTTTTGGCACACGCCAGTGGGCGCCTTCGAAAAAATAGGATTCGATGTCTTCAAGGTGATAAGGTCAAAATTGCTATCTCGCCATACAATCTTTCTTTGGGAAGAATTATTTTTAGATTTTAATATACGGGTCTGTGGTGTAACTGGTGTGCACGAACGCCTGAAAAGCGTTAGGAAAACATTCGATTTGTTTCGGACCCACCTTAAACTATTGAAAATTAAACGCTTGCAATAAATTTTAAAATCTAATATCTAGGCATCAGCTAATTTAGCTATAAGTTAACAATAAGAAGAAAGAGTAAAAAAGTATGAGTACATTAAATGGTAAAGTAAAGTGGTTCAACGGAAAGAAAGGATATGGCTTCATAGAGAGGGAAGATAAAGAAAAGGACGTGTTCGTACACGCATCGGCGGTCCGAGACGCTGGTCTTCGCTTTTTGAATGAGGGGGATGAGCTTTCCTTCGAGATTGAGGACGGTCCTAAGGGCCCAAGTGCAGTTAAGCTTTCTAAGAAATCTTAAATTTCTAAAATCAATAATTGTTATAGGGATGAATGGTTATATTCCATATCCCTATACAATTAAATCTTGCATTTAAAATTTTTTGAGTTAATAAGATCAATAATGATTGAATTGATTAATAAAATCGAAAATACACACAGACATCATCCATTTCATGCTGGCTGCAAGCTAGCAATTTAATCAATTTATAAATTTAATTTTTTCCACAATTAGTATAAAACAATAAAAGTAAGCTCGGGTAGCTCAATTGGCAGAGCAACGGCTTGTGGAGCCGGAGGTTGGCGGATCGTGGCCGCCCCCGAGTACGCCAAACAATGAATAAAGAAAAAAAACTTCAAGCTTCTCTCCCAAAAGGTTTTAAAGATCGTTGGGGCGAGGAACTAAATATTAAAAATAAATTAGTAGATACAATAAAAGATGTATTTATTAATTATAGTTTTGAGCAATTAGAAACCCCAGAGCTTGAAAAGAGTGAGAATATAGGGTCATTTTTAGCAGAAGATGAAAGCAATCCAATGAGTGATGTATTTTCATTTATAAATGAAAAAGAGTCCTTAACATTAAGATACGATTTAAGTGCTCCTCTTGCTCGTTTCTGTGCTGAGAATTTTAGAGATTTAGTTTTTCCATATAAAAGATTTGCTTATGGTAATGTCTTCAGGCAGGATAAAGCAGACTCTGCAAGGTACCGTGCTTTCTCGCAGCTTGACGCAGATATAATTGGTGATGCAAATCCGTCTCAAGCAGATGCAGAAATATGTAATATAATTGGAGATTCTTTTAAAAAAATCGGTCTTTCTAAAGATCAGTTTACAATAAATGTTTCAAACAAAAAAATTCTACAAGGGTTAATTAATGAACTGAAAATTGAAGGAGACAGACAATATAAAGTACTCAAATCAATTGATAAGTTAGATAGATTAGGAAAAAAGGGTGTAGAAGAATTATTAAAACAAGGAAGAAAAGATCAGTCGGGGGCATTTACTAAAGGCTGTGAACTATCAGATAATCAAGCATCAGAGATTATTAGTTTTCTTAACTTTAAAGGAATAAATGATTTAAAGATAAACTTAAAAAATCCGTTATCTTTAGAAGGAATAAACGAATTAGAAGAATTATTTCAAGTATTATCTTATGGAAATAATCAAGACATTGTAAATATTGATGTTACTAAAATAAGAGGACTTAGTTATTATACGGGTTTTTTAGTTGAAACTAACCTTAATTTCAAAGTTACAAATGCAAAAGGAAAAGAGATAAATATTGGCAGCGTAGCATCTGGTGGGCGCTTTGATAATCTAATTGCAAGGTTTAAAGGTGCGGACTTCAAAGGCACTGGAATGTCTATAGGAATAGATAGACTTCTATATGCTTTAAACCAGTTAGATGAGATTAAAGCAAATAAAAATAAAACTGTTTTAGTATGCATTTTAGATAAAAGCTATATCCAAAAATATTATGAAATAGTCAATGAACTTAGAGAGAATAATATTTCATCAGAAATATATTTGGATCAAAACAAAAATTT
>CACLWL010000033.1 GCA_902610655.1 uncultured Pelagibacteraceae bacterium
TTTTTGATAATTTAGATTATTCTCCAGAATTTGAACTAAAAAACTTAAAAGATTTACTTGATATTATTTAATCAAGTATTATTTCATTAATATGACAAATATTTTAGATTTTTGCGCAAGAATTTTAATTTCTGCATTATTTTTTACAAACGGTGTTTTTAAAATTTTGAATTATGATGGGACGGTAAACTGGATGGAAGGTTATGGTGTACCAGGAATACTAATAATCCCAGCAATAATATTAGAAATTTTTGGACCAGTTTTAATTATATTGGGTTATAAAACAAAAATTACTGCGACATTTTTAAGTGTATTTTGTTTGGTAACAGCATTTATATTTCATAACGATTTCAGTAATCAAATGCAACTAACTTCTTTTTTGAAAAATATTGCACTCTCAGGAGGATTTTTACTTCTTGCTATAAATGGATCAAAAAAATTTAGTTTAGATAAAAAACTTAATTAAATAATGCAAAATATAGAAATAAAAGAAATAATTGATCCAATACTTTCATCTGATGGAGCGGGCGTGAAGTTAAAAAGAAGTATAGGTGTTAATCCAAATTATTATGATCCTTTTTTAATGCTAGATGAGTTTGGCTCAGAAGACAAAGAGGATTATTTAGGTGGGTTCCCATCACATCCTCATAGAGGGATAGAAACGGTAACTTATATGCTTCATGGTGAGTTTGAACACGAAGATAGTGCAGGTGGAAAAGGGAAAATGAAATCCGGTGACGTGCAATGGATGAAAACCGGAAGTGGTATAATTCATTCTGAAATGCCTGCAATGGCTGATGGTAAGCTTCAAGGTTTCCAATTATGGATTAATATGCCTGCCAAATTAAAAATGAATAAACCGGAATATATTTATATAAACTCAAAAGAAATCCAAACACACAAAGATCATGATAAAATGGTTAAAATAATAGCTGGTAAGTTTGAAAAAGCCGAAGGTCCTATCAAAGGTCATAATGTAGAACCAATTTATTTTGACATTGAATTAATTAAAGGTAAAGAATTTCATTACAATCTTCCTAAAACTCATAATTCTCTAATCTATTTAGTTAATGGTGAAATTATAATTGGCGAAAAAGAACATAAAAAAATAAAAGACTCTACTTTAATTTTACTTTCAAAAGGTGAAAAGCTAAAAGTTAAAAGTATTTCTGATTCAAAATTCTTGCTAATTTCTGGAAAACCTATTAATGAACAAATTGCAAGAGGAGGTCCATTTGTAATGAATACCAAGTCTGAAATTTTACAGGCAGTAAACGATTATCATAATGGAACATTTGTTAAATAATGGAAGCAATTGAAATTAAAAAAAATGGTGGTCCTGAAGTACTAGAGCTTAAGGATATTAAACTTGAAGACCCTAAAGAAGGCGAAGTATTAATAAAACATTCAGCAATTGGTTTAAATTATATTGATACCTATCATCGATCAGGCTTGTACCCTCTTCCCCTTCCTTCAGGCATAGGATTAGAAGCAGCTGGTATTATAGAAAAAGCAGGTAACAATGTAGGTGATTTTAAAGAAGGTGATAAAGTTGCTTATGCTGCTGCACCGGTTGGCTCATACGCTTCACATAGAATTTATCCAGTAAAAAGTTTAGTTAAAGTTCCTAATGAAATAGATCTTGAAATAGTTGCCACGTTGATGACAAAAGGTCTTACAACATTCTATCTATTGCACAAAACATATCCTGTAAAATCAGGTCAAACAATATTATTTCATGCAGCTGCAGGTGGAGTTGGTCAAATATTTTGCCAGTGGGCGAAAAGTTTAGGTTGTAATGTAATAGGGACTGTGGGGTCTGACGAAAAAATAGAAATAGCAAAAAAGTTTGGTTGTCATCATGTAATAAATTACTCAAAAGAGGACTTTCAAAAAAAAGTCATGGAACTTACTAATGAAGAGGGCTTACCAGTAGTTTATGATGGTGTTGGGAAAGTAACCATGGAAAAATCGTTAGGATGCCTTAAAATGAGAGGAACTTTTGTATCTTTTGGAAATGCTTCAGGAAAACTTGATCCATTAGATGTTGGAAAGTTAATTGCGCCAAAAGGTTTATATTTAACTCGCCCAAGTATTGCTCATTATACTGCAACAAGAAAAGAATTAGACGAGGCTGCTAATAAACTTTTTGAGATAGTAAAAACAAAAAAAGTAAAAGTTGATATTTTCAAAAAATATTATTTAAAAGATGTTGTAAATGCACATAAAGATTTAGAGGGAAGAAAAATTATTGGTCCAGCTATTATAGTTCCAAATTAATCAATTTTGACATCCATATCAGACATATGAAGATTTAACGCATTGGTTGATATTTGTATCTCCTTTATAAAAAATATAATTGATATAATCATTGACAAACAACAAGATCCAAAGATTACTCTAGCAACAAATAATTCGTCTAGATAGAGCGCGAACACAGTCAACATATTAAATAAGAATCCAAAGGCTGCAAACATTATAGTCCATCTTAAAATCGAAATTCTACTACTTAAGTTTAAAAATTGTTTTTGCCATTCAGCAGGAACATGTTTTTCATAAACATGCTCATCATGCAGTTCTCTAATCAATTTACTCAATGTATGAAACCTATTACTATATACGCCCATAAGTAGAGGAATTGCAGGAAACATAAGTGCTGTTACAGTATAATCTATATTCATACGAATCAGTTTGATTATGAATCTACCCTTTGCTATTTACAAGTAAATTCTAATGGAAAAAATTAGTCATTTTTTTGAATTAACGAGATTAAAAAAACCTATAGGCTATATGCTTTTATTTTGGCCCTGTGTTTGGGGACTCACGGTTGCCTATGATTTTTCAAATAATATTCAAATTTATTTAAAGTATTTTTTTCTATTCTTGTCTGGATCTATTTTAATGCGCTCTGCTGGATGTATTATAAATGATATTGCTGACAAAGATTTTGATAAAAGAGTAGAGAGAACAAAAAAAAGACCCATTGCTTCAGGGAAGGTATCAATAAAACTCGGTTTATTTTATTCATCGGTACTTTGTTTGTTGGCACTTTTAGTTCTTTTACAATTTAATTTATATACCATTGTATTAGCTTTATGTTCGATGCCTTTAGCATTTTCATATCCATATATGAAAAGATTTACCTATTGGCCTCAACTATTCTTAGGTATTACATTTAATTACGGTCTTATTCTTGGGTGGACTACAATATATTCCGACGTAAGCATTTTACC
>CACLWL010000034.1 GCA_902610655.1 uncultured Pelagibacteraceae bacterium
TTATAAAAGATAATCTTGATTATTTTTCAAAAATAAAAACAAAAAATATTTTTTTATTATCCTTAATTTTTTTGCTTTTCACAATATTATGGGTTTTTCCATTTTTAGGTTTCGGCTCTCCTGTTGCATTATTGGCAGGTTTCCTCCTAGGAAAATGGGTTGGTTCACTTGTGGTTGTTATAGGTTTAAGTATTGGTGCATCTTTTTTATACATTTTTGCAAATTTTTTTTTAAAGGATTTTGTTAGAGAAAAATTTTTAAATAAATTTAAAAATTTAGATGTCAAGTTTAAAAAATCTGAATTTATTTATCTTCTAATCTATAGGTTTATCGGAGGCATTCCATGGCAATTAAGCTGTATATTACCAACTCTGTTTAACGTAAAAGTAATAAATTTTTTTCTAGCAACTTTAATAGGTATTATTCCACAAGTTTTTCTTGTCGTTTCTATTGGAAGTGGCTTGGAAACAATAATTGGTCAAAATTTAAAACCACCGAAAATAATGGATATTATAACTACTCCTGATATTTATTTTCCTTTGGGAGCCTTTTTTATATTGATTATTATTACAATTTTTTTAAGAAATGTATTTTACAAGAAATGATTTTGGTGCCCCTTGCCCGACTTGCACGGACGACTTTGTCCTTACCATGGACATACTCTACTACCTGAGTTAAAGGGGCAATAAGCAATTATAAATAGTGTATAAATAAATTTTTTTCAAATTATTGCCTTATTTTTTTCTAAAAATACGTTATATTTGATTTTAGGTAATGTCATGGGAATTCACTACACTTTTGGCGCAAATCGCGCTGCAAAAAAAATGGAAAAGCAGGCCAAAAGAGAAAAAAAGCTTGCAGATAGAAGAGCAAAAAAATCCTCAAAAAAAAGCGGACTAATCAAGCAGAAGGAAGAGACAAAGATGCATGATATTTCTAAAACGATTACATTAGACGATTTAACGAATCCTGACAAAAAGTAGTCCAATGAATTCTAAAAAGGAAAAGCATAAGAGACTTGAACTTGCATTAAAAAAAAATTTAAAAAAAAGAAAAATTTTTCAAAAGAAACAAAAGAACAATAATAAATAAAAATGTCTATTCAACCAGATTCTTGGATTAAAAAAATGTGCAAAGATCACAATATGATTGATCCATTTTTAGATCATCAAGTTTCAGACGGAAAAATATCATACGGGCTCAGTAGCCTAGGTTATGATGTGAGAATTTCAGATGAGTATAGAATTTTTACTAACGTAAATAATTCTTTAGTGGATCCTAAGAATTTCTCCGATGATAATTTTATAGAGAAAAAGGGACCTTACTGCATTATTCCACCTAATTCATTTGTTTTAGCTAAAACAATTGAATATTTTAGAATTCCAAAAGATGTTCTTTGTATTTGTGTTGGAAAAAGCACATATGCAAGAACTGGTATTATTTGCAATGTAACTCCAATTGAAAATGAGTTTGAAGGCAATATTGTAATCGAGCTAAGCAATACGACTCCAAATCCTGCAAAAGTTTATTCTAATGAAGGAATAGCCCAATTTTTGTTCTTCAAATCAGAAATCGAACCAGACACAACATATAAATCTAAGAACGGCAAATATCAGGGACAAACAACTATTCAGGTCGCAAAAATAAAATAAAATAAAATGGATAAGTTTTTGATAACAGGTCCGTGTAAAATCAAGGGACAAGTATCTATTAGCGGTTCAAAAAACGCTGCATTACCAATTTTAGCTTCAACATTATTATTTGATAAACCGGTAATTATAAAAAACCTTCCACGGGTTAGAGATATTGATACAATGTTAAATCTTCTGGAATCGCTTGGTTCCAAAATTCAATTTTCAAAAAATAAAAAAATTGTAAAGATTTATAAAACAAAAAAACAAAAATACTTTGGATCATATTCAATTCTTAAGACGATGAGAGCTGGAATATTAATTCTTGGACCATTAATCTCTAAGTATCATAAATCAATTTGTAGTTTTCCTGGTGGATGCGTTTTAAATGGCAATTCAGGCAGACCGGTAAATTTACATTTAAATGCTTTAAAAAAAATTGGAATGAAGTATGAAATTAAAAAAGGATACATTCATGCAAAATCAAACGGAAAATTAAAAGGGACCACTATTAAATTTCCCAAAATTAGTGTTGGTGCAACGGAGCAATTAATAATGTCTGCAGTTTTAGCAAAAGGTAAAACTATTTTAAAAAATTCAGCGATTGAACCAGAAATTAAAGACTTAACGAATTTTCTAAAATCAGCAGGTGCAAATATTAAATGGATTGGAAAAAGGACATGCCAAATAATCGGCGTTGATACGTTGAGTCAAACTACTTACTCGGTTATGGGTGATAGAATAGAAACAGGAACATTTTGTGTAGCAGCAACTTTAGCAAAAGGAAATTTGATCATAAGAAATTTTAATCCAAATGTAATCCAAACAGAATTAAATATATTAAAAAAAATTGGTGCAAAAATAAAAACTTCTAAAGATAAAATCCATATACAAGGACCACAAAAAATTAAGAGTATAAGAAATATAACTACTAGAGAGTATGATGGTTTCCCCACGGATCTTCAACCTCAATTTATGGTACTTCTTTGTAAAGCAAATGGTATCAGTTCTATTACTGAAAATATTTTTCAAGGTAGGTTTATCCATGTCATGGAACTACAAAGACTTGGCGCAAAAATAACTATTAAGGATAGTACGGCAATAATCGAAGGTAATGTAAATTTAAGTGGTTCAGAAGTTATGAGTTCAGATCTTCGAGCCTCAGCCGCTCTAGTGCTTGCGGGTATAGTTTCTAAAGGAAAAACGATAATTTCAAGAATATATCATTTAGATAGAGGTTATGAAAAAATTGAGAATAAACTTAAAAAAATTGGAGTAAAAATAAAAAGATTATCTTGATGGATAAAAAGTTTTTAAAAAAAATAATTGCCCAATCACCACAAGATTTACAGGTGATTTCAGCATGCTGTGAAGGTGGAAAAATTAAAATCGATGAAATAAAGTATTTACCTAAAAATAAAATTTTTTTATTTCTAATTGAAAGGATAAGTAGAGAAAAAGAAAAATCCGATGCAATAATCAAAAGTGTAGTTAAATTTGACTATATAGAAAGGTCAAAATCGAAAAATATAGATCTCAGGAATACAGAATCATATTTAGAGTTAGTAGCAAT
>CACLWL010000035.1 GCA_902610655.1 uncultured Pelagibacteraceae bacterium
TGAGGGAGCTATAGAATTCATGGCTTTCTCTTTAATTGATTCCCATAATTTAATTAAACTTAGTAAGTCGCGATCAATTTCATTTTTTGTTTTATTTGAACCAGCAGTTCTAACTATGATACCCATTTCTTTTGGGATTTTTATTTGATTAAGTATTGATCTAATTTTTTTTCTATCTGCAGGATTAAAAATTTTTCTCGATATACCTCCGCCCTTGGGTGTGTTTGGCATTAGGACTATATACTTACCAGCTATTGATATAAATGTACTTAAAGCTGCACCTTTCATACCTCTTTCATCTTTTAAAACTTGCACAAGTATGACTTGGTTTGGTTTTATTACTTCTTGAATCTTATATCTTTTAAAAGGATGTTTTTTTTCTATAGCAATTTTTTCTGTTTCTGGAACTTGATCTATTTTTTTTTCAACTGGATCATTTATATCAACTTTATTTTCTATTATATTTTTTTCTTCTTCTTTTTCACTTTCTTTAATTAGCTCCTCTCTTGCTTTTTCTTCCTCCTGTTTGATCTTATCTAGATCATTTTGAGGTATTTGATAATAATCTGACTGAATATCATTAAATGATAAAAATCCGTGTCGTTCTCTTCCAAAGTCTATAAACGCTGCCTGAAGAGACGGCTCAACTCTACTTACTTTACCAAGGTAAATGTTATTTTTAATTAGGGTGCTATCTAAACTCTCGTATTCGTAGTCTTCAATATTTCCATTTGATTTGAGTACAACTCGAGTTTCATTAGGATGCGAAGCATCAATATATAAATTCTTTTCCATAATATTTTGATTTTATTTTTCATTATTAATAGTTTTAAAAATTCGGTTGCCTTAACATTAACAAATTTAATCAATAAATAAACATAAATGAGCAATCTAATTAAAAGAATTCTAGTATTAGTAATAGCAAGTAGTTTGGGAGTTGTAATCTTAGTAATATCTACATTATGGGTTTTTTCAAATAAATTACCTGATTATAAATTTTTAAAGAATTATAAAGCACCAGTATCTAGCAAAGTTTACTCTGGAGAAGGAGAGCTTGTAAATGATTTTTCAACTGAAAAAAGAATCTTTGTTCCATACTCTTCTATCCCAATTAAAATTATTAATTCTTTTTTATCAGCCGAAGATAAAAATTTCTTTGAACATCCTGGTGTAGATGCAAAAGGTGTATTAAGAGCGACTAAAAATAATATTTCTAATATATTTTTATCAAAAAGACTAGAAGGTGCATCCACAATTACTCAACAGGTTGCAAAAAATTTTTTATTGTCAAATGAAGTGAGTATTAATAGAAAAATAAAAGAGGCCATTTTAGCATTTAGGATTGAAAGAGCATTAAGCAAAGAGCGTATTTTAGAACTTTATTTAAATCAGATTTATCTAGGAAGTGGATCTTATGGTATTGCCGCTGCTAGTCTTAAATATTTCGATAAACCAATTACAGAATTAAATTATGTAGAAGCCTCAATGCTTGCAGCTTTACCAAAGGCACCAAGTAAATATAATCCTTTTAAAAATAAAGAGCTAGCTAAGTTTAGGCGAAATCTAGTTTTGAAAAATTTGTTTGAAAATAATTTTATTACTAAAGAAGAGTATAATTCATTCGTTAAAGAAACAATTGAACTGAAAAAAAGAAAAAAAATTTATTTAGAAGATGCAAGATATTATGTTGAAGATATAAGAAAATATATTGTAAAAAAATTTGGTTATGAAAAAGTTTACAAGGATGGCTTAAATATAAAAACTCCGTTAAATCTAGATATCCAATCTATATCAACCTTGGCTCTTAGAGAAGGTTTGCTGAATTACGATAGACGTAAAGGCTGGAGAGGACCTCTTACTAATAAAAAATATAGCAAGGATTGGTTTAACGGTTTTGATAGATTTAGATTAGAAAAATCAATTGATTGGAAATTAGGAATTGTTAAAAAAGTTAATGATGAAAAAATTGAAATTGAGACTAAAAATAATGAGAAAGGCTTTATTAGAAAAAAAGATATAAATTGGATTAGAAAAAGTAATAATTATCTTTCTACAGGAGATATTGTCTACGTAAAAAAATATAAAAGTAACTCTTTTGAACTAAAACAAATACCTGATGTAAATGGATCAATAGTTGTCATGGACCCTTATACAGGAAGAGTTTTGGCAATGAATGGAGGTTTTAGTTTTTTACAAAGCGAATTTAACAGAGCATCTCAAGCTTTGAGACAACCTGGTTCCGCATTTAAACCATTTATTTACGCGTTAGCTTTAGAAAATAATTATAAACCCTCATCATTAGTCCTTGACGCTCCTTTAGTTTTAGAACAAGGGGACGATTTAAAATTATGGAAACCCGAAAATTATGGTAAAAAATTTTACGGTTTGTCAACAATGAGAACAGGACTAGAAAAATCAAGAAACCTTATGACCGTTAGAATTGCTCAAGATTTAGGATTAAAAAAAATTATAGATTTTTCAGAAAAATTAGGAATTTATGATAACCCATCTGAACTTTTATCAATCTCGTTGGGTTCAGCTGAAACTACTTTGTTAAAATTAACATCAGCATATTCATCATTTATAAATGGTGGAAAGTTAGTTAAACCTATAATGATTGACAGAATACAAGATGGTGAAGGACAAACTATTTTAAATAATGAAAATAGAAAATGTAATCAATGTGAGCAGATCTCATATTTGAGTGATAAATATCCAAAAATTAAAGATGAATTTGAGCAAATTTTTTCTCCTGAAACTGCTTATCAGATAACCTCTATGTTAGAAGGGGCTGTTCAAAGAGGTACCGGAAAAGGTCTTAGAGATCTAAATTTAGATATTGCAGGAAAAACTGGCACTACAAATAAAAATACTGATACTTGGTTTATAGGGTATACATCTAAAATAATTGTTGGGGTATATGTCGGTTTTGACAATCCCAAATCTTTAGGAAAAAAAGAAACTGGAGCGAGAACTGCAATGCCCATATTCAAAGAATTTGTAAAAAAATCTGTAAAAAAAAAAGATGCAAGACCCTTTAAAGTTGCTGATAATATTACATTAATGGTTATAGACCCAAAAACTGGAAAAAAAGCCTCTTTTGGTTCAAAAAAAACAATAATTGAGGTTTTTAAAAAAAAAGAT
>CACLWL010000036.1 GCA_902610655.1 uncultured Pelagibacteraceae bacterium
CTCAAAATTTTTTTTTGAGTATGCAAATATCCAAGTTTATGGGAAATTGATCCTTTTTTAACAATTTTGCTTTTACAATTTTTCAATTTTATTTTTTTATCTGGAATTTTGTGTGAAAAAGGAACATACATTAAATTTTGATTTTCAGAAATATTAAATACTGGTATCCAGCAATTCATTTGATATTTAACATAGTTTAATTTTTTTTTACCAGCATAGAATGTTTCTCGATGAAAATCATGATATTCTTTTTCAGTAAAAAGATTGTTTGATTTTTTGGGTCTTGTAATCAATAAAGTTATATATGAAGATGCATAAAAATTATTTTTAGAACTTAATTCATGCGCTACATATTCTGTAATTTGACTTTTTAATTTATCTATGTTCACTTTACGGTAAATTTCTTTGAGAGAACTGTTTGATATCTTGCGCAACTTTTCTATACTAATCTCATTATAATATTTAATTTTTTTTGAAAAATTTTTTTTTAATACTTTTCTAATTAATTTCAATTCTTTTTGAAATTTAAAGTTTGGCAGATAAGAAAAACCATTTTTATAAAATGAAGAATTTTTATGACCTAATTGCATATTATTTTTTGTCAAAAACGTATTTTTTATTACCAAAAGCACCAGCTGCTTTCATAGCTTTTTCATGATTAATTATTGACTTTCTTGAAAAGCTTTCAGATGGTCTAATTTCATCTGAAAAATAAGAATTTTTTTTACCACATACATGAATTGCGCTATCCCCTTTTTTTTCAATCAAATGTTTTGTATCTGAGCTAACATATCTCACTGCAAATCCTATTCTTGGTTGCAAAGATTTATTAATTCCACTTCCATGAACTGTATTAACATGGTGAATTGAAAACTCCCCAGGTTGGAGTTCTAAACATTTTGGGGAATTAACTTTGATGTAATCATCTAAATTTTGGCTGTAAGATAATAAATCTTTTTCTGATGTAGTTTTCTCACCTTTTAAATAAGAAGCTCTTGCATTTTTCACATCAATTTTTTTAATTATACCATTTCTATGTGATCCTGGAACAACAGATAATGCGCCTGATTCTTCATCACTTTTTGTTAATGCAATCCAAGCAGAGACCACATTATTACTTGTCAACTGCCAGTAAGGATTATCTTGGTGAAAACTCACAATTTTACCTTCTCCAGCTTCTTTCGGGAAGAATGCTGATGACCAAATGTAAACATCATCACCAATTATTTTTTTAACAGCACTTATTACATTTTTATCAAAGGCCAATTTATCAAAAAAAGTTGATAATAAATTAGGCTTTAAACTTACATTATAATTTAAGAAATCTTTACATTTGCTTTGAAAATTATAATACTCTTCTTGAAGCTTTTCAGGCTCAAAATTTTCACTTAGCTTAAAAGGATATGCAAAGCCATTAGTATCGAAATTATCAATTTTATAATTCATTAATTTTGCTTCTTTAATTGTTCAAAATTGTTCATAATTTTTTTTAATATATTGTTATTTGTATCATATTTAATTTTGTTGATTTTATTTACAGGTGTTATTTCGGCTGCTGTACCTGTAATAAAGCACGACTCGTAACTTTTCAATTTTTTAAAATTAATTTTAGTTTCTTTAATATTTAAATTTTGTTTATTACAAATTTTTATAACAGTTTTTCTTGTGATTCCACTTAAAAAACAATCAGCTATAGGTGTCTCTATATTTCCATTTTTAATAAAAAAAATATTTGAACTTGTAGTTTCACACACATTTCCATCTAAATCTTGCATAATCGCATCATCATATTTTTTTTTTTCAGCTTCGTGTTTTGCTAAAGTGCATATCATATAAAGTCCGGAACATTTGCTTTTAACAGGAGCACATTCTACTGGAGGTCTTTTCCATTTTGTAGTGGTTAATTTAATACCCTTTTTCTTTGCTAAATTAGAATAATAAATCGGCCATTCCCAACCGGCAATTGCTAGATTGATTTTAGCATTTTTAATCCCAGGAGCCATTGATTGTCCTCCCCTCCAAACAACAGGCCTCAGATAACCCTCTTTTAATTTTTGAGTTTTAATGATTTTTTTACAAGCATTGGCAATTTCATCTCTTGTGTATTTAATTTTTATTTCCAGCATTTTTGATGAATCAAATAGTCTTTTAATATGCTCAGATAGTAAAAATGCTTCACCATTGTAAACCCTTATTCCTTCAAAACTTACCGATGCAAAATGTAATCCATGGCTTAAAATATGCAATTTTGCACTTCTTGCACTAACTAGTTTTCCGTTAAACCAAATTAATCCTTTTAATTTTTCATAATTCATTGTTAATTATTTCTCTTATTTTTAGAAAAATAACTACTTAGAAAAAATACAAATGATGTTCTTTGTCCATCAATTACTTTTGAGACTTCGTGAGGAATTTTACAATCACTTATAATTATGCTCCTGTAATCCGGCTTGAAAGTTTTTTTTGAATTATTTTTATAAACTACATAATTTCCACCACTGTACTTATGACCCAGTTGGAGTATGACTGCATAAAGATAATCAGGATTGCTATCAATATCTAAATGATAACCTACAAATGAATTTTTTTTCATGAAATTTACTTGCGCTCTTCTTATAAATAATTTTTTTTTTGATACAATATTTTTAAATTTAGGCAAATATTCTTTATTTAAAAGATCTATTACAACCTTTGAAAGTTTTTTGTTAACTAATTTTGGTTTATCTATATCTGTCATTAGTCTACTTACATTTACGTTATTCTTTTCCCCGGCGTCACCTATTGTTACATATTCTTTTGGTATTTTATGAAGAATTTTCTCAATTTTATTAAAATCTTTTAAAGATATAAAATTTTCTTTACCCTTTATTAAAACTGTCCCAAATTTTTTTAAATTTTTTTTAATTAATTGTAACTGCATAATTTCAGGTTATATAATTTTTTTTTAAATAAAATACAATTGTTTTTTTAGACCCAGTTTTATAAAAGGAAGCCATCCTGTAATGATCAGCTCCTAATACTAAAGTATTTTTAAATTTTTTATTTATAAGAAAACCCATTGAA
>CACLWL010000037.1 GCA_902610655.1 uncultured Pelagibacteraceae bacterium
AGTAAATTGTGGCCAAAAGTGCTTAATCCATCAAACTGCAATTATAAACAATTTTAAAAATATAAAGCTTGGAAACAATGTGAGAATAGATGCCTACTCAATTTTAATTACATCGAATAAAAAGATTGAAATAGGATCTTACGTTCACATCGGCGCCCACTGTTATTTGTCTGGTCAGAGAGGTATAAAAATGAAAAATTTTTCAGGTCTAGGTCAAGGAGTTAAAATTTATTCTGTAAATGATGACTATTCAGGACTATCTTTAACAAACCCCACAACATTTGTTAGCGAAAAAAAGAAAGAATCCGAAGGTAAAGTTATAATTGGCAAGCATGTAAATATAGGTGCAAACTCAATTGTTTTACCGAATATTAAAATTGGCGATGGAGCTTCAATTGGAAGTTTGAGCCTAGTTAAAAAAAATTTAAAAGGATGGTACATATATTTTGGTATTCCTGTTCAGCCTCTATTTAAAAGATCAAATAAAATATTAGAACTTGAAAAGGAATTCATGAAGAATGAAAAAAAAAAGCGAAGAAATAAATAAAAAGTTATTATTTTTTTTAAATAAACACTTAAAAAAATATAACAAAAAAGCAAATGTTAAAATGCTGAATATACCATTATACCAAGAGGGTATAATAGACTCATTTGATTTTATCAATATAATTGTTGATATTGAAAAAGAATTTAAAATAAAGATACCTGTTTCAAAAATTAGTCCTAAGACTACAATGAATAATTTAAAAAATGAAATTAAATAAATTTAAAATTGGACTGTTTGGTATAAATTCTTCGAGTGGCTTGAGCTTAACACGAGCAAAAGAAAGATGGAAAGCCGATTGGGCTGATCTTAAAAAATTAATTTATTTTTGTGATAAGAATAATTTTGATTTTATTCTACCTCTTTCAAAATGGCAAGGATGGGGTGGAACAACAGATCCAAATAAAATGTCTTATGAGACTTTTAACTTTGCCTCTATTCTTTTAAATCATTCTAAAAATTTATCATTTTACTCAACTGTGCACATACCTTTTATTCATCCAGTCTACGCCGCAAGATCAATTGCGACTATTTCATCTTATTTTAAAGGACGAATAGGACTAAATATTGTTTGTGGATGGAATAATAACGAATATAAAATGTTCTACAATGGCTCGACACCTATAAATAAAGATCGATATAATTTTGGCACAGAGTGGATTAAAATTTTTAAATTATTGCTTAATAAAAAAAGTTCCAAAGTAAACTTCAATGGTAAGTACTTTAAAATAAAATCAGCTGACTGTTATCCAAAATCATTTGATCAACCTTACCCAGAAATAGTTTCAGCAGCGTATTCAGATAATGGTAGAGATTTTGCTATTAAAAATTGCAAAGTATTATTCACAATGTTTGAAAACCTAGATAGAACAAAAAAAATAAATTATGAACTTAAAAAAAAAGCAAGTAAATTAGGAAAAAAAGTGTCCATTTATACGCCAATTCACATCATAGCAAGAAGATCAAATTCAGAGGCAAATGAGTTTCACGACTATTATTCGGATAAACACATTGATAATGAAGCAACTCAAAATTTTATTAAAAACGTTTCTGTTGCTGGCAAGAAATCGCTTTATAAAATTATGTTGTCTAAAAAATCTATAATTGCCTCATCATGTGGCTCAAAAATTATTAAAGGGAGTTATAAAGATGTAAGAGAACAACTTAGAGAACTTAAAAATGCCCATTTTAATGGAGCTGCATTTAGCTTCGTCAATTATTTAGACGATATTAAAAATTTTAAAAAATATGTTTTAAAAAAAGATTTATTTAATTAATAAAAAAAGATTTAATTTCAATTTTATCAACTTTATTGCTTCGGTTAACTGGAAATTTTCTTAGTAACTTAATAAATTTTGGGACCATGTAGTTTGGTAAGTATTTCCTTATATGCGTTTCTACTCTGCTCATTTTTAATGAAGATGTTTCTATTGCAGCACAAATAATTTTTTCATAATTAGACATATTTTTTATGAATACTAAACAATTTTTTACATTTTTAAGCTTTCTGATTACGTTTTCTATTTCTAATAATTCAACTCTATAACCCTGTATTTTTACAATATTATCACTTCGCCCTTTCACTATATATAAACCTTTTTTAACCTCCACATAATCGTTAGTTTGATAATATAGTACACTATTTATTTTATGAAAACTTTTAATATTTTGCGTTTTATCAAGATATCCATTACATAAAGTTGGTCCGCCAACAAATAATTTTTCGTTAATTATTTTTGTTTTAACTTTTTTAAAAGGCTTCCCAATCGGAACCAATGACAAACTTTTATAAAAATTATAATTTTCTTTATCTATTTTATGACTAAATACCCATGGGGATAGTTCAGTGCTACCATAACAATTGTAAATATTGGTAGCCAAGTTTTTTTTATTCAATTAATCTAAAGTCTCAACAAAAAAAGGCTCCCCACATAAAATTAAATTTTTTAAATTAAATTTTTTATTTACTGTTTTATAATAATTTCTTACTTTATTAATTAACGTAGGTACAGTGACTATAGAATTTACTTTATTTGCTATTGCATGATTTATTG
>CACLWL010000038.1 GCA_902610655.1 uncultured Pelagibacteraceae bacterium
TAATTATTAAATAGACGTAAAATGACATTATGGCGGTCCCTAGGGGAATCGAACCCCTCTTTCATGGATGAAAACCATGTGTCCTAACCGATAGACGAAGGGACCAAGATTGCATCTTGTATTGTAAAAAATAATATTTATCAAGTTTTTATAGTGTCTTCACTTACAAAAATTTTACTTAAATTTGAGCCTTTATGAGTAACAAAAGTTTCAGTTACAAATTTATTACCCTCAACTTTAATACCGTTTACTAAGTCTCCATTAGTGATACCAGTAGCGCAAAAAATTGAATCACCTTTAATAATTTCTTTTAATTCATATTTTTTTTCTAAATCATTAATTCCCATTTTTCTTGCTCTTGAAATATCTTTATCATTTTTAAAAAGAAATCTTCCTTGAAATTTACATTCATGAGCATCTATTGCTGATGCAGCTAAAACACCTTCTGGTCCACCACCAATACCTAAAAAAATATCAATATTATATTTTTCATCGGTTACCATTAAAGCGCCAGAAACATCCCCATCTGAGATTAATTTAATTTTAACTTTTAGTTTATTCAGTATATCCATAATTTTTTTATGTCTAGGTCTATCTAATAAACATGCGTTAACATTTTTTATATCTTTATTCATAGCATCAGCTATATTTTTAATATTTTTTTCAACTGAAAAGTCTAAATCAGTTGCATCAAAAGGAACTTTTTTGCATACTGCCAATTTATCCATATAAGTTTCGGGTGCATTAAATAAATTACCTTTTTCGGCCACTGATATAACTGATAAAGCTCCTGGTAAATTTTTTGCTACAAAATTAGTTCCTTCAAGAGGATCAACTGCGATATCTAATTCCAAACTACCGCCAGCACCTAATTTTTCGCCAATAAATAACATTGGTGCTTTATCCAGTTCTCCTTCACCAATAACAACTTCACCATTAATCTTAAGTTTGTTAATTTCATTTCTCATTGAGTCAGTTGCAGCTTTATCAGCTTTTTTTTTGTCATTTTTACCCAAAAATTTATAACAAGATAGTGCAGCTTTTGATGTTACATTAGCAATTTCGTCAATAATTTTTTTATTTAAAGCCACTAGATTTTTTCTTCGGTAGTTTTTTCTGTATTAACCTTAAGTTTATTTTCAAATTCATTGAGTCTTTTCCAAACAGAAATTAACTCAACTATTATTGGCCAGCTCCTAACTAGATATTGAAGAGACGTTTCTACTCTACCGAATGCTCTAATAATTTGTTGAACAAATCCCAATGTAATTGCTCCAGTTACTATAGTTGGCGCTAAAGCTAAATACGGAACAATAACCATGCCTTGTAAATAACTCCACTTTACAGCATTAAAATATAAGTAATGAAAATACATTTTATAGTGAATTTTTCTAACACCTCCATATAGATCCTCAATTTTTATAGGTTGTGCATTTTCTTTAAACTCTTCTCCAAGAACTAATTCTTTTCTATATGCAGCTTCCTCTTTTTGAATATCATATTCAATACCAGGAAGTTTAATCCCTACTGCAGCTAGAATAAAGGTACCTCCTAAAGCTGAAACTAAAGCAACCCAAACCAATGCATGGTTAACCTCTCCTATCCATGGCAGCACAGTTATACTTTTAGATAGACCCCATAATATTGGTGTAAATGCAACTAAAGTCATTACACTTCTTAAGAGTTCAGCTCCTAATCCTTCCATAATTCTTGCAAATTTAAGTGTGTCTTCTTGAACTCTTTGTGATGCACCTTCTATTGATGAAGCAAAGTTCCATTTATCATGATAAAAGTCTGCCATAGCTGTTCTCCATCTAAATGTCCAATGACTAGTAAAATAATCACTAAGTATAACTACTATTATGTAAACAGCTGCAATTTTTGCAAAAGTAAAAAGATAAGCTATAAATTCTTTTTCTGAAACAGCTCCTGGTTCAGCTAAAGCTTTTTGTAGGGTGTCGTAAAATTCACCAAACCATTCGTTAATTCTAACATCAAGTTGAACCTGATACCATGTAGCTAAAAGAATGACTATAGTGCCACCTACACTCCATAAATACCATCTTTTGTCAGTAAAAAATTTGAACATTATTTAATAAAATTATCTGTATATGATTTTTTAATTATTTTTCTGTTTTTTGGTTCAATTATTTCATAGTCAATATCATTCTTTTTTGCATATTTAATAGCATCTTCTTTTGTAGAAAATTCTAAATTAAGCTCGGACAAAGTATTATATGAACTTTCCCAACCCATTAGAGGATTAATACCACTCTTATCATCATCAAATCTTAAAAGCCATTTTTTGGTTTTAGCTTTACCAGATTGCATAGATGTTTTAGCAGGCCTATAAATAAACGCTCTTTTCATATAAATGGTCGGGGCGGCAGGATTTGAACCTGCGACCCTCTGGTCCCAAACCAGATGCGCTACCAGACTGCGCTACGCCCCGAATGGGATACTAATACAGCACATAATGTTATTTTCAAAGTATAAATAGATCAAAAATGAAAGAATTTT
>CACLWL010000039.1 GCA_902610655.1 uncultured Pelagibacteraceae bacterium
TAAAAAAGAAAAATGCCAGCCACCATTTTGAATAATATTCCATTTAATTTTATAAAACTCAAAAATAGAATATTTTTTTACTTTTTGATTTCTTAGCCATTGAGGGGATTTTAAGTATTTTTTTTTACATAATTTTGACCCATACCAGTTTGGGAATGTAATATTTTTCATATTAATCTTGAAACAAAAGTTTGATTGCTTAAATGCTGTAAATTTATATTTTTCAAAATTTTTCAAACTTGCTAGGTTTGGGATTTCATCAACATCAGAAATTATTACATAATCATCATCAAATAGATTTTCAGTTGCTTTACTTATAAAATTTCTTTGAAAATTTTCTCTTTCCCATGTGCCTAGTAATTCTTTTGGAAAATTTTCGATCTTGAGGTGAACGATTTTATCTTTAAATTTTTTAAAATTTTCAATTTCAAAGGAATTTTTTTTAGTATTTCCTTGATGATCTATCAAAGATTCAACTAAAATAAATTTTTTCACGTATTTAGACAATATATTTAGCCTTATGTCTAACAATAATTCTTCATTGTTATACATAAAACAATCAAAAAAATTCATTTTAATTTTTATTTATTTTAAGCACACCAATAAATGCCTCTTGGGGTATTTCTACTTTGCCAAATTGTTTTGCTTTTGCTTTTCCTTTTTTTTGTTTTTCTAATAATTTCCTTTTTCTATCCATAGCTCCACCTCCATGAATCTTAGTAAGAACATCTTTTTTAAAACCTTTTATAGTCTCTCTTGCAATAATTTTTCCTCCAATAGCTGCCTGGATAGGTATCATAAAATTATGCCTTGGGATCAAATCTTTGAGTTTCTCGCAAACATCTTTACCAATAGATTGCGCAAAATCTTTAAAGACCATCATTGCTAAAGCATCTACTGGCTCAGAATTTACAAGAATGCCCAGTTTTACAAGGTCTCCCTCTTTATGACCAGTTATTTCATAATCAAAACTTGCATATCCACTAGTCATAGATTTTAACCTATCATTAAAATCAAAAACTACCTCATTTAAAGGAATATCATAACTTAACACAGCTCTGTTACCTGAATAGCTTAAATTCGTTTGAACTCCTCTTTTGTTCTGGCATAATTTAATTATTGATCCAAGATATTGATCTGGAGTAATTATTGTTGCCTTGATCCAAGGCTCTTCGATTAATTTTATCAAACTTGGGTCTGGTAAACTTGATGGGTTTTGAAGATCAAATATTTTTCCATTATTTAAATGTACTTTGTAAACAACTCCTGGAGTAGTTGTCAAAAGATTTATATCAAATTCTCTCTCAAGTCTTTCTGTAACTATTTCTAAATGAAGCAATCCCAAGAAACCACATCTAAATCCAAGACCAAGAGCAGAAGAGGACTCAGGTTCATAAGAAAAACTTGAGTCATTTAATTTAAGTTTGGCTAAACCATCTTTCAATTTTTGATACTCAGAACTATCAACCGGAAATAGTCCACAAAATACTACTGGCTTACTTGGTTTAAATCCAGGTAAAGCTTTACTTAAAGGCTTATAAGCATCACATATGGTATCTCCTACTTTAGTTTCTGATAAATTTTTTATACCAGTTATTATAAAACCAATTTCTCCAGAATTAAGTTCATCTATATCTTTCGCCTTTGGTGTGAAAACACCAACTTTTTCAATTACATATTCCCTGTTAGTTGACATCATTTTAATTTTGATATTTTTTTTTAATTTTCCATCAATAACTCTTACTAGAATAATTACTCCAAGGTAAGAATCATACCAACTATCAACCAATAAACACTTCAACAGTTCTTCTTTCGTGCCAACTGGAGGTGGTAAATTTAAGATTATTTGCTCTAAAATTTCATCAATACCCTCTCCCGTCTTTCCAGAGCATGGCACTGCTAATGATGTGTCAATCCCAATAACGTCCTCGATTTGTTTTTTGGTTCTATCAATATCAGAAGCAGGTAAATCAATTTTATTTAACACTGGTATAATTTCATGATTAATATCTAAAGCTTGATAAACATTTGCAAGTGTTTGAGCTTCAACCCCTTGAGTGCTATCAACTATTAAAATTGAACCCTCACAAGCGTACAATGATCTGCTTACTTCGTAACTAAAGTCTACATGGCCAGGAGTATCAATAATATTAAGTAAATATTCTTTACCATCCTTAGATTTATAATTTAATTTTACAGTTTGAGCTTTTATTGTTATTCCTCTCTCTCTTTCTATATCCATAGAGTCCAATACTTGTTCCTTCATTTCTCTATCTGTAAGACCACCACATCTATGTATTATTCTGTCAGCAATTGTCGATTTCCCATGATCTATATGGGCAATGATTGCAAAATTCCTGATATTATCTAGATTTGACATCTATGATCTTAATTTTGCACCAATTTTATTTTCAACACTAGAAATAATCAACT
>CACLWL010000040.1 GCA_902610655.1 uncultured Pelagibacteraceae bacterium
AGAACCTGAAGTAAAAAAAATCATTGAAATATCTTTTTCTTCAAATTTATTAATCTTAAGTGAAGGAACTTTACGAGAATTTTTAATTTCACTGAAAGTTATTAGATTTATTCTTTTTTTTTTTAAGTAATTCTTTATCTTTAAGGTTTTAAGAGTATTTAACTCTTGAATCACAAATAAATCAGGTTTAACAATATCAATAATCTCATAAATTCTTTTCTCTGGCGAACTTTCAGCTATCGGAACCCAAGTGTTGTTTGTCAGAATAATACTTAAACTTGTAGCATATAGTTCAAAGCACTTTTCAGACAAGATACAAATTCTATTATTTTTACTTGGCAAAAAATTAATTAAATTGCAAAATCTTAAAAAAAATTCCTTTAAATCCTTGTAATAAAGGTTTTTTTCATCGTAAGTATAAAATAGCTTGTCAGAATTTAAATTTTTGAAAAGTTTATTATAAAATTTATTGACCATAATTGTTTATACTCAGTTGCGAATAATTATCAACTTGATTTAAATATTAAAATCGTTGTAAAAAGGTCTATGAATTTAGGTTATTTCACTTTTCCAGTTCATCCTAAAAATAAGCCACTAACTATATCTTATCAAGAGGATACTAATGCTATTTATTTAATTGATAAGCTTGGTTTTGAGGAAGCATTTATTGGTGAACATTTAACAGATCAATATGAAAGAATAACCTCAAGCTTGTTATTTATTTCAACATTAATTCATAATACAAAAAAAATAAAATTAGCTACTGGAGTTATACCATTACCACATCATAATCCGGCACAAATTGCCTCCGATATATCGATGATAGACCATATATCTAGCGGCAGGTTAATTTTTGGTATAGGACCTGGCAGCTTGCTATCTGACATGGAAGCTTTTCAAACTTTAAACAAAAATAGAAATGAAATGTTTTTAGAGAGCATTGATCAAATTCAAAAAATTTGGAAATTTAAACCGCCATATAAAATTAGAGGAAAATATTGGAATATTAATACAAAAAAAACTTTTGATAAAAAATTATCTATTGGTAAATTTATGGGAACTTTTCAAAAACCACACCCTGAAATTGTTTGCACTTCATTAAGCAGAAATATAAATGCAATTCAATCGCTGAGTAAAAAAGGCTGGAGTTTACTTAGCTCAAATTTTTTACAAGTAGAAAGTTTAAAGTTTCATTACGATGGAATTTTGAAAGGTATAAAAAATAAAAAAAAAAAAAATTGGCGCGTAGCAAGAAAAATATTTGTTAACGAAAATAAAAATATTGTAAAAGATTATGTATTTTCTACAAATAGTCCATATTATATGACTTTAGTACAAGTCATGAAAAAGCTCAAAAAATATGGAAGATTAGATGTATTAAAAAAAAATCCAGATAATCAGAAAGAAAAACTTAGTCCTGAAGAACTGCTTAAAGATTTAGTTATTTGTGGAGGAGCAAATTACGTTGCTGAAAAAATTTTGGATTTAAAGGAAAAAATCGGCAATTTTGATACCATTACATATGTTGGCATTGACTGGAAAAATCCTAATTTAGCAAAAAATTCGTTATCTTTAATGGGAAAAAAAGTAATTAAAATTATTAATAAAAATTCAAATTAATTTATGGACTACATATATTCAAAAAAAATTATAAACCAAAATAATTTAATACCTAGAAAAATAAGCAAGAAAATAATCAATTTCATAAATTTTTCTGACGAGAAATTTGAAAAGGAAAAAGACTTAAGAATGAGCAGATATATTTTATATGATGAACTTTGCAAAACAAGGAAGGAATTTCAAAAATTTAAAAATGGTAGAGGTAACTCCACATCAAGAAATTTTTATATTTATGAATTTATAAAGAAAAATTATCCAAATTTTTCTCTAAATTATGATGCTAAAACAAAAAGATTAGATATCCCAGAAATAAACGGTATCAGAATTTCTCTTTCGTCTTTATTATTTAGCAATTTAAGAAAAGAGGAAAAGATTTTTAAATTTAAATCATATTTTTTTTACAAAGATTAAAAAGTTATTCTTTGACAATAATTTTAAAAAACCCGAGCAGTCGGAAATAAACAGATTCTACAAACTAATTTTAGATATAAAGCAAAATAAAGAAAAGTTAACAATAGTTACTCCTTGTTGCCCAGACTATTCGAAGAAAAAAAAAGGGGAAAGATATGAATTTACATTTAATTCAATAGAAAATGGACCAGGTTTAGTCGCAGAAAGATTAAAAGAAAATATTAGACAAATTCACGAATTTATGGATGAAATAGGGATAGAGTTTGAGCATTATGTATCTATTGGTGATTTCGAGGCTTTTGGCAAGAATAATCAAAAAAGATTAGGAATTAGTGAAAACGTTTATCTTAAAAAGGTTAAAAAAAATCAAAAGGAGGTCCATAAA
>CACLWL010000041.1 GCA_902610655.1 uncultured Pelagibacteraceae bacterium
CGGGCGCACCAAAAGATCTAAAATATGAAAATATCTTTACAAAAATCAGTTTTTTTATTTTTTTTTATAGTTTTGATATTTTTGTTATTAACCACTTTTTTAATTTAATTTATGTCAGATAATTTCAAACAAATTAGTACGAAATCTGGTTTTATGAGGCATAATGGAGGTTTATTAATCAAAAAAATATCTGAAAGTGAATTCCAATTCAAAACCAAAATTACTCAAAATCACCTTAATAGAGCTGGTATAACACATGGTGGATATATTGCTTCAATTATTGATGCTGGATGTGGTTCAGCTGCACATAGTTCAGTTGAAAATAATCCATGCGTAACGATTGCTTTAGATATTAAATTCATTACTCCAACTAAAGAAGGAGATGAAATTTTTGGTACAGCTACTATTTCAAAGAAAACAAAATCTATGATTTTTTTAGTTTGTGATTTAGAATGTAATGGAAAAATAATAGCTACAGCCTCTGGGGTATGGAAAATTTTGAGGAATAAATCATTGCCTAAGTAAAGGTAGATATTCATTTTAATTCTGCTAAAATAATCTTATAAATTCTTAATATGAGAACTTTTTATAGACCGATTCGGACTTGTTTTAGTCCATTTTTGTTCTAAAGAGGTAACAACATATAGTTGTCATTTATAATTACATACAAATTATAGAAATGAATAAAAATAAAATAGTTGCAGTTCTTGGTCCAACAAATACTGGAAAAAACATTTTTGGCTATTGAAACTATGCTGTCATTCGATAGTGGGATGATGGGTTTCCCATTAAGACTTTTGGCAAGAGAAGTTTATGACAAAGTAATTAAAAAAATTGATCCAAATAAAGTTGCTTTAATTACTGGAGAGGAAAAGATTATACCATCAAACGCTAAATATTTTTTTTGTACAGTAGAGTCGATGCCAATTGATAAAAAATTAGATTTTGTTGCAATTGATGAAATTCAGATGGCAGGTGATCATGAAAGAGGACATATATTTACTGAGAGATTATTAAGCTTAAGAGGTGAGAAGACTACTATGTTCATGGGGTCGAGTTCGATGAGGAATATAATAGAAAAACTGGAGGAAGACGTTGAATATATTAATCGAAAAAGGCTTTCAAAACTAACTTACTCTGGCCATAAAAAAATTTCCAGAATTGAAAGGAAAAGTGCAATTATTGCTTTTTCTGCCGAGGAGGTTTATGCAATAGCAGAACTAATCAGGAGACAAAAGGGTGGAGCTGCAATTGTAATGGGTTCTTTAAGCCCTAAAACTAGAAATTCTCAAGTAGAACTGTACCAATCTGGTGACGTAGATTATCTAGTTGCTACTGATGCAATTGGAATGGGAATAAATATGGATTTAGATAATGTTTATTTTTCAAACCTAAAAAAATTTGATGGTAAAAAACTTAGAAGATTAAAAGTTTCTGAAATAGGTCAAATTTCTGGAAGAGCAGGAAGATATCTAAATGATGGATCATTTGGAATTACTGGAGATTGTGGGGAAATTGGCGCTGAAGAAGTAGAACTTTTAGAAAATCATAAGTTCGATGATATTCAAACTATATTCTGGCGAAATTCTAAATTAAATTTTCGAAATGGTAATAGTTTGATAAAATCTCTTGAAGAAAAACCAAATAAAGCTTGGCTTAAAAGGAGTCCTGAGTGTGAAGATGAAAAAGTTTTAAAACATATTTTAAAAGGTATAGAGAAATTAGAAATTTATAATAATAAAAATGAATTAAAATTATTGTGGGAATGTTGTCAGATACCTGATTTTGTAAAGAAAACTTATGGAAATCATCTTGAGGTTGTTGGAAAAGTATTTAATTTCTTAAGAAAAAAACCAGGTCGAATTTCAAACACTTATATGAAGGAACAATTATCAAGTTTAGATAAAATAGAAGGAAATGTAGACTCTATCTCAAACAGAATAGCAAATGTAAGAACCTGGTCATATGTGTCTAATAAAATAAACTGGGTAGAAAACCAAGATTACTGGGTTGAGAGAACAAAAAATCTTGAAGATAAATTGTCTGACAGACTACATGATGAATTAATAAAAAGTTTTATTGATAAAAGAGCAAGTGTTTTAGCGAGAGGTTTAAAACAAGACATCACTTTTGATACAAAAATATTAGAGGGAAAAAAAGTAATGATAAACAATCAATTTATAGGACAACTGAAAGGTTTAAAGTTAGAGTTAGATTATAAAGTTGGAGCATTTGATACAGATATTAAATCTCTAAAAAAAGCCGCCAGACAAAATGTTGGTCCTGAAATATTAAATAGAATTAAAAATATAATTAAAGAAGATAATGTTGAGTTAAAAGATGATTTAA
>CACLWL010000042.1 GCA_902610655.1 uncultured Pelagibacteraceae bacterium
TTGAGAAAATAATAAACAAAAAAATGAATGATAGAGATTTAATTATATTTCAAAAAAATTTAAATAAAGGAACCTCTGTTAAACTGTTTAATCCAATTAATAATAAAAGTTTAATTGCTCAAGTTGGAAGAAATTCAATCTATCCAAATTTTAATAATTCTGTTGTTTCAAAAAGAATAGCGTCAGAACTCGAAATAAGTTTAGAAGAACCATATATTATAATAGAAGAGATAATTCATAATAGCGCCTTTATAGCAAAAAAAACAAAAATGTTTGAAGAAGAAAAAAAGGTTGCAAACAAGGCTCCTGTTGACAAAATTACAGTTAATGATCTTAATCAGTCTAGTAAAAAACAAACTAATACTAATAATCAAAAATTTAATTACTTTATTAAAATTGCTGATTTTTACTTTATCGATTCTGCGAAAATTATGAGGAATAGGATTATTAATGAATCAACTATTAAAAATGTATATATACGGGAATTATCAAAAAATAAGTTTAGAGTTATTTTGGGCCCTTATTTAGATTTGAAGTCTCTTCAAAAAGAATATAATAAACTTGAAAAGTTTAACTTTGAAAACATAGAAATTATTAAAAATGTTTAAAACAAAAATTATATTTTCAATTCTTTTCCTTTCAATTAATTTTAAGGCATATTCATTCGATATAAAAGCACCTTCGGTAATTTTGCAGGATTTCTTATCAGGTGAAATTTTATACGAAAAAGATGCCGATAGAGAAATATACCCTGCTTCAATGACAAAAATAATGACAAGTATAATAGCTTTTGAAATGCTCAAAAATAACGAAATCAGCTTAGATGATAAATTTTTAGTTTCAGAAAAAGCATGGAAACTATCTACAGCAGGATATTCTTCTATGTTTATTATGGTAGGTGATCAAGTATCTGTTGAGAATTTACTGAGAGGAATAATCGTAGCATCTGGAAATGATGCTTGTATCGCACTAGCTGAGGGTATCGCTGGTTCAGAAGAAGAATTTGCTTTGATAATGACGTCTAAGGCAAAAGAAATAGGTATGGAAAATACAAATTTTTCAAATTCGTCTGGGATAAACGACCCTGATAATTATTCAACTTTGAAGGATATTTTAATAATGTCTAATTATCTAATTCAAAATTTTCCAAATTATTATAGATATTTTAATGAGAAGGAATTTACATGGGATAGAACTGGAGGTGACCCCATAACACAAGGAAATAGAAACCCTTTATTATATAAAAATATTGGAGCTGACGGCATTAAAACTGGATACCTCGCTGTAGAAAAATATTCTTTAGCCTCATCTGTCGAAAGAAATGGTAGAAGATTGGTTGCAGTTTCTAGTGGATTTAAAACAAAAAAAGATAGATCTAAAGAATCAATGAAGCTGCATATGTGGGGGTTTACTAATTTTGATACAATTAAAATATCACAAAATAAAGAAAGTATTTCTGAATTTGATGTTTGGCTTGGTAAACAGACTAAGGTTAATGGATATGTCAAAGATGATATATATAAAACTATTAAAAAGGGTAGAAAAAAGGATTTAAAAGTTATGGTAGAATATGATGGTCCTATTAAAGCACCAATAATTAAAGATCAGGAAATTGGGTTACTTAAAATATATTATAAAAAAGAATTAATTGATGAAAGAAAAATATTTTCTATCAGTGAGGTTAAAAAAGTTAATTTATTTACAAGAATAGCAAAATCTGTCAATTATTTAATATGGGGCGATGTATAAAAAGCCCATAATTGTATTTGAAGGTATAGAAGGTTCCGGCAAAACTACCCACATTAAAAACGTATTAAATTATTTAAAAAAAAAAAAAATTAAATTTATTAATCTAAGAGAACCAGGAGGAAATAAGAATTCCGAGTTAATTCGAAAATTTATATTAAATAAAAAATCTGATCTTCATATTGTTTCGGATTTACTTCTTTATTTAGCTGCAAGAAATGAGAATATTAACTATTTTAAAATTAATTGATCAGGAAATAGTCGACCCCGCTATCTTATATGGTTCTTGGGCAGGTGCATTCGGAAATTTCCAATTTATGCCTTCTACAATTGAAAAATATGCAATTGATTATAACGGTAATAATTTAATTGAATTAAAAAGTAATTCAGATTCATTTGCTTCAGCTGCAAATTATTTAAATAAAATGGGATGGAAAAAAAATGAACCTTGTTTCAAAAAAATCACACTTAAATCTAATGTACCAGAGAAATTTCTTAATACATCTGCACGAAAAATTAATAATAAAAAAAAATTAAAATTTTATAAAAAATATATAAATGAGGTTTTAGATTTCGATGAAAATTT
>CACLWL010000043.1 GCA_902610655.1 uncultured Pelagibacteraceae bacterium
GCTTCTCAAGGAGGTAATGCAGCATTTACAAAAGTCGATGAGATTGTAGAGAAAAATGGCGTAATGATTGTAGGTGAAAGTGTTATACTTAATAAACTTCCTGTATCGGCGTCAAATTTGTATGCGAAAAACCTATTTAACTTTGTTTTAAATCTTTATGATAAAAAAAATAATAAAATAAATATTAATATGGAAGATGAAATAATTTTAAAAACATTAGTTAAGTAGTATGGAAATAGATCCTTTTATTTTTAGATTAAGTATATTTATATTGGCAATTTTTGTAGGATATTATGTTGTTTGGAGCGTAACACCTTCACTTCATACCCCACTAATGTCAGTTACAAATGCAATATCATCAGTAATTATTGTTGGTGCAATAGTTGCTGCTTTAGCAGGTGAAAATAGTAATATTTTTGATACTGCTAATATATTTGGATTTTTAGCCATAATTCTAGCAGCAATTAATATTTTTGGTGGATTTTTAGTAACTCATAGAATGTTAGCAATGTATAAAAAAAAAAAGAAAGATAAGTAAAAATGTCTGCAAATCTTTTAGCTATATTTTATTTAATATCAGGAGTACTTTTTATATTAGCGTTGAGAGGTCTTTCGTCACCAGAAACTTCACGAAGAGGAAATCTTTTTGGAATTATAGGAATGGTTATAGCTATCGGTGTTACTATTATTTCTATAGGTAATTTCTCAACTGGATTTATATTTTTATTAATTTTTCTATTATTAGGTGGATCAATAGGAGCATTTATAGCTTTTAAAATACCGATGACGGCTATGCCTGAACTTGTAGCTGGATTTCACAGTCTTGTAGGTCTCGCAGCTGTATTTGTTGCTATTTCCGCATTTTTAAACCCAGAAGTATTTAATTTAGGGTCTCCAGGAAATATAAAAATTGCAAGTTTAATTGAAATGTCACTAGGAGCAGCTATAGGCGCAATAACTTTTACCGGATCTGTAATTGCATTTCTTAAACTAAGAGGTTTGATGTCAGGATCACCAATTACATTTATCGGACAACATTTTTTAAATCTTGCATTAGGAATATCACTAATTGGTTTGATAATTTATCTTTGTAATACTCAACAAGAATATTTATTTTGGACTTTAATTGCAATTTCGTTTCTAGTTGGCATTCTTTTAATTATTCCAATCGGTGGTGCAGATATGCCAGTTGTTATATCGATGTTAAATTCTTATTCTGGTTGGGCTGCCGCAGGTATAGGTTTTACATTAGAAAATAGTGCATTAATAATTACAGGTGCTCTTGTAGGTTCATCAGGTGCAATATTATCCTACATAATGTGCAAAGGTATGAATAGATCTTTCTTTAATGTAATTCTAGGTGGATGGGGTGCAACAGAGGAAAGTGCAAAATCTGTGTCAAAAGAGCAAAAACCTGTTAAAAATGGTAATGCTGATGATGCAGCATTTCTAATGAAAAATGCATCCTCTGTGATTATTGTGCCAGGATATGGTATGGCTGTAGCTCAAGCCCAACATGCATTAAGAGAAATGGTCGACTCACTCAAAAAAAATGGAGTTAAAGTATCTTATGCAATTCATCCAGTTGCGGGAAGAATGCCTGGACATATGAACGTTTTACTTGCAGAGGCAAATGTTCCATATGATGAAGTTTTTGAATTGGAAGATATAAATAATGATTTTGCAAATTGTGATGTGGCATATGTAATTGGTGCCAATGATGTAACAAATCCAGTTGCAAAAACTGATCCTCAAAGTCCAATATATGGAATGCCTATTTTAGACGTGGAAAAATCTAAATCAGTATTATTTGTTAAAAGAAGTCTTTCCCCGGGCTATGCGGGAATAGATAATGATTTATTTTATAGAGAAAATACTTTAATGTTATTTGCAGACGCAAAAAAAATGACCGAGGAAATAACTAAAAGCCTGTAAGGAAAACATTTGAGCACAAAAATTTTTTGTGACATTGCTGATATTAAAACAGTAAATAAATTTACTAAAAAAAAAATAGTAAAAGGTTTTACAACAAACCCATCATTAATTAGAAATGCAGGCGCTAAAGATTATTTAAATTATTGTA
>CACLWL010000044.1 GCA_902610655.1 uncultured Pelagibacteraceae bacterium
GTTTTAAAAATAATGTAAAATTAATCTTTTCTGATGGAGCAACTTTTAGCTCAAGCAAAATAATTAACAAACTAGATACTCAAAACTCAAAAAAAATAAAATTTTTAAACAACTTAAAAAATAAAATTACTTCTGAAGGAATAGTTAAAATTTTTAACTCAATTAAATCAAAAAAAATACTTGTTATTGGAGAGACAATAATTGATAGATATATATTTAGCGAAGTTGTTGGTAAATCAGGAAAAGAACCAATGTTGGTATTATCAGAAAAATTTAAATCTGATTGCATTGGGGGAGCCGCAGCTATAGCAAAACAAATAGTCTCATATTCAAAAAATATATCTTTTTTAACCTGTCTTGGTGAAAAAAAAGAATATTTAAAATCTGTAAATAATTACTTAAAAGGAATTAATATTAATTACTTATTTAAAAAATCTTCGCCAACAATCTTGAAAATGAGATACGTAGATGAGGCAAGTAATACTAAAATGTTAGGTGTATATAATATAAACGACCAACAATTAAACAAAATTGATGAAAACAAAGTTTTAAATATATTAAAAAAAAATATTTCAAAATTTGACCTTGTTATTATTTCTGACTATGGACACGGATTTCTTACTAAAAAAATTTCTTCATTTATTTCTAAAAATGCAAAAAATATTTCAGTTAACTGTCAGATAAATGCAAATAATAATGGGTTACACACTATTCAAAAATATAAGAACCCAAATCTTGTTTTAATTAATGAGAGTGAAATGAGGAATGAAATGAGAGATAAAGATAGCCCCAGTAGATTATTAATAAAAAGGTTGGCAAAACACCTTAGAGCTCGAAATGTAATAGTTACACAGGGAAATGAGGGAGCACTGTTTTATAATACAAAACTAAAGAAATTTATTAAAGCACCCGCTTTTGGGTCTGTTATTAAGGATAAAGTTGGTTCTGGAGATTTGTTTTTATCAATTTTTTCAATTATTAATTCAGTTACTGAAAACGCTGAGTTAGCTTTATATACAGGTTCACTTTGTGCAGCAGAAACGCTTAAAGAGTTTGGTAACTCAAAAATATTAACAAAAGAACAATTAGAGAAACTAGTAATATATAACTTGAAGTAAGATTTAATGAAAAAAAAAAATATTAAAATACTAGTAACCGGAGGATGCGGATATGTCGGAACTGTTTTAGTAAAAAATCTACTTCAATATGGTTATAAAGTTACTGTAATAGATACCCAATGGTTTGGGAACTATTTTAAGGGAAAAATCAAAAATCTTAAGGTACAAAGAACAAATATTAATAATATAGACAAAATTAATTTATCAGGATACTACGCGATTATACATTTAGCTAACATTGCTAATGACCCATCAGCGTTAATCGATGCAAGACTTACGTGGGATGTAAATGTTTTGTTTACGAAAAAAGTTATTGAACATGCTATTCACTGTAAAGTTAAAAAGTTTATTTACGCTAGCTCAGGCAGTGTTTATGGGGTTAAAAAAGAAAAAAAGGTAACAGAAGATTTAAGCTTACTCCCAATAAGTGATTATAATAAATCCAAGATGATAGCAGAACAAATATTAATGAGCTATAAGAATAATATTAAAGTGTACTGCATAAGACCTGCAACAGTTTGTGGTTTTTCTGAAAATATGCGTTTAGACATAAGTGTTAATCTTCTCACATTTCAGGCATTTACCAAAAAACAAATAACTGTTTTTGGAGGAAATCAGATAAGACCGAATATTCACATCAAAGATTTATGCAGCGTGTTTAATTTTTTTTTGGAAAAAAACCTTCCATCAGGTGCATATAACGCAGGTTTTGAAAATTTAAAGATATTAGATTTAGCCAAAAAAATTAGTAAAATTACTCCTACAAAAATAAAAATTATCAAAAAGACAAACGATCCTAGATCATACAGACAAGACTCAAGCAAATTGATTAAATTTGGATTTAAAAAAAAATATAACGTTGAAAATGCAATTAAAGAATTAGTTCAGAAATTTGCAGAATTCAAATTTAAAAGTACCAAACAT